>JAEZDP010000239.1 GCA_023418055.1 Acidobacteriota bacterium
CCGTCGGTCACCGACTCGCAGGTGCAGGGCCGCGCGGTGTTCGAGGGGGAGCCCCCTGCCTCGCTGCGCGAGAACCAGCGTGTGTCGCTGCGGCTGCTCTTCGAGTCGAAGCCGGACGTGCTCGTGCTGCCTCGCGGAGCATTCCTCGAGAGTGGAGGGGGGCGGCTCGTCTTCGTGGTGGAGGACGGGGTCGCGACGCGGCGCGACGCGACGTTCGGGGCGCGCAGCCTGGCGCTCGTCGAAGTCGTCGACGGGCTCCGCGAGGGCGACACCGTCATCGTGTCGGACACGGCCGAGTTCGCGGCAGCCGAACGGCTGCTGCTGAGGGGACGCTGAACCATGTTGACGCTGAAGAACATCCGGAAGGTGTACCGCACGCAGATGGTCGAGACCTACGCGCTCGACGACGTGTCGCTGCACGTCGAGCGTGGTGAATTCGTGGCCGTGATGGGACGGTCCGGCTCGGGCAAGACGACGTTCCTCAACGTCACGGGCCTGCTCGACACCTTCGACAGCGGCAGCTACGTGCTCGACGGGCAGGACGTGAGCCGGCTCGGCGACGCCGAGATGTCGCGCATCCGCAACCAGAAGATCGGGTTCATCTTCCAGTCCTTCAACCTGATTCCCGATCTCGACGTCTTCGACAACGTCGACGTCCCGCTGCGCTACCGCCGCCTGCCCGCGAAGGAGCGCCGCTCGCGGGTCGAGCGTGCCGTGGAACAGGTCGGCCTGACGTCTCGCCTCCGTCACCTGCCGTCGCAGTTGTCAGGTGGACAGCAGCAGCGTGTCGCCATCGCCCGCGTGCTGGCAGGGGATCCCAAGCTGATTCTCGCCGACGAGCCGACGGGTAACCTCGACACGCTGATGTCGCGCGAGGTGATGGACCTGCTCGACCGCATCCACGCGCAGGGCACCACCATCATCATGGTGACCCACTCACCCGAGTGCGCGGCCCGCGCGGTGCGGCACATCCACCTGCTCGACGGGCGCATCATCGACCCCGACACGTCGCTGTTCGACGAGCGCGAGTCGTCGCGCCTGGCGGCGGCGCTGCGCTGAAGGGGACGCCATGATCCTCCACACCATCTGGATCGCCTGGAAGAGCCTGAAGCGCAGCCCCGTGCTCTCGGTGCTGGTGGTGCTCTGCATCGGCCTCGGCATCGCGTTCGCCACGACGTTTGCAGCCGTCCGTCACGCCTTCACCCGCCATCCCCTCCCCACGCAGGAGGGTCGACTGCACTATGTGAGGCTCGACAACTGGGATCCTCGGGAGGCGTATCCCGGCGGCGAGGTGAACGCGCTGCCGCCGCAGATCTCCTTTCGCGACGCCACGGAACTCCGGCGTTCCACACTCCCCCTCCGCCAGACCGCCACGTACAGGGCGCGCCTCTTCGTGTTCCCCGACGAGGACGTGTCGCGGCCGTTCAAGGAGAACATCCGCGTCGTCGATGCCGACTTCTTCCCGATGTTCGAGGTGCCGTTCGCGCACGGCTCGGGGTGGGACCGCGCCGTGGACGCCAGGGCCGAGCCGGTGGTCGTCCTCTCGGCGGCGATGAACGACCGCCTGTTCGGTGGGCGCAACAGCGTGGGCCGCACGCTGCGGCTCGAGGAGCGCGACTTCACGGTCGTGGGCGTGCTCGCGCCGTGGATGCCGTCGGTCCGCATGTACGACATGACCCAGAACCCCATGGTCGAGCCCGAGGGGCTCTTCATCCCCTTTGCGCTGACCACGCCGATGAATCTCAGCTCGGCCGGCAACTCCGACGGGTGGGGTGGACGACGGGACGAGCAGACGTGGATCCAGTACTGGGTGGAGCTCGACAACGCGAGCGCGGTGCGGGCCTACCGCGCGTTCCTCGAAAGCTACATCACCGAGCAGAAGCAGCAGGGACGGTTCGAACGTCCGCTGAACTACAGGTTGTCGACGATCAGCGCGCTCATGTCCGACATGCAGGTGGCGCCGAAGGAGACGCAACCGCTGGTCGTCGTCGGGCTGTTGTTCCTGCTCGTCGCGTCGGTGAACCTCATCGGCCTGCTGCTCGGCAAGTTCCTCGCGCGCGCGTCGGAGGTGGGCGTGCGCCGGGCGCTCGGGGCGTCGCGTCGCGACGTCTTCCTGCAGCACCTGGTGGAATGCCAGGTGGTGGCCCTGCTTGGCGGCGCGATAGGCATCGGCCTCACCGCCGTGGCCCTGCGCGGCCTGAACATCTTCCTGAGAGACACGACGGGGCGCACCGATCTCATCCGGCTCGACCTGCCGATGCTGGCGCTGGCCGTCGGGCTCTCGGTGCTGGCTGGCCTCGTCTCGGGGCTCTATCCGGCGTGGCGCATCTGCCGCGTGGCGCCGGCCATTCACCTGAAAGCGTGATGCCATGCACATCGGTCCCCTGCTCCGCGCGATGCTCCGCAACAAGGTGCGCTTCGGACTGCTTGCCTTCGAGGTGGCCCTCACCCTGGCCATCGTCGCCAATTCGGTGACGTTGATTCTCGACGCGCGCCGGCAACTCACGCGCACCTCGGGCTTTGCCGACGACGACCTCGTCACGGTGGCGGTGAGTCCGTTCAACCAGGCGTACCGCGAGGACACGTTTCGCGATCAGGTGATCGATGCCGACCTCGCCGCGCTGCGCGCGCTGCCCGGAGTGGCGGCCGCCACGAGCACGCGCTTCCTGCCCTGGCAGGGCGGCGGCAGCTCGTCGCAGTTTCAGCGGACGCCCGACAGCCCGCAGCTGCGCACCCAGACGTACGCCGCCGACGAGGCGCTGCTCGAGACCCTGGGCGCCCGCCTGGCCGAAGGCCGATGGTTCACGCGCGAGACCGTGCTCGCTACCACGGCAATCGGGCGACAGCAACAGGCTGCCGCGGACGCCGCACGCGCCAGAGACGGGCTCCCGACCACCGAGGTGGTGATTTCGCAGGCCTACGCGTCGCAGATGTTTCCCGAGGGTGGCGCCCTGGGCAACACCTTCCCGGACGGCAACGGCGCGCCGCTGCGCGTGGTGGGCATCATCGATGCGTTCTACAATCCTTACGCGTGGAACATCGGCGAGTTCGTGGTGTTCCGTCCGTTCCGCCAAGGCTCCTACGACGCGGGTTTCTCCTACCTCATACGCGCGGCGCCCGGGCAGCGCGATCAGGTGCTCGCGCGCGTCGAGCAGGCGCTGCTCGACGTCGACGCCGGACGAACGCTGCGCCTGCGGAGCATCGCCGAGGTCAAGGCCATCTACCAGGGGCCGCAGACGCTGCTCGTGCGGCTGCTCACACTGGTCATCGTCACGCTCGTGTTCATCACGTCACTCGGCATCGTCGGGCTGACGTCGTTCACCGTGGCAGAGCGGACGCGGCAGATCGGCACGAGGCGCGCGCTCGGGGCGTCGCGGGGCGACATCCTCAAGCACTTCCTGATGGAGAACTGGATGACCACCACGGTCGGCGTGGCGCTGGGGGCGGTGATGGCCGTGGCGCTGAACGTGGCGCTGCTGCGCAGCATCGACGGTCCTGCCCTCACGCCGGCGCTGGTGCTGGGTGGCGCCGTGGTCCTGTGGGCGGCGGGCCTGGCGGCCACGTGGTGGCCCGCGTCGCGCGGCGCGCGCATCGCGCCTGCCGAGGCCACGCGCACGGCCTGACCGGCCTGGTGCGGTACCCTCGACTCAGCCGTGCCGATGTCCCCACGCCCTTCTGCCGTGCTGGTAGTCGAGGACCATCCATCCGTGGCGCAGGCCCTCGAACTGCTGCTGACGCTGCACGACCTGCCGTGCCTCGTGGCAGGCGGCCCCGACGCGGCGCTCGAGGCGGTGCGCGCGGGTGGCGTGGGCGTCGTGCTGCAGGACATGAACTTCGCACCCGGCGAGACATCAGGCTCGGAGGGCGCGTCGCTCTTCAGGGCGATCCGCGCACTCGACCCCGACATGCCGGTGCTGCTGATGACGGCCTTCACCTCGCTCGAACGTGCGGTGGAACTCGTGCGCGAGGGCGCGGCCGACTACTTCGGCAAGCCGTGGGACGACGGCCGACTCGTGTCGAGTGTGCGGCAATTGCTCGAGGCGCGGCAGCGCCTGTCACTCGAGCCGACGGGCGATGCCGTGACGGCCGAGCAACGCGCCGACCTCGCACGCGCCTTCGACCTGCGCGGGCTCGTCTACGTCAGCGACGGCATGCACCGTGCCGTGAGCCTGGCCCTCCAGGTGGCGCCCGCAGACGTGCCTGTCCTCATCACCGGTCCGAACGGGGTGGGCAAGGAGATGATTGCCGCCATCGTGCAGGCCAACTCCGCGCGTGCCGAGCGCCCGTTCCTGACGGTCAACGCCGGCGCACTGCCCGAGACGCTGCTCGAGGCGGAACTGTTCGGCGCCGAGGCCGGCGCCTTCACCGGCGCGCAACGGCGACGCATCGGCCGCTTCGAGGCCGCACACCGCGGCACGCTCTTTCTCGACGAAATCGGGACGCTGCCGGTGGCCGGCCAGACGAGGCTGCTGCGCGTGCTGCAGACCGGCGAGTTCGAGCGCCTCGGATCGAGCGAGACCCGCACCGCCGACGTCCGGCTGTTGTGCGCCACCAACGTGAACCTGACGGCGGCCATCGCGGCCGGAGAGTTCCGCGAAGACCTCTACTTCAGGCTGAACGTGATCGAGATTGCCGTGCCCGCGCTGGTGCACCGGCAGGCCGACATCCTGCCGCTCGCCAGGCACTTCCTCGCGCAGCACGGCACGGGCGGTTCGGCGGAGACGCCGACGCCCCGCCTCTCGCGTGAGGCCGAGCACGCCCTGCTCGACCACCCCTGGCCGGGCAACGTGCGCGAACTGCACAACCGCCTGCAGCGCGCGTGCCTGCTCGTGCGTGATGCCGAGATTCGCCCCGCCGATCTCGGCCTTTCCGAGGCGGACCCGGCGACGGGTGTGGGCGACGCGGACGGACGCGAGGCGCTGTCGCGTGTCCTGCGTGAACACGGGGGCAGCGTGTCGCGTGCCGCCGAGGCACTGGGCTTGTCGCGACAGGCGCTCTACCGCCGGATGGAACGCCACGCGATCGTCATCGAACGGCGGCCGAAGGCGCCGTGATGTGGCGCCCGACGCAGCACCTGCAGATGCGCGTGCTGCTGGCCGCGGCCGCCGGAGTGTGCACGGCGGCGGTGATCACCGCGGTGTCCTCGGCGCTGTCCGCCTTCACGGCACTCGCGGCCGCACTCCTCGGCGCCGGTGCCGGCCTGCTCGTGGCCTCTGCCTGCGTCCGGAGGGCGCTGCGGCCCGCGCGGCTCGCGTTGCAGGCCCTGCACGACGGTGTCGTGAGCTTTGCCGAGAACGACTTCGGCACGCGGCTCACCGAGAGTCGCGCGGACGGCCTGGGCGAGCTGATCGTCGTGTTCAACCGGATGGGCGACGTGCTGCGCCGCGAGCGCGCCAGCCTCGTGCAGCGCGAGTTGCTGCTCGACACCCTTCTCCAGGGTGCACCCATGGCCATCGTCCTGACCGACCAACAGGGGCGCGTGGTCTTCGCCAACCACGCGGCGCGGCGCCTGTTCGGACACCCACGGCGAAGCGCAGGTGAACCGCTCGACCGGCTCGTCGACGGCGCGCCAGAGGCGCTGCGGCCTGCCCTTCGCGCGGGCGACGACTGCCTCGTATCGTGGGATCAGGACGGGCACGAGGAGACCTACCGGCTCCTCGTGCGGCATTTCGAGTTGCACATGGTGGCTCATCGACTTCTCGTCGTTGAGCGGCTCACAGCGGATCTGGCCAGACAGGAAGTGCAGGTGTGGAAGAAGGCCATCCGCGTGATGAGCCATGAGGTCAACAACTCGCTGGCGCCGATCAGTTCGCTGGCGCATTCGGCACGGGTGGTGATCGCCCGCGGCGATGCCCAGGAGCGGCTGCCAGAGATCCTGCGGACCATCGGCGACCGCGTGGCGATGATGACCGCGTTCCTCGACGGGTATGCCCGCTTCGCGAGGCTGCCGGTGCCGCAGCCCGTTCACGTGGACGTTCCCTCGTTCCTCGACGAGATCGGACAACTGTTTCCGTTCACTCGGACGGGCGACCTGCCGGCCAGACCCGGATGGTTCGACCCCGCACAGCTTCAGCAGGTGCTCATCAAACTGCTGAAGAACGCCGAGGAGTCTGGCAGCCCACGGGAACACATCACGGTGAAGGTGACAGACACCGACGACGGCCTGACCTTCACCGTGGCCGACCGTGGGCACGGCATGAGCGACGACGAGATGCGGACGGCGCTGCTGCCGTTCTACTCATCGAAGAAGACGGGAGGCGGCCTGGGACTGGCGCTCTGTGCCGAGATCGTGGAGGCGCACCGCGGGCGGCTGCGACTGGTGCGGCGGGACGGCGGCGGGACCGCCGTCGCCGTATGGCTGCGTCACTCGAGTTCGAGTTCGAGCGGCAGCGGCTGACGGGCGATGAGCTCGACGCGGTCGGGGTCCGTGCGGGCCTTGCGCGACGGCACGCCGAGGGCCTCGAACCGCCGGACGGCCGGCAGCACGCGTGTCTCGAGCGAGCCGACGGTTTCGTTGTAGGCCTTGACCGCCTTGTTCAATTGCGCCCCCGTCGCCGCGATGCGGGTGACCAGCGTCGTGAGCCGGTCGTGCACCTCGCGTCCGAGATCGCTGATCTGCTGGGCGTTCTCGGCAATCTTCTCCTGACGCCATCCGTAGGCCACGGCACGCAGAAGGGCGATGAGCGTGGCAGGCGTCGCAATCACGACGTTGCGCTCGAGCGCGTATTCGATGAGCGCCGCGTCCACTTCGGCGGCCGCCGAGAGGAACGAGTCGCCCGGGATGAACAGGACCACGAACTCCGCGGTCGCGCGGAGCTGCCGTCCGTAGTCCTTGTCGGCGAGCTTGTCCACGTGCACGCGCATCTGCGAGGCGTGCCGGCGGATGTGGCCGCGCCTGTCGTCGTCGGACGAGGCTTCGATGGCGTCGAGATAGGCCGTGAGGGCCACCTTGGCGTCGATGATCACGGTGCGGCCGCCGGGCAGGTGCACCACGACGTCGGGACGCAGCCGTCCCTCGTCGCCTTCGTGCGAGCCCTGTTCGGTGAAGTCGCAGTGCGTGCTCATGCCGGCCAGTTCGGCGACTCGACGCAGCGCCACTTCGCCCCATCGCCCCCGCACGTGCGGGGTGCGCAGGGCCGTCACGAGGCGCGCCGTCTCGAGCTGCAGCTGCTGCGTGGCGCCAACGACGTCGCGCAACTGGCGCCCCACTTCTCCAAGGCCGTGCTGCCCCTGTTCCGCCAGGGCCTGCGTCTGGCGTTGATACTCGGTGAGCTTCTCCGACAGCGGCGTGACGAGCGCGCCGATAGCGTCGCTGCGGGCGCGCAGTTCGCCGGCCGCCTGCTCCTGCAGCGTGCGGAAGCGCTCTTCGGCCAGCTGCAGCAGGTTGCGCGTGCTGTGGTCGAGGGCGTCGGCGGCCATCGACTTGAACGCGTTCTCGAGATGCTGGCGGGCCGACGACAGGTCGTCGAGTTGGCGGCGCGCCAGCGCCTCGGCCTGCTCGGCGTGGGTCTCGGCGACGGCCCGTCGCCGCTGTTCGTCTTCGAGCCGGCCGCGTATCGTCTCGACCGTGCCTTCGAGTTGACGCAGTTCGTGTGCGAACGCGCCAGCGCGCGCCTCGGCGGCGGCGGCGCGGTTCTCGGCGGCGGCAACCGAGGCAGGCGAGACGCGCGACGACCGCAGGGCCAGCCAGGCCACGGCGGCGCCAAGCAGCAGGCCGGTGAGCAGGCCGACGAGCAGCAGGAGGGGGTCTGCGGTCACTTCAACACGGCCGTGAGGGTCACCCGGGATTGCACGTCGATCTCTCCGGCCGCGACCGGCGTGGATGGCGCGGCTTCCGCGGCGGCCATGGGCGCGCTCATGCGCATCATCACCGGCGTCGGGGGCGCCTCGCCGACCTCGTCGAGGCGCACGACCCGCGCCACCGTCCGACCCACACCCTCGGCGAGCGCCGTCGCACGCGCAAGGGCGTCGGCGGACGCCAACGACAGCGCCTCCTTCTCGGCCGCCGCCATGTCCTTCAGCGTGAAGCGCACGTCACGCACCTGCGTGGCGCCCGATGCCACCGCGACGTCCACGACCTCGCCGACGCGGCCGATGTCGTCCACCCGCACTTCCACGGCATTGCGTGCGACGTAGCCTCGCAGCGTCTGCCGGCTGTCCACCCAGTCGTATTCGGGCTCGACGCCGAACGACAACGTCCGCACCGCCCCGCCGGTGAAACCAAGGCCCTCCAGACGCTTCAGCACGGCAGCCATGGCCGTGGCGTTGGCCTGTTGCGCCACGCGAGGCTCGCGCGCCCGCGATTCGGCGGCTACCGTGACGAACGCGCGGTCCGGGGCTCGCCTGACAATGCCTTCGCCTCGCGTGACCACGTGGTCCTCGTCGGGCCGGGGTACCTGGGCCACGGCCGGGGCAGCCGCCAGCAACACCGCCAGGGTCGTCAGCGCGATCGTCGTTCGCATGGAAACAGTCTCCGTTCATCGTGGCGCACGTCGTGGCGACGCGGCGTCGGTGATCTTCGGACGGCGTGTCGTTCCGCCCAGCCTGCCTGCGCCTACTTCTCGACGAAAGGGACGAGGAGGTCGAGCAGCACGTCGAGCACCCGGGCCGCGTCGAGCGAGGCGATGGCGTCCCCCTCGGCCAGGACGCGCTCGTCGTCAATCAGACGACGGCCCCTGGTGTACTGCCGCTTGACGACGACGGCGGGGGGACGGGCGGTGACGTCGAGTTCGACGTGGATGAAGTCGTCGCTGCTGCGCTCGGCGACCATGCGGACCGCGCCGGCGGGCGTCTGCACGTGGAAACTGAAGCCGCGCGACTTCAAGGCCTGGGCCAGTTGTCTGACGGTCGGGGCGATCTCGCGGTCGAGGACGTCTTCGAAGGCCTTCCGGGCGGCGTCCACCTCCCCCCGGCGCCTGGCGGCCGCTTTCTGCAGGTCAGCGAGGTGATGGGTGAGCCGGCGGTTGACTTCAGCGCTGTCGAGCATGCTGCCCTAAGAGTACCGGCAGGGGGTCAGGTCTGGAAACTGCCGGTCTGGGGTCAGACCTGCCGCGTGACGTCCGTGGGGTCAGACCTGCCGGCTGATCGTCTGGGGTCAGACCTGCGATCAGTCGGCCCGCAACACTACCAGCGGATCCACACGTGACGTCCTCCAGGCAGGCACGATGGCCGCCACCAACCCGACCAGAAGGAAATGCAGGGTCACCGACGGCGTGGCTGCCAGCGAGCGTACCGCCTGACGGAGTGCGGAAAGGCGCATGCTCGCCGCCATTGCCAGAAGCGCGCCAGCCGCCACCCTGCACAGGACCGCGAGCAGCGACGGCGTGCGGGCACGTGCTCACGCTCGAGACGCCCTTCCGCTGACCGGTTCCGGGACGCGGGATCCCACCGCAGGGACACCGCCGCGACGAGCGGACACCCGCCCGTGCGGTCACTCCCGCGGCAGCCGTCCCGTGTTGATGGCCATCAGGCCACCGAGCAGCGGCCACCACGCCACCTCGACGAAGCCAAGCGATCGCATCGCGGCGGCGACGCCCGCCGCACCCGGGTACCGCCGCAGACTCGCCGGAATGTAGCGGTACGTGTCGGGGTCTCCGTGCAGCAATCGTCCAACCAGGCCGCCGACGAGGTCGAGATAGGCGAGATAGGCCGTGCGCACGACGGGCGATGGCGGCAACGTGAAGTCGAGCGACAGGACACGTCCGCCCGGGCGCAACACACGCCGCATCTCACGCAGCGCCAAGTCGAGGTCCGGGACGTTCCGCAACCCGTAGCCCGCCGACACGATGTCCTGCGAGGCGGAGGCGACCGGCAGGGCCAGCATGTCGCCCTGCATCCAGCAGACGGGCACCCCCTCGTTGCGGGCGGCGGCCAGCGCCAGCATGGGCGCCGTGATATCGAGGCCACACACGACGGCTCCGGCGTCGGCGAGGCGCACCGCGATGTCGCCGGTGCCACATGCCAGGTCCAGCGCCCGTTCCCCTGGCTGCACGCACGCCATGCGGGCCAGCGTGTCCTTCCAGTGCCTGTCGCGGCCATACGACAGGCCCGTGGTGATGAGGTCGTAGCGTGAGGCGATGCGCGCAAACAGATCGCGCACGTAGAGGGCCTTGCGCTCGGGAGATCCGAGGGCCTGGTCCAGCGCGCCCCGCTCGCCGCGCAGACGCGCACCGGTGACTCCGGGTAGCATGTGGAGGCTACAGTAGCAGAGCGCCCATCCGTCATGTTGCCGTCGAGCACCGTCGAGAACTACCTCAAGGCCATCTACCTCGCCGAGTCGCCGCTGCCGGCCGAGGACCTCGTGCCGATGGGCCAACTCGCCACGGCGCTCGAGGTGGTACCCGGCACCGCCACCACGATGGTCAAGGCTTTGGCCGAGTCGGGGCTGGTCCGCTACGAACCGTACGCCGGTGTCCGCCTCACGCCGGCCGGGACGAAGCTGGCCGCGCTCGTGCTGCGCCGCCACCGGCTCGTCGAGCTGTTCCTGGTGCAGGTGATGGGCATGAGCTGGGCCGAAGTGCACGACGAGGCGGAACACCTCGAGCATGCCGTGTCGGACCGGCTCATCGAGCGGATGGACGAGATGCTGGGCCGCCCGTCGGTGGACCCGCATGGCGATCCGATTCCCACGGCCGATGGCGGCATCGCCGAACGGCGCTACGAGTCGCTGCTCGACTGTCCGGTGGGCGTGCCACTCCAGGTCACGCGCGTGGCGGATCAGGACGCCGCGTTTCTCCGCTTCATCGAGGAGCGCGACCTGAAGCCCGGCCAGCCCATCGAAGTCGTCGAGCGAGACCCGTCGGCGGACGCCGTGGTGCTGCGCAGCGCAGGCGCCCGCACCGTCACGCTCGGGTCGCGTGCGGCGTCGAAGGTGCTGGTGGATGCCCGTGCGCCAAGGGCATGATCCCGGCAGGCGAGTCGACGTGCCAGCGGACCGCCCGACTGGTCGTCTCGTCGACGCCGGCATACCCGAACCCGTAACCGACGAGGCACGCGTCGATACCGGCCGCCGCCGCCGTCCGCGCGTCGACCCACGAGTCGCCCACCATCAGGGTCTCGTGGGACCCGATGCCGGCCCGCGCCACGAGAAACCGCAACCCCTCTGGCTCCGGCTTGCGGCCGTGCGCGGTGTCGCCTCCGAGGATATCGGTGAACCAGGCACGCAGCCCCAGGGCCTCGAGCACGCGGTCGGTGGCCTGTTGCGGCTTGTTGGTGAGCACCGACAGCCGGCAGCCGGCGTCTCGCAGCGCAGCGAGCAGCGCCGACACGCCGTCGTACTCACGCGTGTGCACGGCCAGGCGGATGTCGTACTCGCCGAGAAACGTCTCGAGCGCACGGTCGACATCGACCGGGGCGCCGGCGCGCGCGAGCACCCGTGTGACGAGCACCCGAGCGCCCTCCCCCACCATGCCGACAATGTCGGTCACCGGAAGCGGAGGCAGATGCTGACGCGCGAGCATGGCGTTGGCGGCGTCGGCCAGGTCCTGCCGTGAATCAATCAACGTCCCGTCGAGGTCGAACACGAAGTGCCGATAGCTCACGCACACACCTTACACGCTTCCGATGTCGCCGTTCTGTGCTCGGGCGGGCTCGACAGCATCGTGCTCGTCGCCGACCTGGCACGTCACGCCGACACCCAGCCCCTCTACGTCACGTCAGGGCTCGCGTGGGAAGACGACGAACGCGACGTCGTCCTCGAAGCGCTGGCCTCGATGCCCTCGGCTGCGCGGGTGCGGCCGCTCGTGACGCTGGAGGTGCCGATGCGCGACGTGTACCCCGACGGTCACTGGGCGCTCGACGGCACCCCGCCCGGGTACGACACGCCCGACGAAGACGTCTATCTCGTCGGGCGCAACATCGTCCTGCTGGGCAAGGCGGCCGTGTACTGCGCACTTCACGGCATCGAGCGCGTGTGTCTGGGCGTGTTGGCCGGCAACCCGTTTCCCGACGCCACGCCTGCGTTCTTCGCCGCGATGGGCGAAGCGTTGTCGCTCGGAGTGGCGCGCCCGCTGCGCATCGACACGCCGTACCGCACGATGTCGAAGGTGGACGTCATCAGGCGTGGGAACGAGGTCGGTGCGCCGATGGCGTCCAGCCTGTCGTGCATGAACCCGTTGGACCGGACACATTGCGGCGCGTGCAGCAAGTGCCGCGAGCGCCACGACGCCTTCGTCGAGGCCCTCGGCGACGATCCCACACGCTACCGCCGGCCCCTCGGGAGAGGTCAGGCCTCGTAGGCGACCACGCCGCCGATCACGGTCTGGCGCACGCGATGGCCCGGGTCGAGCACCACGAGGTCAGCCATGGCGCCGGGCTCCAGCACGCCGAACCCGGCCAGGCGCAACTCGCGGGCGGGGACGGTAGCGGTCATGAGCGCGGCCTCCACCGGCGTCATCCCGACCAGCGTCAGCAGGTTGGCAAACGCGCGGTCCATCGTGAGCGAACTGCCGGCCAGCGTCCCATCGTCGAGGAAACATGCGTCGCTCGTCACCGTGATGCGGCGGCCGCCGAGCATCACCTCCGAGCCGACAGGCAGGCCGGACCCCGCAGTGCCATCGGTGATCGCCATGACGCGAGACGGCTGCTTGGCGCGGATGGCGGCCCGCATGGTGGCGGGATGGACGTGGTAGCCGTCCACGACGATCTCGACGGCCACGCGCTCGTCCTCGAGCACCGCACCGACGAGCCCCGGCGCACGGTGGGTGAAGGGCGGCATGCGGTTGAACAGGTGCGTGGCATGGCGCGCACCGGCCTCGATCCCGTCGCGGCCCTGCTCGTACGTCGCCCCGGAATGCCCCAGCGACACGCGATGCCCGTGCGACACCAGGTCGCGGATGAGCGGCAGCGCCTCGGGCAGTTCAGGGGCGATGGTGAGGATGCCGACGGCCTCGCGGTGGGCGGCGATCACGGCCATGATGTCGTCGCCGTTGTAGTCGGCAGCCGTGCCGGCGGCCTGCCCGGCCGACGAGGCCCCAGGCGGCAGACAGAGACACGCCAGCGGCTGCGCCCCACGGTAGTCGGGCGCGATGAAGTTGCTCTCGAGATGCGCCTTCAGCACGCGGGCGGACGTGGGCGCCGGGGCACGCTGCGCGTCGAGCACGGCACGAGCCACCATCGCCAGGTCGTCCGGCGAACAGGCCACCGTGGTCGGGCAGAACGACGTGACGCCGTACCGCGGCATGCGTGCGGCCACGGCACGGATGCGGTCGGGCGCCTCGAGCACGTCGTTGCCCTCGATGCCATGCACGTGCACGTCGACGAAGCCCGGGACGATGAGGTGCCCGGCCAGCGGGCCGGATGCCGTGCCCGGGCCGATGTCGGCAATCCTGTCGCCGTCGATGACGAGGCGGCCCTGGTGGACGATGCGGTCGGGAAGGACGATGTCGGCGCCGTCGAGAATCATGTCGTCCGCCAGTCTATGCGTACTCGGTCCAGCCGGGGAACAGGTGCAGCTTGCGTCCCCGCAGCGGCAGGCCACCGGCCTCCGGCCCTCGTTCGCCGTAGCGCAGCAGCGCATCGAGGTCGGCCAGCAGACGTGCGAGCGCGCTGGCGTCGGGCGCGGACAGGACGACCACACCGCCGCTCTGCGCCGGCGGGAAGAGCCGGTCGTCGAAGTAGTCGTGGTCGAAGGTCACGAGCGTACGGCCCAGGGTGCGGGCACGCCGGTAATGGGCGACGTCGGTGGCGCGACGCCATTCGGGCTCGTCCATCACGTGCGTGACGTCCCAGCGCAGGCGCGATCGCATGTGCCGGACGGCGGGCGCCGGCACGTTGGCATCGGCGTAGATCAGCGGCTCGTCCGACGCTCGGGCGCGCAGTGCGGTCAGAGCGGCATCCAGTGTGCCCAACGCGGCCTCCCCAGGGACAGGTGCACGGCCTCCTCAGCTTATCGCGTCCGGACCTCGTGCTACGCTCGGGCAACGCCTCGTCCGGCGTTCCCTCTCGTCGTGCCTGACGCGCTCACCCTTTCCGTCACCGAACTGTCGGTTCACACGCCCCTCACGCGACGGTTGCGCCTCGCGCTCGGTGAGGCCCCCTTCCTGTATCACGCAGGGCAGGGCGTGTCGCTCGGCCTGCATGGCCAGCCCGAGCGGCGACCCTACTCGATCGCCGCTGCGCCCGAGGACGCACGCGCCACCGGGGAACTCGAGTTCCTGTTGCGGGCCGACGCGGCCGGCCAGGTGGGACGTCATCTCGATGGGTTGCACGTGGGGGCACGCGTGGACCTCGAGGGACCGTTCGGCGGCTTCACGCTGCCCGACCCGTTGCCGGACGTGCCGCTCGTGTTCCTCGCGGGCGGCACCGGGATTGCGCCGCTGCGCGCGATGATGCGCGCGGCACGGGTTGCCGGCCATGCGGCGCCCAAGCACCTCGTCTACTCGGTGCGGACGCCAGACGATGTGGCCTACGCGGAGGAGTGGGAGGACTGGGGCGCCAGCGCGCTTGGCAGCGTGCGCGTGGTGGTCACCCGGCCCGAGGGGCGCTCGCCAGGGACGTCTCGATACCGGCTCGACGTGCACGCCATCGCGCCGCTGCTCGAGACCGCCCCGCACGCCTACTGCTTCCTGTGCGGACCTCCGACGTTCGTGGACGACCTGGTGCACCTGCTGTCACACCTCGGGGTCCGTTCGGACCACATCCGCCACGAGGGCTGGTGAGGCCGGCTACGAGCCGACCTTCAGCGCCGATCGCACCTCGCGCACGCCGCCGACGCTGCGGGCCACGGCCTGGGCACGCGCGGCTTCGGGTTCGCTCGTCACCGCTCCGGTGAGCGTCACGACGCCGCCCTCGGCCTGCACCTGAATCTCCTGGGCCTTCAGCTCGGGCTCGTTGAGCAGGGCCGTCTTCACGCGCGTGGCAATCGTCGCGTCGTCGAGCCCGGCTGTCTGTGTGGACGACCGCATGCCGCCGCTGCTCTTGCATGCCACGGTGCCTGCCGCCAGCCCTGCCATCAGCACGACTGCCATCATTCGGTGCGCGATCATGACCTGTCTCCGTCGAGGGGCGTGGCGCCGTTCACATGCCCATCACGTGATAGCCGCCATCCACCATGATGACGTCGCCGGTGATGCCGCGGCCGGCATGACTCAGCAGGAACAGGGCGGTGTCGGCCACGTCGCCCGCTTCCGTATTGCGCCGCAGGGGGGCCCTGTCACGATAGACCTGCAGGATGCCCGAGAACCCCGAGATGCCGGCGGCCGCAAGCGTCTTGACCGGACCGGCCGAGATGGCATTGACGCGGATGTTCTGCGGCCCGAGGTCACTTGCCAGGTACTTGACCGTCGACTCGAGGGCGGCCTTGGCCACCCCCATGACGTTGTAGTTCGGGAAGACGCGTTCCGCGCCGAGGTAGGACAAGGTGAGGATGCTGCCGCCGCCGCGGTTGAGCAGCAGGGGCAGGCAACCGCGCGAGAGGGCGACGAGTGAATACGCGCTGACGTCGAGCGCGATGCGGAAGGCCTCGCGCGACGTCTCGACGAATGGCGCCGACAGGGCCTCGCGCGGGGCGAACGCCGCGCCGTGGACAACGAAATCGAGCCCGCCCACCTCGGCCTCGATGGCCGCACAGAGGGCAGTGATGTCCTCGTCGCGGCTGACGTCGCAAGGGAGCAGCAGCGGGGCCGGGTCGAGCGTGGCCGCCAACTCCTCGACGTTTTCCTTGAGGCGGTCGTTCTGGTAGGTGAGCACCAGCCTGGCGCCGCCGGCGGCGGCGGCCTGCGCGATGCCCCAGGCCAGCGAGCGCTTGTTGGCGATGCCCACGATGAGCCCGGTGCGTCCGGCAACATCCGACATGAGAGGAAGCCTCGTGATCGGGACGTGCATGCGGCACGCCGTGCGCCGCGGCATCCCGCTCGAGCCGCCAGTATACCCGGCGGCTTTGGGTGGAGACGCGCGCAGGCACGTGTCAGGTCGTGATCTTCTTACGCAAGCGGACCGCGATGACGCCGGCTGTCGCGTCAGCGCCCGCCGCGCCGGTTGTTGCGGCGGGCGGCCTGCTGCTGCGGCGGACGCCCGCCGGGCGGCCTGGCCTGGGCCTTCGGGTGGCCATTGGCATACGGCGAGTAGCTGACGTTGCCGTCTACGGGGCCGCGAGGATCGCGGCCGCGCCCGCCACGCCGTGCCTGCGCGTTGCGCGCGACGTGCCAGAGCGTGAAGTCGGCCGGCTTGCGCTCGGGCACCTGCCCCTCGATGCGAGGCAGCGTCGCGCGAATGAGTTGGTGGCGGTGCACCGGTTCCTCGCGCGGCAGGTCGGACGACTCGTCGTGCGGTGCATCGCTCGTCTCGACGCCCGCTTCGGCACCTGGAGCCGGCGAAGCCAGACGTGGTGGCGCAACCGGGACGCCCGCTTCCGCAGCGCTCACGGCCGGGGCCACGACGCGCGGGGCCACAGGCAGGGCCACGGGGACGGCCGCGCGGCCCGCGGCATCGGCCTCGGGCGTTCCGTGCTCTGTCGTCGTGATGTTGTCGAGGACCTGCTTGTAGAGCACGTTCGGCGCGTCGGCCTTCTTGCGGCGCACCGGAACACGCCCGTGTTTGAACGGGTGCTCGGTGTCGCAGGTCGTGCAGCGGGTCTGTCGAACCTCGTCTTCGACGAGTGCGACGATGACGTGATTGGTAAGGCGTTTCTCGCGTGGACAGTAGTCGTCCAGCACATCACCCAGCCGAAGCCGGCGCTCTTGCATTAACAGCCCCCGGAGTGTACGTGGCGGCGGGAAGTGACTCCGTTCAGAATGAACCGAAGGTGGTCGATGGATAGTAGCACACCCGGCCGAAGACTCAAGCCCCGCCTGACGTCAGGGCCGTCGCTCACGCCGTGATGCGCGCGTCGAGCCATGCCTGCACCTCGTCGAGCCGCGCGGCCACGGCCGCCGGGGCCGTGCTCTGCGGGGTCCGGCGCGCGTCGATCGAGGCACGCGGCGTGATGGCCGCGTGCACGTCCTCCTCGAACAGCGGCGAGAACGCCTGCCAGCCGGCCAGATCGAGATCCGCGAAGTCGCTGCCGCGATCGAGCAGCGTGCGCACCATGCCGCCCACGAGTTCGTGCGCCGACCTGAAAGGTAAGCCTTTTCGAACGAGATAGTCGGCCACGTCGGTGGCCAGCATCAGTCCCGAGGCGGCGCGGGCCGTCACATCACGACGCACCCGCAGCGTCTGCACCACCGCCAGGCACGACAGCAGGCTCCCGCGCAGCGTGTCCTCGGTGTCGAACACCGCTTCCTTGTCCTCCTGCAGGTCCTTGTTGTACCCGCTCGGCAGCCCCTTCATCGTGGCCAGCCATCCGGTGTGCGTGCCGATGACACGGCCGGTCTTGCCGCGCACCAGTTCCATCGGGTCGGGGTTCTTCTTCTGGGGCATCAGGCTGCTGCCGGTGGTCACCGTGTCGTCGAGTTCGAAGAACCCGAACTCCTCCGAGCCGTAGACGATGACGTCTTCGGCGAGCCGGCTGACGTGCACCATCGTCAGGGCCGAGGCGTGGAGGAAGGCGGACACGAAGTCGCGGTCGGACACCGCGTCCATGCTGTTCATGACCACGCGTGAGAAACCGAGCGCCTCGCGCAGGAACTCGACGTCCACCGGGAACGAGTTGCCGGCAATGGCGCCCGAGCCGAGCGGCAGCGCGTCGGCCTCGTCGCGCACGACGTCGAAGCGCGCGCAGGCGCGCTGGAAGGCAGACGCGTGGGCGAGCCAGTAGTGCGCTTCGAGCACCGGCTGCGCACGGCGCAGGTGCGTATAGGCAGGCAGCGGCGCGTCACCGGCGGCACGGGCCTGCCCGGCCAACGCGCCCACGAGTGCCGTCAGCGACGCCTGCAGATCCGCCGACACGCGCCGGACGTAGAGCCGCAGGTCGAGCGCCACCTGCTCGTTGCGCGAGCGGCCCGTGTGCAGGCGCTTGCCCGTCTCCCCCACCCGCGCAATGAGTTCGCGTTCGACAAACGAATGCACGTCCTCGTCGTCGCCCTCCACGAACGTGGGCGTGCGGCCTGCCTCGGCCAGCATGTCGGCCAGGGCACGGTCGATGGCCTGCCGCTCGTCCGGCGACAAGACGCCGGCCCGCTGCAGGGCCTCGGCCCACGCGCGGCTGCCGCGGACGTCGTCTTCGAACAGACGCCGGTCGAACCGGAAAGAAGAACCAAAGTCGAAGACGGCCTTGTCAGGCGCGCCGGCGAAACGACCGGACCAGAGAGCGGGCATAGACGGCTACAGGTTACAGGCTTCGGGCAGGGACGAGGATCGCAGATGACGGTCCACGGTCTACGGTCCACGGTCTACAGCGTAAGGCGTAAGGCGTAAGGCGTAGGGCGTAGGGCGT
>JAEZDP010000252.1 GCA_023418055.1 Acidobacteriota bacterium
TCGTGGTTTTTTGCCCAGGGGGGGGGGGGTCGCCCATTAAACAGCGACGCCGCGACCGGGGGCCGCGGCGTGGTGTGAGCAGGAGGGGCGGGCACGTGAGGCACATCGGCGCACCACGCGCCGGACGATCTCAGCCTTCGTAGCTCTGCAGCGCTTCGGCTTCGTCTTCGTAGACCTCGAAGACGGTCAGCAGCTTGGTGATGGACAGCAGGTCTTCGATACGCTTGGTCAGGTTCAGCAGCTTGAGCTTGCCGCCCTGCCGGCTGACCGTGGTGTAGGTCCGCACGATCTCGCCGAGACCCGCGCTGTCGATGTACGGCACGCCATCCAGGTTCATGATGAGCTTCTTCTGCCCCTGGCTGACGAGGCTGCTCACCTTCTCGCGGAGCAACTCGTCGCCTTCGCCGAGCGTCATCTTCCCCTTGAGGTCCAGAATCGTCACGTCGCCGACGACGCGCTCGTCAATCTGCATGGCCGTTACTCCCGCTGCTCAGAAATCCGTGTAGAACCGCGCAAAAACGCGTGTCAAGGAAGGCCGACAGTAACACCTCGCGCCAGCGCCGGTCAAGGCGTGAACGCGCGGAATCCGCACGCGCCCGGCCGGGGAGGCCACGGTCGATGGCGTCTGTAGCGGCCGGAGCATCCGACCCCTACAGACGACGTGCATCCAGCGTCGTGCCTATTCGGCTTCCCGACGCTGCTTCTTCCGGCTGCGCTTCCGGGCGAGTGCCTGCTTGGCCCGGCGCTTGTCCCCGGGCTTCAGGTAGAACGAGTGCTTCTTGATATCCTTGATGATATCTTCCTGCTGCACCTTGCGCTTGAATCGCCGCAGGGCGCTTTCGATCGATTCACCTTCCTGCACCTTGACTTCGGCCACGCTCGCTCACCCCCCTTCGTCGCGTGTGATGCGGCCCGTTTCGGGCCTGAGTGTCCGTAACAGCAATCGCCGAGTGTAGCACATGCGCATCCTCATCCTGGGCAGCGGCGGGCGGGAGCACGCCCTTGCCTGGAAGCTCAGCCGCGAAGCGGACGTGTCTGCCGTCCACTGCGGGCCCGGAAACCCCGGGATGGCCGCCTGCGGCCCCCTCGCGCCACTTGACCCGCTCGACGCCGCCCGCGTTGTCGCGTACGTGCAGACCGCCGGCATCGACCTCACCGTCGTCGGCCCTGAACAGCCGCTCGAGCGCGGCGTGGTCGACGCGCTTGCCGCCGCCGGGCACCTGGTCGTGGGCCCGACGCGTGCGGCCGCGCGCCTCGAGACCAGCAAGGCCTTCGCGAAGGACTTCATGGCGCGCCACGGCGTGCCGACCGCCCGCGCCCGCGTCTGCCGCGATCCCGAGTCGGCCTACGCCGCCGTCGAGGCGTTCGGCGGCGCCGCGGTCGTCAAGGCCGACGGACTGGCAGCCGGCAAGGGCGTCACGGTGGCCGACGCCGCCGCGCAGGCGCACGCGGCCATCGACCAGGCGATGCGCGAGGAGGCCTTCGGTGCCGCCGGGCGGTGCCTCGTCATCGAAGAGCGCCTGAGCGGGCCCGAGGTGTCGGTGTTCGTCCTCTGCGACGGCCAGCGCGGCATCGTCATCGGCACGGCCCAAGACCACAAGCGGGCGTTCGACAACGACCAGGGCCCCAATACCGGCGGCATGGGCGCCTTTGCGCCGAGTCCGCTGGTGGACGCCACGCTGGCCTCCGCCATCGACCGCCACATCGTCTCGCCGGTGCTGGCCGGCATGCGCGCGGAAGGGCACCCGTTCAGCGGCTTTCTCTACTGCGGGCTGATGCTGACGTCCGATGGCCCGAAGGTCATCGAGTTCAACGTGAGGATGGGAGATCCGGAAACCCAGGTGGTGCTGCCGCTGATGGACGGCCCGCTCACCCCCGCCCTGCGTGCCGCGGCGGCCGGTAGCCTTCGTGCACATGAGGTGCCGTCCGTCTCGGGCGTGTGCGTGGGCGTCGTGCTGGCCTCCGGCGGCTATCCTGGGCCGGTGCAGTCGGGACACCCGATTCGCGGGCTTGCGGAGGCCGAGGCCGCCGGGGCTCACGTGTTCCACGCGGGGACGGCGCTCCGCGACGACACGCTCGTGACCGCCGGCGGACGCGTGGTCACCGTGTCGGCGACCGGGACGACGTTCGCCGAGGCGCGGCGCCGGGCGTACGAGGCGGCCGCGCTCATCACCTTCGAGGGAAAGCAGTACCGATCGGACATCGGCCTCAAGGCTGACGCCTTGCCTGATGCCTGACTCAGGTCGCACGCAATTCGAGGAGTTCTGAATGGCCCTTCCACAGCAGTCACCCACCCGGCGGCATTTCCTCGGCACTGCCACGGCGGCCATGGCCGGTGTGACCGCGCTGCACGGCGGCCTTCCGGCGGCAGCAGCGCAATCGGCGGCCTCGGCCATCGTGCGCCCGCCCGCGGGCAAGCCCATCCTGCTGGCCACCAAGCTGAGCATGATTGCCAAGGAGGCTGACGGTACCCCGCTTTCGCTGGTGGCGCGGCTGCGCATGGCAGCCGAGGCCGGCTTCGACGGGGTGGACTTCGACGAGGCCGGGCGCTTTACAGAAGACGAGGCCCGCGCCGCGGTGCAGGAGTCGCGCGTGTTCGTGCACGGCGCCATCAACCACGATCACTGGAATCAGCGGCTGACCAGCGCCGTGGCGAGCGAGCGCGATCAGGGTCGGGCGAATCTCGAGCATTGTGTGCGGGTGTCGCACGCGGCGGGCGGCAACGGCGTGTTGCTCGTGGTGGGACGCAACACCGACGGCCCGGAGGCCGAGATCGAGGAGCGCGCCCGTCAGGAGATCAAGAAGGTGCTGCCGCTGGCCGCCGCGCTCGGGCAGATGATCCTCATCGAAAACGTCGGCAACCGCATGATGTACGACGCCGACGGCGGCCCCGACCAGGGCCCGCAGGGCTTCATCCGCTTCGTGGACAGCTTTCGGAGCCCCTGGGTGGGGATGTATTACGACATCGGGAATCACTGGCGGTTCGGCCGCCCCGGCGAGTGGATCCGGGCCTTCGGCCACCGCTGCGTGAAACTCGACCTCAAGGGACGGACGCGCGCCACCGGCAAGGGCGCCGACATCACGACCGAGTTGGACGACGTGCCGTGGGAGCAGGTACGTCGCGCCCTGACCGACATCGGCTGGTCCGGGTGGGCCACCGCCGAGGTCAGTGGCGGCGACCTCGCGCGCCTGACCCTCGTCCGCCAGCAGATGGAAACGGCGCTGGGCGTCGCCCCCGCACGATAGGCCCTCACAGCACGGCGCCGCTCCGCCACGCCGCAAAGTGCTCACAGGGACAAGGCCGTGATCGAGAACGTGCACGCCAAGACGAATCTGTGATCGTCCCCCGCCGGGCAGCGTCGAGCGGCCGCTGACCGGCGCCCCCTCACGCTCGCGAGGGGACCTCCTTACGACGGGCGCCACCCAGGCGCCCTCCCTCCGCGTACCCGTCCATCTCGCTGATTTTCAAGACATTGCGCGCCGTCACTCCAGGCGCGCCCCTGCGTCTGCCCTGAGCGCGGCACCACGCGGCACGCCCTGTGGCGCACGTGGCGGCCGCCTTGCACTTAGGGGGGCGGGCCGGATGACGACCACCGGCTCCTCGGCAACCTCGCGCAGGGCCCGGCCGCGACCGGGCGCCCAGGAGTAAGCAATCATGTACCTGTTCACGCCGAACCCGCTGTCGCTCTCGGGCACGGTCACCGTCCTGCTGGCCCCGTCAGCGACAGCCGTACCCACCTCCTTCCGCGAAGTGCAGACGGACGCGTCCGGTCACGCCCACATGCTCGCCGAAGTACAGCGTCTGCGCGGACGCGTGTACCTCGCCGATGGCGCCATCACCGAGGGACAGCTCACGGCCGACGGCCGACACGTGCAGGCGGCCGACGCCTCGAGCTGGCATGTCGTCATGCTCAACCCTGGCGGCAAGGTGACCGGTTGCGCCCGATATCAGGAGCACGCCCCGGGCACGTCGCCAGAAGGACTCGGCGTGTGGAAGTCGGCGCTCGCGCACGACCCCGCCTGGCAGGATCACCTGCGGGCGGCCGTCCGCGACGAGATGACCCTCGCGCAGCAGCGCGGCATCGCCTTCGTCGAACTCGGCGGCTGGGCCGTCGCCGAGGAGTGCCGCGGCACGACGCACGCGCTGGAAATCGCGTTGTCCACCTTCGCGCTGTCGGGCCGCATCGGCGGCGCCATCGGGCTCACGACCGCCACCGTCCGCCACGCGTCGTCGCGCATGCTGCGGAAGCTCGGCGGCCGTCCGCTCGTCTCCGCCGGCGTCGAATTGCCCGCCTACCACGACCCCCAGTACGACTGCATGATGGAAATCCTGCGCTTCGACTCTGCCGAGCCGGGCGGACGCTTCGCCCCGATGCTCGGGGCCAGGGCCGACGCCCTCGCGGCCATCCCCACCGTGGTGCCCGCCCGCACGCCTGTCGAAGGCGCGGCGGCCATGGCGGCCTGAAGAAGGAACAAAGGAACGAAGGAACGAAGGAACGAAGGAACGAAGGGCGGAAGGAACGAAGGACGGGAGGAACGAAGGAACGAAGGAGCGAAGGACGGGCGGAGCTACCGCCGTGCCGGTCCTCGATAGGAACGTTCCACCATGTCGTGCACGTCGGTGGAGACCGGGTGGTCGCGCCACAGCCAGCGCAGCATCTCGGGCAGCATGGGGCCTCCCATCCGCTGCCCGTGGGTGTTGATGCCCCACACGTAGTTGAGGTCGTAGCCCTTCTCCTCGAGCGCATCCTTCATGCGCACGTTCTGCAGGAACCAGTCACGCTCAGGGTGGTAGGTGCCGTCGCGGCCGATGCCGCGGTTGTCATTCCGCCCGCCATTCAGGAAGACACGCAGCGGCTTCCTCTCGCTCTTGCGGATGATGTCCGGATACGCGTGCCCGCCCCGGATGTTGGTGAAGCTGCCGACGATGCTGAGCACCTTGCCGAACTGGTCGGGCCGATGCCATGCGACGGTGAAGGCGGCGATCGCCCCGCTGCTCGTTCCGCCGATACCCCGCCGCTTCGGGTCCTTCGTGATGGTGTAGTCCTTCGCCAGCGCCGGCAGCAGTTCGTCGACGATGACGCGCGCATACAGGTCGTCGAGCGCGTTGTACTCCTGCGGACGGTTGGTGGTCTGGTCGCCCCACTGCTTCGGGTTGGGCTCGGGCTGCTCCGGCCTCCTGCCCGGGTTGATGAAGACGGTGATCATCACCGGCAGCTCGCGGCGATAGATCAGGTTGTCGAGGACGTTCGGGGCGCGCGCCGATCCCTGCGGATCGATGAACGCCTGCCCGTCCTGAAAGATCATGAGGTCGGCCTCGACAGCCGGGTCGTACTGCGCCGGCACGTGCACCCAGTAGGTGTGCTGCGTGCCCGGGTACGCCGGGCTGTCGGGCAGGACGAACGGCCCGCGCAACTCGCCCTTCGGCACACCCTCACGCTCGAAGGAGTCCGGCCCCAGCGTGTAGTACTGGTTCATGTCCGGCGCGGGCGCGTCGCGAGACGCAGGTGTCGACGTCGCCGGACGCGGTGCCTGTGGATGACCGTCGGCGGCGGTCAGACGGATGCCGGCCAGGGCCAGCAGCACGCAGAGCACGGTTGCAGGGAACGCACGCATGGACCCTCCGGGAATGCGGGGACGATACCACGCAACCCGGCCGGGGCCGCGCGCGCGGACCGCACCCTCCCGGGGGGAGTGTCAGGCCGGGACGTCCTCGTTCACGGCCAGCTGCCCGCACGCGGCGCGGATGTCGCGTCCGCGGCTCTTGCGCACCGACACGGTGACGTGCGCGTCGGCGAGAATCTGCGCATACGCGTCGACCCGTGCGGCCGCAGGAGGCGCAAACGGGATGCCGTCCGCGGCGTTGAGCGGCAGCAGGTTTACCTTGGCCTGGATGCCGTGCAGCAGCTTCACGAGCCGACGGG
>JAEZDP010000359.1 GCA_023418055.1 Acidobacteriota bacterium
GCGCTGCTGCTGGGGGATGTGCTGACCGGCGCCGATGCGCCCCGCGTGCTGGTGCTGCTCTCCTACCGCAGCGAATACGAGACCACGAGCCCGTTTCTCACGACGCTGCGGCACGCCGAGGCCGCAGGCGTCACCCAGCGTGACGTCGCGGTGGAGCCGCTCTCGCCCGACGACACCCGCACGCTGGCGCGTCAGCTGCTCGGCGACGGCCGCACGCAGACCGATGCCGAAGCGGACTGGGTGGCCCAGCAGTCGGGCGGCAGCGCGCTGTTTGTCCACGAGCTCGTGGAGCACCTGAAGCAGGGCGCGGTCGCCGGGGCGCGTGCGCACGACCTCGACGCGGTGTTGTGGGAGCGCGTCCGGCGCCTCCCGGAGGCAACTCGTCGGCTGGTGGAGGTGGTGGCGGTCGCCGGGCGCCCGGTGCGGCTGCAGGATGCGCAGGCGGCCGCTCACCTGCCGGCGCTGCCGCCGGACGTGCTGACGTCGCTGCGGACGGGCCGCTTCGTGCGGACGATGCGGCTCGATGCGCGGCACGACGAGATCGAGATGTTCCACGACCGCATCCGCGAGAGCATCACCGCGCGGCTGCCGGCCGACGTGCTTCGGCATCATCACGCCGGCCTGGCGGTGGCGCTGGAGTTGGCCGGAGGGGCCGACCCCGAGACGCTGGCCGTGCACCTCGAAGGCGCGGGCGACACCGCAGCGGCGGCGCGGCACTACGCGCGCGCGGCAGAGGACGCCGTCCGTGTGCTCGCGTTCGGCCGGGCCGAGACGCTGTTCCGGAAGGCTGCGGCCCTGACCGTGGACGTGGCCGACAGAGCGCGTGTCCACGAGCGGATGATCCACTTCTTCACGGACACGGCCGATTTCGGCGAGGCGTACGCCGTGGGCCGCGAGGCCGTGGCGCAGTTCGGCGTCCGGCTGCCGCCGCGCTTCAATCCGGCGCTGTTCGGCCTCGACTTCCTGAAGGCGCGCTGGCTCTTGCGGGGCCGAGCGACCGCGTCGGTGGTGGACCTGCCTCTCACGACCGACACGCGGGTCGAGATGGCGGTGCGGCTGATGGCGGCCGTCGCCAAGGCGGCCTACCAGGTGCGGCCCGAACTGTGCGTGGCGGTGGCCACACGGATGGTGACGCTGTGTCTGACGCACGGCAACACGCGCGACTGCGCCATCGGCTACATGGTGTTCGGCGCCATCTTCCAGGGCGGCGTGCTGGGCCGCCATCGCACCGGGCACGAGTTCGGCCGGCTGTCGCTCTCGCTGGTCGAGCAGTACGGCAACGCGCAACAGCGCGCCGAGGTGCACTTCGTCGTGGGGTACTTCGGCACCTCGTGGATCGAACCGGCCACCCAGGCCGAGGCACTGTGGCGCGTGGCCTTCGAAGCCGGACTGGAGACGGGCGACCTGTTCCACACCGGATGCGCCTGCGCGGGCACCATCATGAGCGTCCACATGCGCGGCGTCACGTTCGACGAGGTGAGTCGAGAGGGCGCGCGGATGTTGCGGGTGCTCGACGGCGCGCGCCTGCGCGAACCGGCCGGTGTCGTGAGAACGGTGCAGCAGGCCATGCGCAACCTGCGCGGCGAGACGCACGGTCACGACACGCTTTCTGACGACGGGTTCGACGAAGTCGCGCTTGTCGCGTCACTGGACGGTTACGGTTCGAGGCACTTCGCGCATGGCTGCCACGTGGTCCGGATGGAAGTGGCGTACCTCTGGGCCGACCTTGCCCGCGCGCAGGCGATCGACACGGTGGCCGCGGCGTATCTCAAGGACTCGCCCGGCATGCTGCACGCGGCCGAACATCAGTTCTACGCCGCGATGACCGCGCTGGCGCAAGACCAGGCCGGCCAGGTCGTGCGCCGGACCGCAACGCAGTTCGCCCGGTACGCGCGCACCTGCCCGCACAACTTCGCGCACAAGGCGCACCTGCTCGAAGGGGAACTCGCTCGCGTGGCCGGCAGGCGCGACGACGCGCTCGCGGCGTTTGCCGCTGCGGCCGACGCGGCCCGGCGCTTCGGCTACCTGAACATGGAGGCGCTGGCCGAGCGCCTCACCGCGCGCGTCCACGAGGCAACCGGGATGACCGCGGCCAGAGCCGACGCGCGACGCCGGGCCGCCGACGCCTACGAGCGCTGGGGCGCCACGGCACTCGCGGCACGGTTACGGGATGAGGCGTGACGGCTCACGCCCCACGCCTTACGCCTTACGCCGTACGCCTTACGCCTTACGCCTTACGGGTAGGGCGGGCGCTGATGGGCGCCTGCGTGCCGCCCGTGCTTCGTTTCTTCGTTCCTTAGCTCCTTAGTTCCTTAGTTCCTTAGTTCCTTAGTTCCTTCCTCCCTTCACTCCTCCAGCCACGCGTCGAGCGGGGCGAAGTAGTCGAGGATGGCCGTGGCGTCCATCTCGCGCTCGCCGGTGAGGGCTTCGAGCGCGTCTGGCCAGGGACGGCTCTGGCCCATGGCCAGCATCTGCGCCAGACGCTCGCCGACCTCCTTGTTGCCGTACACCGAACAGGTGTGCAGCGGTCCGGTGTGGCCGGCCTCGCGGCACATGGCGCGATGGAACTGGAACTGGAGGATGTGGGCCAGGAAGTAGCGGGTGTACGGCGTGTTCCCGGGCACGTGATACTTCGCGCCGGGGTCGAAGTCCTCTTCCGAGCGCGAGACCGGGGCAGAGACGCCCTGGTACTTCTCGCGCAGCTCCCACCATGCGGCGTTGTAGCGGTCTGGCGTGACCTGCCCGCTGAACACCTGCCAGCGCCACTGGTCCACGAGCAGGCCGAACGGCAGGAACGCCACCTTGTCGAGGGCCATGCGCAGCAGGAACTCGATGTCGCCCTCCGACGAGGGCGCGGCGTCGAGCAGCCCCACCTGCTGCAGGTAGGCCGGCGTGATCGACAGCGCCACGGCATCGCCGATGGCCTCGTGGAAGCCGTCGTTCGCACCCGACCGGTAGAGGAACGGCTGCTGGTTGTATGCGCGCTGATAGAAGTTGTGCCCGAGTTCGTGGTGCACCGTCACGAAGTCGTCTGCGTTGACCTCGATGCACATCTTGATGCGCAGGTCGTCGGCGCTGTCCACGTTCCACGCGCTGGCGTGGCAGACGACCTCCCGGTCGGCCGGACGGACAAACAGCGAGCGCTCCCAGAACGTGTCGGGCAGCGGCGAGAAGCCGAGCGACGTGAAGAACCCCTCACCGTACTTCACGATGCCGCGGGCATCGGCACGCTGTCGCGCGAGCAGGGCGGTGAGGTCGTAAGACGGCCCTCGGCTCGGCGGCCCGACGATGTCGTAGATGCCGCCCCATTGCTGGGCCCACATGTTGCCGAGCAGGTGCGCCGGAATGGGTCCGTCAGCCGGCACGAGGTCGGCGCCATACCGCTCCGCGAGACGCCGACGGACCTTCGCGTGCAACCGACGGTAGAGCGGCTCCACTTGCGACCAGAGGCGGTCCACCTCGGTGGCAAACGCGTCAGGGGGCATGTCGTAGCCCGCACGCCAGAAGGCCCCCAGGTCGGCAAAGCCGAGTTCACGCGCGCCCTCGTTGCCGAGTTCCACGAAGCGCTGGTAAGGCTGACGAATGGCGCGTCCCACCGCGTGCCACCCGGTCCAGGCCTCGAGCAGTTCGTCCGGGTTTCGACTGCGAAGCATCGTCCGGCTCAGGTCGTCGAGGGTCTGGCAGGGACGCCCCTCGGGGCAATACGTGCCGCGACCGTAGTCGGCCTCCATCCCAGCCACGAGGCGCGTGAGTTCGGCCTGGGCCTCGGGACGGCCCGGTGCCGGCAGGGGCGTGGCCGACAGCTTCAGCAGCAGCAGTTGCCTCGCCACATCGTCGCTGACCGTCTCGCCGTCGTAGGCAGCAGCCTCCTTGGCCAGGGCCATCGACGCCGCGACGTATTCGCGGGTGGCATCGGCGGAGAGGCGCTCGGTGTCGACCGTGATGAAGTTCGAGGCCACCCATTGCGCCCGGGAAAGTGCGTTGGCGAGTTCGAGCAGACGCGCATTGGCGTCGGCGACGAAGGTGGCTGCGTCGCGCCTGTCGTCGGCCGTGTCCGGCTGCCGGGAGCAGGCGAGCGGCACCATACACGCCAGCACGCCCAGCGCCAACCAGCCTCGCGTGAAGTTGCTGTGCACCATGGGCGCCATCTTACGCCCTGACCTGTAGCCCAGGCGGCCGTCACGGCGCTTGACAAGGCATCCATGCAATGTGCACATTGCATGGGTGGGTACCAAGACCATCTCGCTCAAGGTCGAGGCGTACAACCGCCTGCGAGGCGCCCGCCGTTACCCCGACGAGTCGTTCAGCGAAGTGGTGTTGAGGGCGACGTGGCCCGAAGACACGACCACAGCTCGCGATTATCTGCGGGTGGTGCGGGCAGCCGGCGCCAGGCTGTCGGACGAGGAGTTGGGTCGGATCGAGGAACACAAGCGCCTCGACGGCCCGCCGGGGGACAAGTGGGCCGCTCACTGATCCTCGAGACGACCTTCCTCATCGATCTCGAACGCGAGGAGCGCCGCGGGTCGCCAGGGCCCGCGGTGGCCTACCTCGAATCCCACGCCGACGCGCGCTTGTACCTGCCCTTCACCGTCGCCGGAGAGATCGCGGCTGGCCTGTCCATGCGCGATCGCCAGCGATGGGACACGTTCCTCGCGCCGCTGTTCGTTCTCAACTCGACGCCCGACGTCTGCTGGCACTACGGGCGCGCGTTTCGCCATCTCCGTGACAACGGCCTGCTCATCGGCACCAACGATCTCTGGATTGCCGCCACGGCATTGGCGTACGACCTGCCTGTGCTCACGCGCAACGTGGAGCACTTCCGCCGCGTGCCTGGGGTGGAGGTGGAGGGGTACTAGACGGTCCACGGTCCACGGTCCACGGCCGACAGCCGACGACCGACGGCTCCGACCTCCTCAGAGCTCGGCTCGTGGTCCACGTCTCACGGGCCGACACGAGGGCTCCATGATGGGCATCGTCACCGGCGTGCGCGCGTCCGGCACGCGTCGCACCATCTTCTGATCGACATCGGCGTCCACTTCCAGAACGGGCATCACGCACGGAGGACGGGGGGCCTGACTGGATGGGTCCGTCGCCCGCTGACGCCCTGGATGCGGCGCGCCGGGCCCACGCACCTCCTACTGCAGAAAGAGCCGTGTCCACGGCTCGAGCGGCATTGCCGGACCGGCCTGCTCCTCCGCCGTCAGTGACTGAGCCCGCTCGGTGGCCGAAGGCGCAGCGCACGTGCTGGCCAGCATCACACCCATGACGATCTGTCCTCGGCGACAGCTCACGCGACCCTGCCGAAGGCGACTGTGTGCCTGTCGGGCGACGCAGGGCGCGGCCTGGCCGGTTCAGTCACGTGACGTCGGGGAGACGCCGGGCACGTGCGCCGTGGCGCGGCACGCTCGCGTGTCACCGGCCGTGCAGCCTGACGTAAACGTTCGCGCGGCCTCGTCATGGCGTTGCAGCTGAAGAAGGGCGAGGCCGAGATACCAGAGCGCGTCGCCCTGCAGGGCCGCCGGGGCGAGGTCGGCCGCCCGGCGTAACGGCGCCACGGCATCCGCGGGTACACCGGCAAGCAGCCACGCCGTCCCCGCATAGAAGTGACCTTCGGCGACATCAGGGTGTCGGCGGACCAGCGCGTCGAGCCGCAGCGCCGCCTCGGCATGGCTGCCCGCCTGCCACGGAGCGATGGCGTCGCCGAACTCGTCGGCAAACGCCGACGT
>JAEZDP010000486.1 GCA_023418055.1 Acidobacteriota bacterium
CCGAGCGAGGCGACGGCGGACGTGAAGGCCGCTTCGTCGGTGAACAGGACGGGGGCCGCGTGCGCCGCGCTCCCGCTCCACACCGCTACCACTACGGTGGCGGCGAGGTGATTGGCGAGACGGCCGAGGGTCGAGACCCCCGACCGTCGGGTCGAGTGGATGAACGTCATGAGGGACTCCGTGATGAAGAGGGTGACCTGCGAGATGACCTGCACGGCCGCCGGCACAGCGGCGACCAGACAGGCATTCTGCGGTGGCCAGCCCACGAAGTCCTGCAGTGGAGCTGAAACGCCCGTGAAAGGGCGATGAGCCGACGGCCGGACCGGGCCTCTGGCTACGGCGCCCAGGGGATCGCGCGGCCCTCGCGCGCCGAACGGTGCGCCAGCTCCAGGATCTCCGCGGCCCGCATGTTCACCGCCAGTGAGGCCAGCGGCGGCACGTCACCCGTGCCGGCCACCACCGCACGCAGGTTGTCGAGCGCGGGTCCATACGAGATGCCATCGTCCGGCGCGGCTTGCCGTGCACCGGCGTGATGGGTCTCGCGGTCACCGCGCAGCCGCTTCACCTGATACTCCTCGCGCCCGACGCTCCAGAAGGCCGCCTGCTCGCCGTAGACCTCGAGATCCTTGCGGTGATACGGCCAGTTCCATGACGCCTGGATGATGCCCTGCGTTCGTGGGTACTGCACGATGATCGTCGCCTCATCGTCCACGTGTCGGTAGGCGGGGTCGGTCTTCAGACGCTGGAGGACGGCCGTCACCGACACCGGTGTCTCGTCGCGCATCAGCCACGCGATGAGGTTGGCGCCATAACAGCCGAAGTCCATCACCGCGCCTCCGCCGTTCTTGATCGGGTCGCTCAGCCAGCCGAAGAACTCGGGCTGCGTGCCGATCTCCTTCGGTCCCGGGTGCCCGTCCATGACGACGATCTTGCGAAGGGGGCCGAGCGTGCCGTCCTCGTGTGCGAGGCGCCAGGCGGCCTGCGTGTTGGGGTACCAACTGGTCTCGAGCTGGGTCAACACCTGCACGCGATGCGTCGCGGCCAGGCGTTCGATGGCCCGAGCGTGTTCGAGGTTGACCGCGAGCGGTTTCTCGACCATCACGTGCACGCCGCGCGGCGCACACGCCTGCACGAGCGCGAGATGATCGAAGTTGTTGGTGAAGCCGGCGACGACCTGGGGCGACGTGGCGTCGAGCATCGCCTCGACCGAGTCGAACAGGACGGACGACGCGAAGGCATGTTGTGTCGCGTACCGCTCGCGGACCGCGCGATCGGCCTCGGCGACCCCGACGATCTCCACGCCGGGATGCCTCCCGGCCACGGTCAGGAAGCCGCGGACGTGCCCGTGCACGAGACCCGCCACGGCCACCTTCAGCGGTGTGTCGGGCTGCGCGGCACGTGTCGGAAGGGCAGCGGCGGCGACGAGCGCGGCGGTGTGGCTGAGGAAGGTACGGCGCGTGGCCGCACCCGAGGGCGCCCTGGGCGTGGTGATCATCGTGCGGTCACGTATACCAGAAGTCCCGGGGCCGCGCGATGCCCGTGGTGGGCCCGCAAAGACAACGGGCGCGACATTCGCATGCCGCGCCCTGTGATGTGCACCCAGTGGTACGCCGATCCGGCGTGCCGCCAGATCAGGAGGTGACCGGTGCGCCCTGCTCCTCGGGCTTGTGCGTGACCGGGTTGAGGAATGGCATCATCGCGCGCAACTGCGCGCCCACTTCCTCGAGCTGCTGGTTCTGTTCGGCCTGGCGGATGGCGTTGAACTTCGGGCGTCCCTGCTTGTTCTCCTCGATCCAGGCCTTGGCGAACGTGCCGTCCTGAATTTCGGCCAGCAGCTGCTTCATCGCCTTGCGCGTCTCGTCGGTGACGATGCGCGGGCCGGCCACGTAGTCGCCGTGTTCGGCCGTGTCGCTGACCGAGTAGCGCATGTAGTTGAGGCCGCCGCGATACATCAGATCGACGATGAGCTTCAGCTCGTGCAGGCACTCGAAGTACGCGACTTCAGGCTGGTACCCCGCTTCGACGAGCGTCTCGAAGCCGGCCTTGACCAGCGCGCTGGCACCGCCGCAGAGCACGGCCTGTTCGCCGAAGAGGTCCGTCTCGGTTTCCTCGGTGAACGTGGTCTCGATGACGCCAGCGCGTGTCACGCCGATGCCCTTGGCATACGACATCGTCAGCGCGCGCGCATGTCCCGTGGCGTCCTGATGGATGGCCACCAGACCGGGCACGCCGCCGCCCTCGACGAACACCTCGCGCACCCGGTGTCCCGGCGACTTGGGCGCCACCATCGTCACGTCGATGTCGGCTGGCGGGACGATCGCGTTGTAGCGGATGTTGAAGCCGTGCGCGAACATCAGCATCTTGCCCGCCGTGAGGTGAGGGGCGATGTGCTTGTCGTAGATGTCGGCCTGCGCCGTGTCGGGCGCCAGCAGCATGATGACGTCGGCTTCCTTGGCGGCGTCGGCCACGCTGACGACACGCACGCCGGCATTCTCGGCCTTGGCTGCCGACTTGCTGCCGGGGCGCAGGCCGATGCGGACGTCCACGCCGCTGTCCTTCAGGTTCAACGCGTGCGCATGGCCCTGCGAGCCGTAGCCGATGATGGCGACCTTCTTCGCTTGAATCAGCGAGAGGTCGGCATCGTTGTCGTAGAAGATTCGTGCTGCCATGGGTGTGAACGACTCCGTGTGTGGGAAGTGGGGTGCAGTCCCCGGTACACCGCCGTAGACCGAGGACTGTAGACCGTGGACCGCTGTCTCAGACCGAATGCGAGAGGACGTCTTCGGCGGCATCGGCCGCCACGTCCTCGTGGTCCGTCGGGATGGTACTCCCGGTGTCGGTGCCGCGCAGCATCGCGAGGCGTCCGGTGCGGGCGAGTTCCAGCAGGCCGTACGGGCTCAGCACCTCGATGAGGCTCTCGACCTTGTCCTGGTTGCCGGTGATCTCGACCACGAGCGACTCGGGCGACACATCGACGATGCGGGCGCGGTAGACCTGCGCGAGCTGGAAGATCTGCGCGCGGGTCTCGGGGGTCGTGGCGACCTTCATGATCGCCAGCTCCCGGAAGATCGCGGGGCGGCGCGTGACGTTGTCCACGCGCAGCACCTCAATCAGCTTGTACAGATTCGCCTCGACCCGGCGCGCGCCGAACTCGTCGGCTTCGACGTCGATGGTCATCCGCGACACGCCCGGCGTCTCGGTGTGCCCGACCGTCAGCGAGCTGATGTTGAAGCCGCGGCGGCGGATGAGCGAGCCCACCCGTGTGAGCACGCCCGGTTGATCTTCGACGAGCACCACGAAGGTGTTCATGCGTCTGCTCCCGTTTCGATGATGGCGCTCGGGCGCCGGATCATGTTGTGCAGGTCGTTGCCTGCGGGCACCATCGGGTACACCGAATCTTCCTGTTCGACGCGGAAGTCCATGACGACCGTGCCGGTGTGCGCCCGCGCCTCTCGCACGGCCGGCACCACGTCGGCGCGCGAGGTGATCTGCCGGGCCTTCAGGCCGAAGGCCTCGGCCAGCTTCACGAAGTCGGGGTTGACGAGCGGGGTGGCGGCGTAGCGGCGCTCGTAGAAGAACTCCTGCCACTGCCGCACCATGCCGAGGTACCCGTTGTTGATGATGGCGACGTTGATGTCGATGCCCTCCTGGGCGATGGTCGCCAGCTCGCACATCGTCATCTGGAAGCCGCCGTCGCCGACGACCACCCACACCTCGGCGTCGGGCCGGGCCACCTTGGCGCCGATCGCCGCGGGCAGCGCAAAGCCCATCGTGCCGAGCCCTCCCGATGTGATGAGCGAGCGCGGCTCCTCGTGCTTGTAGTACTGCGCCTCCCACATCTGGTGCTGGCCCACGTCGGTGACGACGATGGTCTCGCGGTCGCGCGTCTCGCGCCAGATGTCGTTGATGACATGGGCGGCATACAGGTGCCCGTTGTCGGGGAGGTTCTGGATGTCGCGGACGGCCGAGTCGCCCTTCAGCATGCCGATGTAGGCCAGCCAGTCGGCGCGCTCGTTGGCCTCGACCTGTGGCAGCAACTCCTCGAGCACCTCACGGAGGTCGCCGATGAGACCCACGTCCACGCGCACGTTCTTGTTCAGCTCGGCCGGGTCGATGTCGATGTGAATCTTCTTGGCGTTCGGCGCGTAGGTCTTGACGTTGCCGGTCACGCGGTCGTCGAAGCGCATCCCGAAGGCCAGCAGGAGGTCGGCCTCCTGAATGGCGGTATTGACCCAGGCCTCACCGTGCATGCCCATCATGCCGAGGTTCAGGGGATGGCTCGCCGGCAGGTTGCCGAGGCCCAGCAGCGTCATGGCCACCGGGATGTTGGTGTGCTCCGCAAAGCGCCGGACGACGTCCATGGCGCCGGACAGCACGATGCCGCGGCCGGCGAGGATGATGGGGCGCTTGGCCGACTTGATGAGGTCGAGGGCCTGCTCGACCTCACGCGTGCTCGGGCGATGGTCGGGCCGATAGCCTCGCAGCTTCGGCGCGTCGGGCCACTCGAACTCGCACGACGTCTGCTGCGCGTCCTTGGTGATGTCGATGAGCACCGGACCTGGGCGGCCCGAGCGCGCCACGTAGAACGCCTCGCGGACGGTGCGCGCGACGTCGTCGGCCTTCGTCACGAGGTAGTTGTGTTTGGTGATCGGCATCGTGATGCCGGTGATGTCCGTTTCCTGGAACGCGTCGGACCCGATGGCCTTGCTGCCGACCTGGCCTGTGATGCAGACCATCGGCGACGAGTCCATCATCGCGGTGGCGATGCCGGTGACCATGTTGGTCGCACCGGGGCCGCTCGTGGCCAGGGCCACGCCCACCTGCCCCGTGGCACGCGCGAAGCCGTCGGCCATGTGCGTGGCGCCCTGCTCGTGGCGGACGAGGATGTGACGGATGGGGTAGTCGAGCATCGCGTCGTACGCGGGCAGGATCGCGCCGCCCGGATAACCGAAGACGCACGTGGCGCCCTCGCGCACCAGGCTTTCCCACAGGATTTGTGCACCGGTCTTTTTCATATGTATGCCTTCTCGTCTGCCGTTCTACCCATTCCCGCGTCTCGGCCAGACGCGGCTACCTCATTGCTGTTCCGCGACTCGGAGAGACGCGGGCTATCTTTCCGGTCCGCGATCATCTCGGCACGGCTTCGGGCACCGTGGGGGCCGGCACCTCGACTTCCGCGCCCGCCCTCGTGATGGCGCCTTCGGCGGCCGACGACACGAGATAGGCGTACTTGGCCAGCACGCCCGTCGTGTAGCGCGGCGTCGGCGGCACGTACTCGGTCAGGCGTGCCGCGATCTCGGCGTCCGACAACGCGACGTCCAGCCGCCGCCCCGTCAGGTCGAAGGTAACGATGTCGCCGTCGCGGACCGCGGCGATCGGACCGCCGGCGACGGCTTCCGGCGCCACGTGCCCGGCCATGAGGCCGCGGGTCGCGCCTGAGAAGCGGCCATCGGTCAGCAGCGCCACCGAGTCTCCGAGTCCGGCACCCATGATGGCCGCCGTCACGCCGAGCATCTCGCGCATCCCCGGGCCGCCGCGCGGGCCTTCGTTGCGGATGACGACGACGTCGCCGGCCTGAATCTTCCCGCTCTGCACCGCCGCAAACGCGTGCTCTTCCGACTCGAACACGCGCGCCGGCCCACGATGGCCGGCCTGGCCCGCGCCGGAGACCTTCACCACGCAGCCGGCCGGCGCCAGATTGCCCTTGAGGATGACGAGACCGCCCGTCGGCTTCACCGGTTGCGCCAGGGGACGGATGACGTCCTGTCCCGGGCGCTCCTGTGCGTCGGCGGCTTCCTGGTCCAGGGTCCGGCCGGTGACGGTCGGCGCCGTTCCATCCACCAACCCGCCGTCGATGAGGCGCCGAGCCAGCACGCGTGCGCCTCCGGCGAGATGCAGGTCGGTGGCCACGTAGCGGCCCGCCGGCTTGAGGTCGGCCAGCACGGGCGTGCGTTCGCTCACCGGGTTGAAGTCGTCGATGTCGAGCGGCAATCCTGCTTCGCGCGCAATCGCCAGCAGATGCAGCACGGCGTTGGTGGACCCGCCGGTGGCCGCGACGGCCGCAATGGCATTGTCCACGGCCGTCCGGGTGAGCAGATCGCGCGGCCGCACGTTGCGCTGCAGCAGGTCCATCACCAGCGCGCCGGCAGCCTCGGCCGAGGCGTCCTTCTCGGTGAGCATCGCCGGGATGCTGGCGCTGCCGAGCGGCGTGATCCCGAGGAACTCACCGACCATCGCCATCGTGTTGGCCGTGAACTGGCCCCCGCACGCCCCTGCGCCCGGGCAGGCGTGGTCTTCGATCGTCTTGAGCTGCAGGGCCGTGATGCGTCCGGCACCGTGCGCGCCAATCGCCTCGAACACATCCTGGACGGTGAGGTCGCGGTGGTCGGCATGGCCAGGCGAGATGGAGCCGCCATAGAACACCAGGCCCGGGATGTTGAGCCGCGCCAGCGCCATCATGGTGCCGGGAATCGTCTTGTCGCAGCCGCACAACATGACGATGGCGTCGAGATGGTGGCCAAAGGCGACGAGTTCGATCGAGTCGGCAATCACCTCGCGGCTGACGAGGGAGGCGCGCATGCCCTCGGCGCCCATCGTGATCCCGTCGGACACGGCGACCGTGTTGAACTCCATCGGCGTGCCACCCGCGCGGCGGATGCCGGCCTTGACGTGTTCGGCAAGCCGACGCAGGTGGAAGTTGCACGGGCCGATCTCGGTCCAGGTGTTGGCAATGCCCACCAGCGGACGCGACAGTGCCTCATCGTCGAACCCCACGGCCTTGAACATGGCGCGCGCGGCGGCGCGGCTCGGGCCTTCGGTCAGTTCGGTGCTGCGGTGTTTCAGTGGGTTGCTGCTCATGCACGATCTCCCGCGGAGGCGGCGGCGACGGGTGTGGCCGCCCGCCGGCTCAGCGACGACGGGTAGGACCCCAGCACGCGCAGCATCGGCGCGAATTCGCCGAGGTGCGCGAGGGCGCGGCTGCACGAGACTTCCTGCAGGCCGACGCGCAGGTCCACGTAGAAGAGGTATTCCCAGGGGCGTCCGGGCATCGGGCGCGACTCGAGTTTGGTCAGGTCGATGCCCCGCAGGGCAAACACGCTCAGCGCCTTGAAAAGCGCGCCGGGCTCGTTGGGCAGCGAGAAGACGATGGTCGTCTTGTTGGCGCGCGCATCGGGCGCCGCGGCCCCCGCCGGTCCGACGACGAGGAAACGCGTGATGTTGTCGGCAAAGTCCTGGATGCCGGTTTGCAGCACCTGCAGCCCGAAGACGTCGGCGGCTCGCGCGGAGGCGATGGCCGCCGCGTCGGTGAGCTGGCGGTCCTTGAGGAGCTTCGCGCTGCCGGCCGTGTCGTAGGTGGCCACCACCTCGACGCCCGGCAGGCCGCGCAGGAAGCGGTCACACTGCGCCAGTGCCTGCGGGTGCGAGTAGATCTGCCGGACGTCGCTCAAAGCCACGCCAGGCAACGCCAGCAGGCTGTGCACCACGTCCAGTTCGACATCGCCGAGAATGGTCAGATCGTGCTCGCGCAACAGGTCGTAGTTGCGATGAATCGTGCCCCCGATGGAGTTCTCGATGGGGAGGACGCCGAGGGCCGCCCCGCCGGCCTCCACCACGCGGAACACCTCGTCGAAGCTGGGGCACGGCAGCGCTTCTGCGTCCGGCGCGTAACTGAGGGTGGCCGCCTCGCTGTAGGCGCCCCGCTCGCCCTGGAAGGCAACGATCACCCGTTCATGCTGCGCGCGCGCAATGGGTAAGTCAAGATTATATTCTTTAGCCTAACATTAGTGCGTCTAATGAAGACGCGAGCGCGCGGCCGGACCGGGGGGAGCATCACGCGGAGGGCGCGGAGTCGCCGGAGAGGACGCTCACGCGGAGGGCGCGGACACGGGGGCCGCGGGACGCCAGCCGCCGCCCTGTATAATGCCCCGTTCATGATTCGTCCGCACCGTGGGCGCTGGCCCGTGATTCATCCGACGGCCTTCGTCGACCAGAGCGCGCAGGTGATTGGCGACGTCACGGTGGGGGAGACCTCCAGTGTGTGGATGAACGTCGTCGTGCGCGGGGACGTCCACCAGATCCGCATCGGCGCTCGCACCAACATCCAGGACGGCACCATCGTCCACGTCATGCGCGACACGCACGCCACGCACATCGGCGACGAGGTGACCATCGGGCATGGGGCGCTCATCCATGGATGCACCATCGCGTCGCGCTGTCTCATCGGGATGGGCGCGATCCTGCTCAATGGGGCGACCATCGGCAGCGACTGCATCGTGGCGGCCGGCACCCTCGTCCCCGAACGCATGATCGTGCCGCCCCGGTCGCTCGTGATGGGCAGTCCGGGCCGGGTGCGTCGCACGCTGAGCGACGCCGAGGTCGCCTCGATTCTCGACTACGCCGAGCGATACGTGGGCTATCGGCTCGACTACATGGAGCCCACGCAAGCCTGATGGCCAGCACCTCGCCCGCGCGCGGCATGCGCGATTTCCTTCCCGTCGACGTGCGTCGGCGGGCCCACGTCATTGGCGTCATCCGCAGCGTCTACGAACGGTACGGCTTCCAGCCGCTCGAGACGCCGGCCGTCGAGAACATCGAGACGCTGCTCGGCAAGTACGGCGACGAGGGCAATCAGCTCATCTTCAAGATCCTGAAGCGTGGCGAACACGAGGCGTCGGGGCAGGCCGACCTGGCGCTGCGCTACGACCTCACGGTGCCGTTGTCGCGGGTGGTCGCCGAGCACCGGCACGTGCTGCCGCGGTTCTTCAAGCGGTACCAGATTCAACCCGTGTGGCGGGCCGACCGGCCGGCGCGCGGGCGGTTTCGCGAGTTCTACCAGTGCGACGTGGACGCCATCGGCTCCACCTCGCCGCTCGTCGAAGTCGAACTGTGCGCCGCGGCCTGCGAGGTGATGGCGGCGCTCGGGTTCGCCGACTTCACGCTCCGGCTCAATCACCGGGCGGTGCTGGCCGGGGTGCTCGAGACGGCAGGGATTCCTGCGGACCGGCACGGCGATGCGCTGGTGGCGCTCGACAAGCTCGACAAGATCGGGGTGGACGGCGTGCGCGCCGAGTATGCGCAGCGTGGCCTGGCGGCCGCAGCCGCCGACACGGTCCTGTCGGTCCTGGCGGGTGCCGGCGCACCCGACGCCAACGCCGCGGCGTCGCGCGCCGATGCCGATGCAGCCAACGCCCGCGACCTCGCGCGTGCCGAGGCGGCCGTGGCTGGACACGAGGCGGCTCTCGCGGGACTCGCCACGATACGCCGGGTACTGGCCTGGTGTGCCGACACGCCGGCGGCAGGACGGGTGCGTGTCGATCTGAGCCTCGCGCGTGGGCTGTCGTACTACACGGGCTGCATCATGGAGATGGCGGTGCCCGACCTGGCCGGCAGCCTCGGCGGCGGTGGTCGCTACGACAACCTGGTCGGCATGTTCGGCAAGGAGCAGGTGCCCGCGGCGGGCTTTTCCCTGGGCCTCGAGCGTATTCTCGTCGTGATGGCCGAGCGCGGGATGTTTCCCGACGCGCTCACGACCACGCCCGCGGACGTGCTCGTGACCATCTGGAACGAGGCTGACACGCCCGACGCCCTGCGCCTCGCCCACGACCTGCGCGCCCACGGCCTGCGCGTGGAACTCTACCCCGAGCCGGATAAACTGGCCCGGCAGTTCAAGTACGCCGTCACGCTCGGCGTGCCCTTCGTCGCCATTCTCGGCGAGGATGAAAAGGAGGCCGGAGAGGTCGCGCTGAAGGACCTACGGACCGGGACCCAGACACGCGTGCCGCGAGGCGACGTCGCCGCCCACATCCGGGCGGCAGGCCTGGACGCGGAGACGACACCGAAGGGCGCCTGACGCGTTCCTTTTCTCCTTCGTTCCTTTTCTCCTTCGTTCCTTCGTTCCTTCTCCCCCTGCCCTTATGTCTGCTCCTGACTCTCTCTACCGCACCCACACGTGCGGCGCGCTGCGGGCCTCCGACGTCGGCGCCGACGTCGTCCTCCTTGGCTGGGTGCACCGCATCCGCGACATGGGGTCGGTGCTGTTCTTCGACGTGCGCGACCGCTACGGCGTCACGCAGGTGGTGACCGACGCCGAACCCCTGCTGTCGCAGGCCAAGAAGCTCAAGACCGAGATGGTGGTGGCTGTCATCGGCACGGTGACGCCGCGCTCGGCCGACACGGTCAATCCCAAACTCGACACCGGCGATGTCGAGGTGGCCGTCCGTGAACTCCGCCTGCTCAACGACGCCCGGCGCCCTCCCTTTGCCATTGCCGACGAGACGCCGGTGGCCGAAGACATCCGCCTCCGGTATCGCTATCTGGACCTGCGCCGGACGCGGATGCAGCAGAACATGCAACTGCGCCATCGCATCACGATGGCGATTCGCCGCTACTTCGACGCGCACGACTTCCTCGAGATCGAGACGCCCATCCTCACCAAGTCCACGCCCGAAGGCGCGCGCGACTACCTCGTGCCCAGCCGCGTGCACCCAGGCGAGTTCTTCGCGTTGCCGCAGTCGCCGCAGCTCTTCAAGCAGATCCTGATGATCGGCGGGCTCGACCGCTACTTCCAGATCGTGAAGTGCTTCCGCGACGAAGATCTCCGGGCCGACCGCCAGCCCGAGTTCACGCAGGTGGACGTCGAGATCGCGTTTGCGTCCGAAGACCTCGTCTTCGCGATGATCGAGCCGCTCATCGTCGAGATCTTCAAGGTGGCCGGCATCGAAGTGCCCACGCCCTTCCGCCGGATGTCCTATCGCGAGGCGGTGCACGTCTACGGGTCGGACAAGCCTGATCTGCGGTGCGGCATGGAGATTCAGGACCTCTCCGAGGTGTTTGCCGGCACGCCGTTCGGGCCGGTCAAGAGCGCGCTCGAGGCCGGAGGTGTCGTGCGCGGCATCGTCGTGGCCGGCGGCGCCGCGTTGGCGCGGGCCGAGGTGGACCGCATCGTCGCCGAAGCCATCGAACTCGGCGCGGGCGGATTGCTGTGGGCACGGCACACCGACAAGGGCCTGGCCACGTCCGCGAAGGCGCTTGGTGAGGAGATGCTCACGCGTGCCCTCGACGTGTCGGGGGCCGGGCAGGACGGCCTGCTGCTGATGACGGCCGGCGCGCCGCTCGAGGTATCGAAGCTGCTCGGGCAGTTGCGGCTGTCGCAGGCCCGTAAGCGCGGGCTGCTCGACCCGGCACGGTTCGAGTTCCTCTGGGTGCTCGATTTCCCGCTGCTCGAGTGGGACGAACGTGACCAGCGCTATGCCGCCATGCACCACCCCTTCACGTCGCCGGTCGAAGCGGATGCGGCCGCGTTGGCCGCGGCACCGGGCGAGGCCGTGGCGCGCGCCTACGACCTGGTCCTCAACGGGAGCGAGATCGGCGGCGGCAGCATCCGGATCCACGACCCGGAGGTGCAGCGCCAGATCTTCCGTTTGCTGAACATCTCGGACGAAGAGGCGCAGCTGCGCTTCGGGTTCTTCATCGACGCGCTCGAATACGGCACGCCGCCGCACGGGGGCATCGCCCTCGGTCTCGATCGCATCGTCGCCCTGCTGGCAGGGGAGCCGTCGATTCGCGACGTCATCGCGTTCCCGAAAACGGCGGCCGCCGTGGACCTGATGTCGAGCGCGCCGTCCACGGTCGATCCGCGCCAGCTCAAGGAACTGCACCTGCGGACGCTCGCTTGACCGCCCCCGGGGTGCGTGTTACGGTCACCGGGTCACCACGGGACCACCAGGAGACACCTCGTATCGCCGCCACTGTGCTTCGCTCGATCCCGGTGCCTGACGAGGGCGTGGACGTCCTCTTCGGTGCGTACGACGAGAACCTTCGCATCTTCGAAGACCTCTTCGACGTGCAGGTCCGCACCAGCGGACACGAACTGGTGGTGGAAGGCGACCCCGCGCGTCTCGACCACATCGAGGCCTTCGTCGGACAGTTTGCCGCCCTCGTGCGCGATGGCTACCGGTTTGCCAAGGGCGAGGTTCGCGACGCGGCGCGGATGGCTGCCGAGCACCCCGGCCTCGACCTGCGCGATCACTACCTGAAGGGCAGCGTCCGCGCGTCGGCCAAGCGTCAGGTGGTGCCCAAGACCCCGACGCAGCGCGAGTACCTGGCCGCGATCGACAAGTTCGACATCGTCTTCGGCGTGGGCCCCGCAGGCACCGGCAAGACCTACCTCGCGATGGCGCAGGCCGTGGCCAGCCTGCTGGCCAAGCGGGTGTCGCGCATCATCCTGACCCGCCCGGCCGTCGAGGCGGGCGAGAAGCTCGGGTTCCTGCCGGGCGACCTCCAGGAGAAGGTCAACCCGTACCTGCGACCGCTCTACGATGCGCTGCACGACATGCTCGAAGCCGACAAGATCGAGCGGCTGCTCGAGCGCGGCACGATCGAGGTGGCACCCCTCGCCTTCATGCGTGGGCGGACGCTCAACGACGCCTTCGTCATCCTGGACGAGGCGCAGAACACCACGTCCGAGCAGATGAAGATGTTCCTGACGCGCATCGGGATGGGCAGCAAGGCGGTCGTCACGGGCGACGTGACCCAGATCGACCTGCCCGCCGGCCGCCCCTCCGGGCTCATCGAGGCCCTGCGGGTGGTGCGGCACATCGACGAGATCGCGTTCGTGCACTTTTCCGAGCGGGACGTCGTGCGACACAAGCTCGTGCAGCTCATCGTGCAGGCCTACGCGGCGCACGACCAGCCGGCTTCGGGCGGATCCGCCTGACATGGATGGCGACAGGCCTCCGCGCCTGGCCGTCAGCGTCTGCCATGCTGATGGCCGCAGCGCCCGGCGCCCCGCGCTGGCTCACTGGCTCGCCTCGATCGCGCCCGCGTCCGCTCGGGGCACGCTCACCCTCGTCCTGGCCGACGACGGGGAGGTGCGACGGCTGAACCGCACCTGGCGGGGCATCAACCGCGCCACCGACGTCCTCTCGTTTCCGGCCGACACGTCCATGCCACGTCCTCGCGGTGTGCCGCGCCATCTCGGGGACATCGTCATCGCCACCGGCGTCGCGCAGGTGCAGGCGGCCGACGCGGGCCACAGCCTGGCCACCGAACTGAAGGTGCTCGCCCTGCACGGGCTCTTGCACCTGCTCGGGCACGACCACGAGTCGGACGAGGGACAGATGGCCCGGCTCGAGCGACGATTGCGGCGGCGTGGCGGGCTGCCGCTGGGCCTCATCGACAGGGAGTTGGCGCGGTGATTCCGCTGCTGGTGTTCCTGCTGGCGTGTGCGGCCGTGTACCTCGGCACGATCCTCGCCGCCTTCAGCACGCTCATGCGCTTCTCGCTGCGCATGCTGGCCGAGAGCACCGCGGGGCCACGTGACGTGCTCACCCGCTTCCTCGAAGACCCGGCCGCGCTGTTCTTTCCGGCCCGCCTGCTGCTCGGCCTCGTGACGGCGCTCACCGCCGTGCTCCTCGCGGAACTCGAGTCGGTGGGGGAGACCAGGCACGGCATCTGGCTCTTCCTGGCCTCGATGGTCACATTCGTCATCGTCTGCTTTCATGTCGTGCCGCAGCTCATCGTGCGCCAGCAGCCGCAGCGGGTGCTCGAGGTGCTGTTGCCGTCCTTTGCCGTCGTCGCGTCGGTGCTCGCGCCGATGACGCGGGCGATTGCGGGAGGCCCGCCCGAGCGTCGGACCGACGAAGATGCCGAACCGGTGCACGACGAGGCGGTCGACGCGGCGTCCGAAGGACCGAACGGCGACGACGAGGAACTCGACAACGGCGCGCGGGAGTTGTTCCGCTCGCTCGTGGGCTTTCAGGACCGTCTCGTCCGTGAGGTGATGACGCCGCGCCCGGACATCGTCGCCGTCCGCGAGAACGTGACGCTCGGGCAGTTGCGAGCGCTGCTCAAGGACTCGGAGTACTCGCGCCTCCTGGTCTACGGCGAGAGCCTCGACAACGTGGTGGGGTTCGTGCACATGAAGGACGTGTTCCTCAAGGGGGAGGGCGTGCCCGACGAGGCGGCCATCACCGACCTCATCAGGCCCGCACACGTCGTGCCCGAGACCAAGCGGGTGCCCGACCTGCTGCGCGAGTTCCAGCAGCGCCAGACGCAGACGGCCCTGGTGGTGGACGAATACGGCGGCACCGCCGGCCTGGTGACAGTCGAGGACCTGCTCGAGGAACTCGTCGGCGAGATTCGTGACGAGTACGACGTCGAGACCGATCCCATCGTCGAGGAAGGCGAGCGGACGTTCGTGTTCAGCGCCAAGGTCGACATCGACGCGCTGACCGAACGGCTGGGCGTGGACATCGAGCGCGAAGGCTTCGAGACGATTGGCGGCTATCTGATGAGCAGGCTGGGCCGGGTCCCGGCCGTCGGCGAGCGCCTGTCGTTCGACGGGCTGGGCATCGACGTGCTCGAGGCCGAGCGTCGCCGCGTGCTCAAGGTGCGTGTGACACGCGAGGAGGCGCAGAATGGCTGACCCGTCCCCCACCAGGTCCGGGTTCGTCGCGCTGCTGGGCCGCCCGAATGCCGGGAAGTCCACGCTGCTCAATCGCGTCGTCGGCGTCCATCTGGCCATCGTCTCGGACAAGCCGCAGACCACCCGCACGCGCATCCTCGGCGTGCGCAACCTGCCGGCGGGCCAGTTGGTCTACCTCGACACGCCAGGCGTCCATCGCCCGATGCACCGCATGAACGTGCGGATGGTGGATGCCGCCCTGGCCGCGTCGCGCGAGGCCGACGTGGTGGCCTTCGTGGTGGACGCGTCCGAGCGGACGGGTCACGGCACCGAGTTCATGCTCGGCTTGCTGCCGAAGCTGCAGAAGCCCGTCGTGCTGGTGCTGAACAAGATCGACCAGATGAAGAAGACCCGGCTGCTGACGACCGCCGAGTGGTTCAGTCAGCAGTACGACTTCGCCGCGATCGTGCCGGTGTCGGCGCTGACCGGCGAGAATGTCGATCGGCTGGAGGAGGTGCTGCTGGCACACGTGCCGGAGGGCCCGCCGCTGTATCCCGACGACTACCTGACCGACCAGCCCGCGCGCGTGCTCGCCGCCGAGATGGTCCGCGAGCAGGTGCTCGCGAACGTGCGCGCCGAACTCCCCTTCACGACCGCCGTGGTCGTGGACCGGTTCGAGGAACCCGACGACGAGGGTGAGCCGCTGGCCATCTACTGCTCGATTCTCGTCGAGGAGTCGTCACAGAAGCCGATCGTGATCGGCCGTGGCGGCGAGATGATCAAGACGATCGGGACGGCGGCGCGCCAGCAGCTGGAGGCGTTCTTCGAACGGCGGGTGTATCTCGACCTGCACGTCAAGGTACGGGAGGACTGGCGCGAGAACGAGCGGATGCTCGACGATCTCGGATTGCCAAAGCGGTAGCAGCGGTCCACGGTCTACGGTCTACGGTCTACTGCCGTGCGCCGCCCTCTCGCATGCGACTGACGCTTGGCCGTAGACCGTAGCGTAGCCCGTAGCCCGGAGCCGGTGGACCGTGGACCGTGGACCGTGGATTGTGGACTGCTTACTGCGCCTCTGGCACGGACGCCCAGAACTCGTCCATCTTCTTTCGCATGCCCGCATCCGGCAGGCGGCCGCGTCCAGCCCCCTGGTTGTCTTCGAGGTTGCGCACCTGCGTGGTTCCCGGAATGACCACGGTGACGGCCGGGTGGCCCAGGCTGTACTTCAGGAAGAAGTGCGCCCACGAGGTCGCGTCGAACTCCTTGGCCCACTCGGGCAGCGCCTTGCCCTTCACGCGTGAGAACAGGCTGCCGCGGCGTCCGCCGAGCGGCACGTTCAGCATGATGGCGGTGCCCTGCTCCTGCGCCAGCGGGAACACTTCCTTTTCGGCCGAGCGCTCGTCGATCGAGTAGTTGATCTGCACCCAGTCCATCTTGTGCTTGCGCATGAGCGCGGCCATCGCAGCGTGGTCGGACGTGTTGGACGTCGTGGCCCCGATGTACCGGATGCGCCCCTCCTTCTTCATCTGCTCCAGCACGGGCAGCAGCACGGCCGCGCCGGTCATGTTGTGCACGAACATCAGGTCGATCTTGTCGGTGCGCAGCTTCTTGAACGAGCCCTCGATCTGCTCACGCGCCACCGCCAGGTCGTCCTTCGGCGCCATGCACTTGGTGGCGAGGAAGAACTTGTCGCGCGCGCCGAGGTCGGCCAGGATCTGGCCGAGGGTCTCTTCCGACCGGCCGTACCCATGCGCCGTGTCGATGACCTTGCCCTCCAGTTCGGCCATCTTCGCAATCACCGCCTTCAGGCGCGTCAACTCGTCGGGCGTGTTCTCGCGCCCGTAGACGTTGGTGCCGAGCCCGATGACGGGCACGCGCTCTCCTGTGGACGGGATCGGCTTGGTGATGAGCGTCCCCTGCGCCTCGAGTGACGCCGCAAACGGCAGCGAGCCGAGGGCGGTGCCGGCCCCGGCCAGGGCGGCCAGGCGAAGGGCGTCGCGTCGGGTGAGTCGGAATGCGGCATCTGTCACGTCAGTGGCCTCCTCGGAATGTGGATCCATGTGTGTACCACACGCCTCGTCCCGCCGTTTCGTTTCAGCGGCCCCCACGCACGGGGGTCGCTCGGCGCCGCTGCCGCTGCCATGGCTGCACCACCCGGTGCCACCACATGAGGAACCCGGTGCCGAACAGGGCGGCCGGCGCCAGGCCCGCCACGGCCCAGGTCGTCTTGATGACGGGGCCGCCGAAGTGTCCGGTGTGCAGCGGCCCGATCCAGTCGACCAGGGCGTCACCCACGCTGGCGTAGTCGCGGGGCGGGCGGACGCCGAGGACGGCGCCGGTGTAGCGGTCCACGAAGACGCGCGTGAGGTCGCGCGGCGAGGCCGCGCCCCGCTGCTGCAGGAAGACCGTGTAGGGCGCCGACGGCTGCCCGGGTAAGGCCACGCGCACGACGTCCATGCCCGGACGCGTCGCGCGCGCCTGCGACAGCGCTGTTTCGATCGAGGTCGCGCCGGCGTCGCGCCGGCTCTCGTCGGAGCGCGGACCCGTCTGGGGCGACACCGGCGACACCCACCCAATCACCGTCCGGTAGTGCGCCGGCCACGTGAAATACACACCCGTGAGGGAAAGCAGCACGACGGGGACGAGGAGCCAGAAGCCCATCACGTGATGGAGGTCGAAGACCAGGCGCTTCCATCCCACACCCCGCTTCAGCCAGAGCGCTCGGCGCCACTGTCCTGCCCGCGGCCACCAGATGACCAGGCCCGTGAGCGCCAGCACCACGAGCAGCAGCCCGGCCACGCCGTTCACCACGCGTCCGGTCCGGCCCGAGAGGAGGTTGGCGTGCACCTCGTGCAGCCAGCTCAGCACCTCGCCTCCCGGAGCAAGGGGGCCCGTGACGACGCCCGTCACAGGGTGCACGAACGCCAGGCGGTAGCCGCCCGTCAGCACACCGGCCTGGAAGGTGCCATCGGCCGTCTGCGGGGGCGCCAGCGTGAACAGGCGGGCATCGGGCAGGGCGCGGACCACCGCCGCCGCGGCCTCGTCCATCGTGAGGTGCGGCCCGACGTCCAGATCCGCGGCGGGCACGTGGTGCACATCGGCCTGCGCAAGGTCCGCCAGTTCCTCGTGAAAGACGAGGACCGAGCCGGTGATGCTGCTCACGAGCACATACAAGCCCAGCGCCAGCCCCGCCCAGAGGTGCACCTGCACCAGCGCCCGCCGCAGCATCAGAAGCGCACCTGCACGCCGCCGCCGACGATGGTGCCGGGATCGCGCTGGATGCCGGCGATGCGCTGCGTGGAGCCGTCCGCGCCGAGCACGCTGCGACTGTAGCCGAGGTCCCGCTGGTTGAACAGGTTCTCGACACGCAGCAGCAGGCTGAGGCGGTCGGTGACCCGGTACGAGGCCATGCCGTTGGCCTTGAAGAACCCCTGGAATCTGGTGACGACGAGGTCGTCGTTGACGGCCTGCTCGTTGACGCCGCCGTCGTCGTAGTAGCCCATCACCGTGAGCGCGAGCCGCGGCGTGAGGTCGGCGTGCGTGCCGACGCTGGCGGCGATGTTGGGCAGGGGTGTGAAGCGCAGGTCCACGTTCGGGGCGTCGGGGTTGGTGCTCCCCGTGCGCTCGGTGCGCAGCCAGGTGAGGCTGCCGAAGGGGCGGAAGCGACCCACTCGCCATTCAGACCACAACTCCGCGCCGCGCACGCGAGCGTCGTCGTAGAAGGGCAGGCCCGTGCCGGTGTTGCCGAAGTTGAACAGGTCCGTCTCGTCGGTGCGGTACAGCGACAGCCGGACGGTGCCGATGGACCGTCCGCCCCGCCGGATGCCCTGCTCGACACTCGCTTCCACCGTGTCGGTCTGCGACGGCCGCAGACCCGTGGACCCCGGCCGCTGGATGAACTGCCCGTTGCCCCACCAGAGATAGAACGCCTTGTTCAGCTTGTACCCGCTCGACACGGAGGCGCGGAGACGCGTGTCCGAGGGCAGCGCCCACGCGCCGCCGACATCGAAGAGCACCGGGTGGCGGGTGGTGAACCCGTCGTCGAGGGCCACGGCCCGCACGCCGGCGTTGACCGTGACGCCACCGCGAAACGCGAACGAGTGCCGCATGTAGGCCGCCTGCTCCCTGAAGTCGAAGGCGATGGGCGAGGTGGTGATGTCGCGGTAGCGGTCCCAAGTGAGGTCGACACCGCCGGTGGCCGTCCACGTGAGCGCCGGCGAGACCACGCGCCGCCAGTCACCGCTGGCAAAGAGGCGTGTGGCCTCCTGCGGGCGGTTGCGCCGCGACAGATTCACGTCCACGCCTTCGAAGGTGTCTTCGACACGGTTCTCGTGAAAGCGGTTGTGCGTGACCCCGAGCCCGAACAGCAGGTTGGACGTGGGCCGCACGTCGTAGCGCGTGGCCATGAAGTAGTTGGACTTGGTGGTGAAGAAGTCACGTCGCAGCGCCCGGCCGCTGGTGGCCTCGGGCGTCAGGGTGTAGTAGTCGTGCGTCTCGTCCCCCCCGACAAACAGCCCCTCGAGCCGTGCATGGTCGCTGACGCGGTAGCCGACCTTGGCCAGGCCCGAGACCAGTTGCAGCGCCTCGATCGGGCGCGCGAAGGTCGCGTAGGCATCGCCGTACCGGCCCACCACGCTCTGGCCCGAGACGTAGTAGTCGACCCTGCCGACCTGGTGGCCGGTGTCGCCGAGCAGCACGCCCTCGCCGATGCCCATCCCATCGACGCGTACCGTCGAATGCGGGCCCTGGGCCGAGCCTCGCCGGATGCCCGACCGAACCACGCCGCCCGCAGCCTGTCCATGCACCACGCCGAGGCCCCCGGTGGCGAGCGTCATCCGCGTGAGCGCGAGGCTGGGGATGATCGACGAAAGGCTGGCGGTGTAGCCCCCGTCTTCAGCGGAGACCGGCGTGATGTTGATCGCGGGGTAGTCGTCCACCTGCTCGACGGTGCCCCACGCCCCGGCGCCCCGCAGGTGGGTGGGCACGCTGAAGCGGTCCTTGGTGCCGCCGGCGGTCATCACGCCCGGCAGCAGGCGCAAGGCATCGTAGTTGGCCACGGGGCTGTGCCGTTCGACGACCTCGCCCTCGAGACTGGTGACGGTCTTGCTCGCGTTGTACGCGTCGAGCGCATCCTGCCTGACGTCGTCGAACTGGTCGCCGGTGACGACGACCTGCTGTGCGAGCGACTCGATCTCGAGCACGATGCGGGAAGCCGCGCGTGACGTCGCGTCGTCGATCGCGACCCGCTGCGAACGGAAGCCCGCCGCAGTCACCACGACCGCACACGGACAGCCGCCAGGGGCCTCGACGTCGAACCGGCCCTCGGCACCCGACGTCGCCCGGCGCGCGCCCTGGGCGGCCGTCACGTCGACGGTCGCCCCGACGACGGCCCCGCCGCTGGCGTCGACCACCTGGCCTGTCACATGTGGCGGCCTGGGCTGGCCGTACGATGGCGCCGCGGCCAGGAGCGCGACGAGCAGAACTGAGGACGGGAGGACCGAAGGACGGGAAAACGGAAGCAGGGGAGGACGGGAAGACGGGAGGACAGGATGGGACGGCAACATGCGGGCTCTCCGATGAGATGCGCCGTGCGTGGCCGGCTCCCGGTAGACTGTCGGGGTCGGTTCGCACTCACGCGTCGCGTGATGGGTTCTTGCAGACTCGAGCGTTCCGGCATCCCCGCCGGGTGTTGGCGCACCTGGCGGGGACCTTACTGACGCACATCGTGAGAATCGGTCTCAGGATAGGCGCGGGAAAAGAGTACCAGTCATCTCCGACCTGTCAAGTCCGAGATCTGTCTGCGCGAGGCGCCACCGTCCGCGAGGGACGGGCGTGGTACTTTCAAGGGCTCCCTCTGCCGCCGCGCGCGGCACGTAGTCACCTGACAGGGCCGGTACTCTCATGGCGCAGCGAAGAATCGACGTCGTCCTCGCATCCGTCAAGCGACTGATCCGTGTCGGCGCCAGCGCTAACCTGTTGAACCTGTTGCAGAAACAGCATCCGGCCGACCTCGCCGCGGTGCTGGGTGAACTGAGCGAGCGCGAACGGCAGACCGCCTTCAACGTGCTCGTCGAGCGGCATCCGCGGCACGCCATGGAGGGCCTCAGCGAGTTGGGGCCGGAGGTGGGCGCGCGACTGCTCGACGACCGCTCGCCCGAAGAGATCGCGCGACTCATGCAGGAACTCGAGTCGGACGATGCGGCGGCGCTCATCGGCTATCTGCCGGCCGACTTGTCGGGCGCCGTGCTCGACCTGATGCGCCACAAGCAGGACACCGAGGTCGAGAACCTGCTCGAGTACCCGGAGCACACCGCCGGGCGCATCATGAACCCCAACGTCTTCGCCTTGCCCGAGGAGCTGACGGTGGGTGAGGCGATCGTCGAGCTGCAGCAGGCCCGCGACGTCGAGATGGTGTTCTACCTCTACACCGTCGACGACCGCCGCCACCTCGTAGGAGTGACCTCGCTGCGCCGGCTGTTGCTCGTGGCGCCCGAGACCCCGCTGAAGCGCATCGCGACAGGCGAGCTGGTGAGCGTGCGCGTGGACACCGACCAGGAGGAGGTGGCCCGGCAGGTGGCCTCGTACAATCTGCTGGCCATCCCGGTCGTGGACCTCGAGAACAAGCTGGTCGGCGTCATCACCGTGGACGACGTGATCGACGTCATCAAGGACGAGGCCACCGAAGACATCTACCGGATGGCCGGCGTGTCGACCGACGACAGCGTCTTCTCGCCGCCGGGCAGTTCGCTGCGCAAGCGGCTGCCGTGGCTCTACGTCAACCTGTGTACGGCGTTCATCGCCGTGGCGGTCG
>JAEZDP010000268.1 GCA_023418055.1 Acidobacteriota bacterium
CCGATCCGCGATCCGCGATCCCCGATCCCCGATCCCCGATCCGCGATCCGCGATCCGCGATCCTGCTACCCTTTTCCCGTGGTCCCCACCGTCATCGACCTCCGGTCCGACACCGTCACCCGTCCGACCCCGGCCATGCGGGCCGCGATGGCCGATGCCGAGGTGGGTGACGATCAGTTCGGCGAAGATCCTACGGTCAACGCCCTGCAGGACCGCGTCGCGTCGTTGCTCGGCAAGGAAGCCGCCCTGTGGCTGCCCACGGGCACGATGGCCAACCAGGTCGCGTTGCGCTCGTTGACGCGCCCGGGCGACGACGTCATCGTCAGCCGCGAGAGCCATGCGGTGTGGCACGAGGCCGGCGCCGGGGCGGCCAACTGCGGCGTGCAGTTCACCGAAATCGGGCGAGCCGGCATGTTCAGTGCCGAGGAGTTCCTCGAGAGCTTCAAGCCGCCCGGCCACCTGCTGTATCCACCCACGACGTTGGTGCAGGTGGAGAACACTCACAACCGCGCCGGCGGCATCGTGTGGCCGCAGGACGCGGCCGAGCGCGTGTGCATGGCCGCGCGCACACAGGGCATCTCGACCTTCCTGGATGGTGCGCGTCTGTGGAACGCCGCCGTGGCCTCGCAGGGCACCCCGCGGCAGCTTGCCGCGCCTTTCGATGTGGTGAGCGTGGCGATGTCGAAAGGGCTGGGGGCGCCGGGCGGGGCGCTGCTGGCGGGCACGCGGGCGTTCATCCAGCGCGCGCTGCGGTACCGGCGGATGCAGGGCGGCGCGATGCGGCAGGTGGGCATCCTGGCGGCCGCCGGGCTTCACGGGCTGGACCACCACCTGCAACGGCTGGAGGACGACCATGCCAGCGCCCGGCATCTGGCCACCCGCCTGGCGGCGTCGCCGCGCGTCGTCCTCGACCTCGATACCGTGCAGACGAACATCGTCGTCTTCAGCGTGCGAGACGAGGGCCCGTCGGCTGCCGCCGTGGTGGAGCAGGCGCGGGCGCGAGGGGTGCTGCTGTTTGCCTTCGGACCGCGGACGCTGCGTGTCGTCACGCACCTCGACGTGACCGCCGAGGCATGCGACCGGGCGGCTGGCATCCTGCTCGAGATCGTCGACGCCTGACATCGGCGGCCCGACCGCTGGTCCCGGAGTAGAATGCGCCAGGAGATCCCACCATGCCTCGCGCTCTTGCTCACCTGACCTTTGCGGTTGGCGTGTCGGCCCTCGCGGCTGCGTGCTCGCCGGCGCACACGCAACCTGCGGCCCCGGCCGACGCCCGCGCCACGCTTCCCGCCGAGACGCTCGCGCAGGCGCAGGCCTTTGCCTCGTCGCTGTCGGAGACGCAGCGGCCGGTGGGACGTTTCCCGTTCGACGCCGAAGAGCGCTACACGTTCAACTTCGTGCCGATGGTACGGGGTGGCGTGGCGCTCGGCGACATGACCGAGGCGCAGCGCGCCCAGGCCGACGCGCTGCTCAAGGGTGCGCTGAGCGACGGCGGCTATAAGACGGCCCGCACGATCATCGCGCACGAGGACATCCTGCGCGAGCTCGAACGAGAGCGCGGCGTGGCCAACTACCAGCGCCGCAATCCCGATCTGTACTACCTCGCGCTCTTCGGCGATCCGTCGCCGTCGGCCCCGTGGGGCTGGCGCTTCGAGGGGCACCACCTCTCGGTCAACGTCACCCATGGCGCCGCGGAGGGTGACGTCGTCGCCCCGCTGTTTTTCGGCGCCAACCCCGCGAAGGTGCCGTCGGGGCCGCAGCAGGGACTGCGCATCCTCGCGGCCGAAGAGGACGTTGCGCGTGCGCTGCTCGCGAGCTTCGATGCCGCGACGCGTGCGAAGGTCGTCATCGCGCCCGAGACGACAAACGAGATCGTCACGAAGAACGCGCCGAAAGTGGACGGCTTGTCGTTCGACGGCGTCGCCGCCGGGGCGATGACGGCGGCCCAGCGTACGCAACTGCGTGCCCTCATCGAGGTCTATGCGAAGCGGCTGTCGCCACGCGAGGCCGCGTCACAACTGGCGCGGATCGACGAAGCCGGTTTCGAGAAGGTGCACTTTGCGTGGGCCGGCAGCGAGGAGGTGGGGCAGAAGCACTACTACCGCGTGCACGGCCCGACGTTCCTCATCGAATACGACAACAGTCAGAACGACGCCAACCACATCCACAGCGTATGGCGCGACCTCGAGCGCGACTTCGGCGGCGACCTGCTGCGCAAGCACCTCGCGCAGCATCGTCACTGACCGTCACGAGCGGGTGCGATCTTCGAGGGGCGGCCTCGCAAGCGCGATGGGCGGCAGGGCCGCCTCAATCGCGGCACGCTGCGGTTCGAGCCATGGCGGCAGGACGAGCGACTCGCCGAGGTGCGCCGGGTCCTCGTCGACCGAGAAGCCCGGCCCGTCGGTCGCCAGTTCGAACAACACACCGCCAGGTTCCTTGAAGTAGACCGACTTGAACCAGAAGCGGTCGATGACCGGCGTGGGCCGCATGCCGATCTGTTCGACGCGGGTGCGCACCTCGAGTTCGTGCGCCTCGTCGTCCACGCGCCAGGCCAGGTGATGAATGCTGCCGACGCCCCAGTGACCACGTCGGGCGTCCTGATCTTCGCGCACGTCGATGACACGGCCCGTACCGCCCCCGCTCACGGCGTATCGGTGCCATGCCCCTTCGGTGCCGACGTGTTCGAAGCCGAGGGTGTTGACGAGGAAGAACGCCGTCGGGCCGAGGTCGCGCTCGACGAGCCGCGCGCCGTGCAGCCCGCGCACCTGGCGTTCGACCGGCACCGGGCTGTGCTCCCACGGCGTGAAGGTGCGCGACGCGTAATCGTGTGCTTCCACGAGCGCGAGCGGCTGGCCGTGGGTGTCGACCATCGGCAGCACCTTCTCGCCAAAGCGTGTCTCGGGCATCGACAGCCGCACGCCGTAGCCGGCAAGGCGTGTGCCCCACCAGTCGAGGGAGCCCGGCGGCACGGCCAACTGCACTTCCGTGCTCATGCCGTGGCCAGCTCGGCCGGGCGCCATCTGGGCCCAGGGGAAGAAGGTCAGGTCGGTGCCGGGATGCCCTTCGGCATCCGCGTAGAACAGGTGGTAGGTGCCGGGATCGTCCTGATTGACGCTCTTCTTGACGAGCCGCATGCCGAGCAGCCCGGCATAGAAGTCGAGGTTCTCCTGCGCGGGCCCCGAGATGGCGGTGACGTGGTGGAGGCCGGTCACGGTACGCATGGATCCATCATACTGCCGGCCCGATGGTGCGCCTTGCTTCCTTCGTTCCTTCGTTCCTTGTTTCCTTAGTTCCTTCGTTCCTTGCTTCCTTCGTTCCTGCTGTGACGGCACGCGGTCGGTGGCGATGAGATCCCGCACTGAACTGCGGGTGAAGATGGAGGCGGCCCGACGGGCCGCGAACTACGGCAGGATGCGAATGAGGTACTCGAAAGAAGGCGGAACCATGCGCGTGCGGAACGACGTCGCGCAACGGCCGCGTGCCATCACATTGCAGAAGTACGGAAGCCGTCCCCGGGAAGTTCACGCACGGCGGTGACGGCCGCGCGTCCCGTGCACCTTCCGCTGACGTTCGCGTCGGAGTATCGTCTAGTCCATGCGCTGGACGCCCGGAACCCGCAGTCGGAACCTCGAAGACCGTCGTGGCTCGCGCATGGTGTCGCGCGGACTGCCGCTCGGCATCGGCGGCATCGTGGTGCTGTTCGTCCTGAGCCTGCTCACCGGGCAGGACTTCGTCTCGCCGCTCCTGCAGCAGGGCGCGACGCAGCAGGGCGAAATGGTCGAAGGGCCCGTCGAGAGCACGCCCGAGGAGGAACGGCAGGTAGACTTCGTGTCCTTCGTGCTCGACGACGTGCAGGCCACGTGGCCGCGCCTGCTCGGGCAGTACCGCGAGGCCCAGCTCGTGCTGTTCCGTGGCGCGACCGAGTCGGCGTGTGGCGTGGGCCAGAGCGCCATGGGGCCGTTCTACTGCCCGGCGGATCAGAAGGTCTACCTCGATCTCGAGTTCTTCGACCAGCTCGACCGTCGCTTCGGCGCGCCCGGCGACTTCGCGCAGGCGTACGTCATCGCGCACGAGATTGGCCATCACGTGCAGAATCTGGTGGGCATCGAGCGGCAGGTGCGCCAGTTGCAGCAGGCCCGTCCGGGCCAGGCCAACGCCCTCTCCGTGCGGATGGAACTGCAGGCCGACTGCTTTGCCGGCCTGTGGGGGCACACGACGGCGCGGCGCAACCTCCTTGAGCCTGGCGACGTCGAAGAGGGGCTGCAGGCCGCCGCCTCGATTGGTGACGATGCGATTCAGCAGTCGGCATCGGGGCGCGTGCGCCCTGAGACCTTTACACATGGCACGGCAGCCCAGCGCGTCGAGTGGCTGCGTCGTGGTCTGCAGGCGTCGCGCGTGGAGGACTGCGACACCTTCAGCGCGCAGTAGCCACCGGCACGAACGGCCCGTCGGCCGCGGCCGCCATGCTGGACGCCGGCAGCACGGTCACCGCATGCAGGACGAAGGCGATCCACAACAGGTCGGCCACCAGCAGGTGCACGAGCTGCATCCAGACGGGGGCCAGCAGCAGCACGTTCACGAAGCCCACCGCCAACTGGGCAAGCGCGATGCCAGCCACCGTCGTCCCAAGGCGGCGGGTGCGTGCCCCGGCGTGCTGCGAGGCCAGCCACGGCGCCGCGACAGCCAGCACCACCGTCACGACGATGGCCAAGGCCGGATGCAGGACCCGGAGCCGGATGAGCAGGTGGGAGGTCGGCGAGAGGTCGGCCGCCAGCGCCTCCTGGAGTGACGACGAAGGGAACAGCGTGTCGCCCAGTGCCGCGACCGACCCGCTGACGCCGACGAGCAGCAACGCGATGGCCAGGCCCGCGAGGATGGCCGTGCGCCCGGGGGCTGCGCTCACCGAGGCCGCCCGCCCTCCAGAGAGCCACCACGCCGTCAGCGTGATCCACGCGACCAGCACGAAGGTGTTGGCGAGATGCACGGCCATGAACAGCGCACGCGCCATGCTCGCGTTGTCGGCCACCAGTTCGAACAGCACGAGCCCCGCGCCGACGCCGGCCTCCGTCAGCATGAACAGCACGGTCATCGCCGCGCCGGTCCGCGCCGGGTGGCCTGGACGACAGGTGCGCCACACCCACCAGGCGAGCACGAGCACGCTCAGGAGCGCGATCCCGCTCGTGAGGCGGTGCGAGTATTCGATCAGCATGGCGGTGCCGGGACTTCGCGGCACCAGTTGGCCGTCGCACAGCGGCCAGTGATTGCCGCATCCCGCGCCGGATCCGGTGGCCCTGACGAAGGCGCCCCACAGAATCACCCCGAGGTTGTAGACGAGCACCAGCCACGCGTACCGCGCCACCTTGGTCATCGAGACGATCGTACTCTGGCGCGCCGGCAACCAGCGCAGTCCGCCTGCCGACTCTTGCTACACTGCGGCCATGCCGACGGATCCCTGGTGGGGATGGGTGCTGCTCGGGCGCCTGCATCCCCTCGTCGTCCACTTTCCGATCGGGCTGCTCATCGCCGGGGCGGCTCACGAACTGGTGCAGTGGGCGCGCGGGCGGGCCGTGCCGTCGCAGGTCGGCGTCTTCTGCCTGAGCCTCGGCGTGGTGGCGGGAGGCCTCGCGGTCTGGTTCGGCACGCTGAACGCGAATCACCAGAGCATCACCGGGGAGTCGGCCGTCATCCTCGAATGGCATCGGTACGCGGGCTGGGCGATGGTGCTCGTCGGACTGGCGGCGCTGCTCGTCGCCGTCGTGGCCCGGGCGCGTCCGAGCCGGCACCTGGCGGGGGCGTATACCGCGCTCGTGCTCGTCGCGGCTGCCTGCGTCGGCGCGGCTGGACACTTCGGGGGGCAGCTCGTGTACGGGTCCACCTACGTCACGAGCGTGCTGCCCTGGAACAGTGCCGAGACACGGACCGCCGAGGCCACACCGTCCCATGTGGTCGGAGGCGAGGAACCGTCGGGCACGAATTCCGTGCCGGTCGTCCCTGAGGTGCCGTCGCCGGACGAGGATGGCGTGGCGCCGCTGGCTGACGACGCGGGTCCCATGCCGGCGCCTGCCGCGCCCATCGTCGCTCCGGTGGCGCC
>JAEZDP010000496.1 GCA_023418055.1 Acidobacteriota bacterium
GTGAGCGTCGGCTCGACACCTTCGGCCGAGGCGAGCATGACGCAGCCGCAGGTCACCGAGGTGCGGCCCGGCAACTACGTGTTCTGCGACCGCACGCAGGTGGGGCTCGGGGCGGCCACCTGGGACGACTGCGCCCTCACCATCGTCGCCACCGTGGTGTCGTCAGGCGAGGACCGGCTGATCTTCGACTGCGGCAGCAAGGTGCTGTCGTCGGACGGCGCACGAGGGTTCATGCCGACGCCCGGCTTCGGCGTGGTGCTGGACGGCGAGGGCCGGCCGGACGAGTCGCTGCTCATCGAGCGCCTGTCGGAAGAGCACGCCACGGTGCGGGTGACGGGAGGGACGCGGCTCCGCCTCGGGTCGCGGGTGCGCATCGTGCCCAACCACGCGTGCGTGGTCGCCAACCTCACCGATGCCTACGTGCTTGCCGAAGGCGACGAGGTGGTCGGCACGCTGCCGGTGGCGGCGCGCGGACGGGTCGTCTGACGCCGGCCGGTGGTAACATCCCTCCGTCATGACGCCCCGTACCGACGTCGGCGAGGCCCTCGGCCTCATCGAGACCCGAGGCCTTGTCGGCATGGTCGAAGCCACCGACGCCATGCTCAAGACGGCCAACGTGGTCTTCGTGGGGTGGCAGAAGGTGGACGCCGGACTCGTGACCTCGATCGTCCGCGGTGACGTCGCGGCAGTGAAGGCGGCCACCGACGCCGGCGCCGCGGCCGCACGACGGGTCGGCGAACTCGTGGGCGTCCATGTCATTCCGCGTCCAGCCGACGACGTCGAGCAGATCTTCCCGATCGCCTGAGGGGCCGCCACTGCGGGTCAGGGACGCTGCCGGGGCACCTGCAGCAGCGGAGCCAGTGCCCGCACGGCCACCTGCGTGGTGAACGGTTTCTGCAGGATGACGGCTCCCTCGGGCGGGGGCTCGTGCTCGAACACGTCCATCGCGTATCCCGACATCAACACCACAGGCAGGGTCGGACGCAGCGCACGCAGTCGGTGCGCGAGGGCCGTTCCGCTCATGTGCGGCATGACGACATCGCTCATCAGCGCGCCGATGGACGAAGCGTGCAGGTCGAACAACTCGAGCGCGGCAAGCGGGTCGGCGGCCGGCAGCACCCGGTAGCCGTAGGCCGTGAGTCCGGCCTCGAGCAGATCCCGCACGGCCACTTCGTCCTCCACGAGCAGCACGGTCGTCGTGCCACGCGCGATGGCCTCCTGACCGGCGGCCCGCGGCGGCGCGTCGGGCAGGGGCAGGAACGTCCGCGGCAGGAAGATGCGCAGCGTGGCGCCGTGGCCGGGTCGGCTCTCGATCTGGATGGCCCCGCCGCTCTGCTGGACGATGCCGTACACGGTGGGCAACCCCAGGCCGGTGCCCGTGCCGACAGGCTTGGTCGTGAAGAAGGGCTCGAACAGGTGCGGGCGCACCTCGTCGGAGATGCCGATGCCCGAGTCTGTGACGGTCATCGCCACGTAGTCGCCGGCCCTGACGTCGAGTGCCTGCGCGACCTCGTCCTTCAGGGTCACGTTCTCGGTGGCGATGCGAAGGGTGCCTCCCGTGGGCATGGCGTCGCGTCCGTTGACCGCCAGGTTCACCAGCACCTGCTCGATCTGGCCCGGGTCGGCCTCGACGCGCCACAGGTCGGGGGTCAGGTCGAAGACGATGGTGACGGGGGAGCCCATCAGTCGCCGCAGCAGGGCCTCGAGCCCGCGTATGAGGTCGTTGAGGTCGAACACGCGCGGTTCGAGCAACTGGCGCCGGCCGAAGGCAAGCAGGCGGCGCGTGAGGTCGGCGGCACGCTCGGCGGCACGTCCGAGTTCGGCGGCATCCTCACGACGCGGATCGCCCTCCGGCAGCTGCTTGAGGAGCAACTCGTTGTAGCCGAGGATCGCCGTGAGCAGGTTGTTGAAGTCGTGGGCGATGCCCCCGGCGAGGCGACCCACCGCCTCCATCTTCTGCGCCTGGCGCAGCTGCGTTTCGAGGGCGCGCCGCTCGCTGATGTCGCGCACGATCGCCATGAGGCGTCCGGCCGACACCGGCGCGAGGCTGATGGCCACGGCCACCTGCCGCGAGTCGCCCGCCACGATCGTCCAGTCGCTGCTCTGCGGCTGACCGCCCCTCGCGGCCGCCAGCGCCTCGTGCCAGACCCGCAGCTGATCGACGTCGAGCAGGCTCGCGAAGGTCTGCCCGACGACCGAAGCCCTGGGCCGCCCCAGCAAGCGGCTGCCTGCAGGGTTGGTCTCGAGGATGGTGCCCTCGGGCGTCAGCACGATGATGCCATCGGCCGCATGAGTGACCAGCGCGCGGTACCGCTCCTCAGACCGATGCGACCGCTGAAGCGCCCACGCCAGCATCAGCACGGCTCCGGTCAGCAGCCCGAACATCGGGGCCTGTCGCAGCAGCAGGGGCCAGACGGCACGATCGGCCATGGCCGACGACTGGTCCAGCCAGAGCATGATGGGCACCGACACGCTTGTTACACGGGCCCACGACGCGATCGACTCGCCGCCACGCGGGCTCTGCCAGTCAAGACTCACATCGTCGTCCTGAAGCAGCCGTGCCCACAGCTCGGGCGACACGGCGAGGTCGCCGTCCGCGGCCTCGCTGCCTGTGCGCACGTAGGCGGTGCGGCCGGGCCCCACGAGCAGCGCCGCCGTCGACTCGGGCGACGTGCGGAGCGCGTGGGTGATGTAGGGCGAGACGAGCGTCCCGATGTCGAGGCGGAAGGCGAGGAGCCCGTCGTAGGCACCCGAAGGGTTCAGGTAGTCTTCGTTCCCGACGGCGGTCTGGTAGGTGGGAGTCGCCAGCACCAGATCGAACTCATTGGGATCGATGTCGATGAGCGTGCTGGTGACAACGCCCATGTGGGCCGGGTCTCGCGACCAGGCCAGGAGTTGCGCGTCGATCACGTCGCGCATGGGGCTCTCGGCATCGAGTCGAGTGCTCAGCGGCCGCCACGATCGCAGCCGCCCGTCCGCCGTATAGCGGACGATCTCGACGATGGCCCCGGGCTGGGCCGCGAACATGTCGTTGAGGCGACCCGGAAGCGAGGCTTCTGTCAGGTACTGCACGCTCGGCAGCCCGTCGAGCTGCCGCAGCTGCGTGTTCCACGACGCGATCTCGGACGAGATGGCAATGGCGATCGTGCCGGCAAGCACCTGCTGTCGCCTGGCGATGCGGGTCGATTCGTCGTGGCGAATCGCCGCGTAGCTCCGCCATCCGAGCAGGGCGACCAGGGTGAGCGCCAGCAGGGTGGCGGCGACGATGAGCAGGGTGCGGCGTTGGGCCACGTGCTGGAGTCCGCCGTGGCGGGCGGGTTACCTCGACGTCAGCACGGCCGTGCCGCTGGCCGACACCATCAGCATGCTGCCGCCCTGGCCGATCGTCTCGTAGTCGAGGTCCACGCCGACGACCGCGTTGGCGCCGAGCGACGCCGCCTGCTGTGCCATCTCCTGGATGGCCAGGTCCTTGGCCTTCCGCAACTCGTTCTCGTAGGCTGCCGACCGGCCGCCGACGATGTCGCGGATGCCGGCGAAGAGGTCGCGGAAGATGTTGGCGCCGAGGATGGCTTCACCGGTGACCAGGCCCAGGTACTTCACGATGGGCTGGCCTTCGAGTGTCGGCGTGGTCGTCACGAGCATGCGGTCTCGCTCCTTCCCGGAAAAGAGGCGCGACTATATCACTTGTCCGGCACCACGACGGGGGCGGCCAGACGTTCGGCCATCACCGCGCCGTCGATGTCCTTCTGGGTGACGCCGCCAGCCGTATGCGTCCAGTAGCGCACGGTCAGCCGGCGATATTCGAGCAGCAGATCTGGATGGTGATCGGCGGCTTCCGCATCGAACGCGATGCGCAGCAGCAGGGCGACGGCGTCCGGAAAGCTCGGCGCCGTGAACGCCTTCTCGATGACGTGTTCCCTCTGCGACCACCCGGGCAGTCGGCTCAGGGCCGCGGCCAGTTGCGCCTCGTCGAGTCTGTCGGACATGTCGCTTCACCCTACATGCCGAGCCGGGCGGGATGCACGGCCTCGGGAATGGCCTCCTCGCGTCCGAGGACGAGGTTCGTGACGAGCCTCGCTGTGAGCGGCGCCAGCAGGATGCCGTTGCGGTAGTGGCCTGTCGCATAGACGAGCGCGGGCCATCGACTCGACGGGCCGATGAGCGGGAGTCCGTCGGGCGAGTTCGGCCGCAGCCCCACCCGCACCTCCGAGAAGCTGGCAGCCGCCAGCGACGGCACGAGGGCCTGTGAAGCGAGCGACAGCGCGGTGACCCCGGCCAGCGTCGCACGCTGTTCGAAGCCCACGTCTTCGACGGTGGCGCCGACGAGCAATTCGTCGCCCCATGGCACGAGGTAACACGACTCGCCCCAGAGCACACGCCGCACCGGCGGGCCTGACGTGTGCAGGCGCAGCAGTTGCCCGCGGATGGGATGTGTGGGCACGGGCGGATGCCCGGCGAGCGGCAGCGTGATGGACCAGGCCCCCGAGGTCACCACCACAGTGCGCGCGCTGTGCGAGCCGGAATGCGTGTCCACGCGGAACCCGGTGCCCTCGGTGCGCACCCGCACGACACGCTCCGGCTGGGCGAATCGCGCGCCGCGATGGACGGCCGCCAGGCGCAGCGTGTCCACCAGGTCACGGACGTGCACCGTCCCGTGTACCGGCACGAACAGGCCTGCCTGCTGCTCGTCGGACACGAGCGGCTCGAGGTCGCGTAGCCGCGCGCCAGTCGCAAGCTCGCACGGCACGCCCTGCGCGGAGAGCCTCGCCGCCACATCGGCCAGGTGCGCGGCGCCGGCGTCGCTCGACGCCACCTCCAGCGTGCCGTCACGGGCATACGGCACGTCGAAGCCCGCGTCGCTGCGCACCATGCCGACAAACGTGTCCCAGAGGTCGAGGCTCGCGACGCCGAGCGCCTGCAGCGGGCTGCCGGGTGTCGCCTCGATGTGCGGCGCCAGCACCCCGGCCGAGGCCTGTGACGCGCCAGCGCCAGGCGTGCTCGCATCCAGCACCAGCACCGACGCCCCCTCGCGCGCCAGCCCGTGCGCCACCGCACAGCCGATGACACCGGCACCAATCACGAGGATGTCGGGATGGCTCGCCACGTCGTCAGTCTATCCCGGCAGGGTCAGCGGCGCGGCAGATCGCGAAACCGCCCCTGGAATGCGTAATCGACGACGAACGCACCTGCGGCGTCGAGGCGGTCGGCGGCAAGGCGGAACGCACCGGTGATGGTCTGCAGCGAGGGGTCGTAGGATGCCCGGAACGACGAGACCGTCAGACGACGTGACGGGGGTGTGCCCACGCCTGGTACGGAGGCGCTGGCACCCTCGAGCAGGAGGGAGTCGATGTCGTCGACTTGACCTTGGACCGTGACGACGACTTGCGGCTCGAGCCCGTCCACCAGCGTGCCGGTCACGACCGGACCCGTCTGCGTGAGCACGAGCGTGAGCGGGGCACGCAGCGCTTCGGCCGGCGTGCCGGGCGTGCACACGACTGCCGCGGATGACGGCGCGCAGGTCGGTTGATCTCGCGAGAGCGCCCCCGTCCACGTGCCCGAGAAGTCTGGCACCACGCGCAGCGCCACCTGTCCGCTGGCCGATCCTGTGGAGGCGGTGATGGTGGCACGTCCGGCGCGACGGGCCGTGACGAGCCCGCCGCCCGAGACCGACGCCACCGAGGCGTCGCTGCTCGTCCACGTCACGGTGGGAGCCGCTGTCCCCTGCGTCGCCACAACCAATTGCGTCGTATCGCCCGAACGCAACGTGGGCGCAGGCGCGGTCACCTGCAGCGACCCGGACGGTGCGGTCGGGGTAGGCGTCGATTCGCAGGCCAGTGACACGCACAGCAAGGCGAGCGACAGTGACACGGCCAGGTGGCGGAGCGGACGACGACACATGGGCGGCACGTCGCGACTGTAGCAAGATGTCAGCGGCGTGGGAAAGGGACGCGTGACGATCGTCGAGCACAAGGTGACACGCGCACGCGTGGAGGCCTCCGTGCGTGACGCCAAGTTCCCCGGCCACGACCCGGCGCGGTGGGCGCTGCCGCTCGTGGCGCTGGCCGACCAGCGTGCCGGCGGCGTGTGGACGCTACAGGCATTCGACCTCGACGCAGCGGCTGCCCTCTGGCTGCCGGCCCATGCGGGCGAGCCGTGCCACGGCGACACCATGCAGCTCGGCGGTGCGCCGGATGACGACGGAACGAACGCGCCGCAGGGGATGGCGCTCGGCGACGCGACAGCCTGGCTGCGTGCGCACCAGGACGCCTACCGCGCGGCGAATGCGTCGTGCTGGGCGCGCATAACCACCGCGCGGGACACCTCGTGGGAGCCGCTCGTGGTGGCGCCGTTCGGCGTCGGCGACAGAACGGGGCCGCCAGGCACGCCGCTGGTCGTCATCGACGGGCTGCACCGGGCCTTGGGCTGGGCCTTGGGCTGGGCCCTGGGCCAGGGCCGGGGTGCGGCCGTCAGCGAGCCGACGCTGCTCGCCTTCGTCGCTGGGGCCCCTATCGGCATGGCGGACACGGCCGACGCGCGGGGCATCGACTAACGGTCAGTTGTCCGGCGTCCGACGGCCGCGTGCGACCCCTGGCGTCGAGGCGTTCGACGCAGAGCCGCCGGAGCGTGCCACTCCAGGCGTCCGCGATGGCGGGGACGCGGCGCGCGGCGTGTCTGTTGCGCCTCGGTCTCGACCTTCGCGTGCGGATGGCGGGGTGCGAGGGCCGACCTCCCCCGGGTGAAACCCCGGCCCGGTCCTGCGGATGCTGTCGACTGTGGGGGTGGTGCCGCGCGCGACTCCGGCCGTCGAGGGATCGCCTGTCTCCCTCCCACGCTTGACGCCAGGCACGTCGGGAGGCAGGTGGCGCCTCCGGTCGTCCCGGTCAGGCCCGAACCTGCCCGTACCATGCCTGCCACGCCGCGGCGGTGCGACATACACGGGCACGGGCACGGCGACGACATGGGACTCGTGGTGAACGTCGGAGCCGCCAGCCCATGTTGTGAACGAGTGGTCCAGCGGAGATGCGCTTGTGCTGTGCGGGACGGTCGGCGTCGTCTCGACGGCGCCCGCGTCCTCGTTTAGCGGGGCGGCTTCGACCGTCCGGCCGGCGCGGACGAGCGCCGCCAACACGCGACCCGAGAGGCCTTCGGCACGCAGGTCGAGCAGGTCGGCGTGCGACACGTCGAACGGCCCGCCATCCACCTCGATGAGAGCCACCAGCACGTCATCGTCCAGCCCCGCGCGATGGAGTTCGACCAAGTCGCGTGTGGTGAGATCTCCCGCGTGCGCAAGTACCGGCGCGACGAGAAGGGGCAGCGTCAGGACGAACCGACGTAACCAGGCCATGGTGCCTCCAGAGCCACCCTGTGCAAGTCGCTCGCCAGCACGCGGTCTCGGCCGTCAGGTGTTCCCCGCTGTCCTGTCCGGTGACGTTGGGAGCAGTGCTGTGTCCTGTGGAGGACGCCGGTGTCCTGCATTCGGGGCGGAGTGCCGGGTGTTGCGGGGTGACAGGACGTTGGACCACCAGATCTCGTGGTGTGTGGTCGGCTCGAAGGGCTGGGGTCGCGGCACGTCGTTTGCTATGGAAGTCGGAGGCCTCGCACCGAGGTCGGGAGCTGACAGACCATGGAGAATCGCTCATTCAGTCCACTCGTGCTCGCAGGCGGCATTCTGGCCGCGGGGCTCGTCGGATTCGTCGCGGCGCGGCAGACCGGCGACGGCCCGACGGCACCGGCAGCCACCGTGGCTGAAGCGGCAGCGCCCGCCGCGACGGGGGACGAGGTGCCGCCGGCGGCTGGTGTGCTGGAGGCGACTGAAGCGGTCATTGAGCCTGCCGACACGGCCGCAGAGGGCGGCGCGCCCGCCCCTGCACCTGCCGCGGCGGTGACTCCGGCGCCCACCCCGGCGGCCCCGCCAGTGCCGACGGCGGCCCAGGC
>JAEZDP010000010.1 GCA_023418055.1 Acidobacteriota bacterium
GCGCTGCGGCGTGCCGCCACCGAAGGCACAGGCGTGGCGACCCGCGAGGCGTGGGTCGCCACGCTCGTCAAGTCGGGCACGACGATGGCGGGGACGGGCAGTGAGGGACTGGCGGTTGCCGTGCGGCCCGACATCGACCGCGACGTCGTGGTGCGGGTGGCGGGCGGGGCCGGACGCGATGCCGCGGCGGTGGCGGCCGCGGTGTTCCAGCAGGCCGACGACGAGAGGCAGACGTTTGTCCGGCTCGGGAGCGCTGATGGCGAGGTCGAGGCGATCGCGCTCGAGACGTACGTGCCGCGCGTCGTGTCGGCCGAGGCGGCCCCCGGCACGCCCGCGCCTGTGCTGGAGGCACTAGCCATCGCGGCGCGTACGTACGCGGTCACGCAGCGAGGACGGCATCACACAGACGGCTTCGATCTCTGCCGCACCACGCACTGCCAGGTGTTGGCCGACCGTGCGGGGATAGATGCCGCTGCGGCCGCGGAGGCCACGACGTCCTTGGTGCTGTCGGCCGGCGGGACCCTGCGTCCGGTCTTCTACAGCGCGGCCTGCGCCGGCCACCTCCACGAGCCGCGCGAGATCTGGGGCGACGGCCAGGTCGATGCGCGACGCGGGGGCGCTGGCCTGGCGGCCACGGCCGAGCCCCATCCCCACGAGGTGCCGACCTGGCGCAGCGACGTCACGGCGGCGGCGCTCACCGCCGCGCTGCATGAGGCGGGCGTCCGCGGCGACACGCTGCGTGGCCTCGAGGTGGTCGGTGGACCGCTGTCGTCGCACCCGGTGGAGGTGCGTCTGGGCGGGCTGGTGCCCGACCGCCTGTCTGCCGCCCGATTCCGGACCATCGTCGGACGTGCGCTTGGATGGCACGTCCTCAAGAGCGACGACTGGACGGCCACCCGGACGGCCACCGGTGTGCGCTTCGAGGGGCGCGGCAAGGGCCACGGCGTGGGCTTGTGCCTGGCCGGCGCCGTGGCGATGGCGAGGCAGGCGGGGAACACCGTGGCGGCTGCGGACGTGCTGCGCGCGTACTATCCCGATCTGCACATCACATCGCTTGCAGACCGCGTCCGGCTGCGGATGGCCGCACGCAGCGAGCATCGCGGTCCCGCCTTGCTCGCGCAGATCCATGGCACGCTGGCCGACCTGCGCCGAACGCTCCAGACGCGCTCGCCTCGCGATCTCGAGGTGGTGGAGCATCCGACCATCGAGGCGTACCAGCGGGCGACCGGCCGCGCGTGGTGGACGGGCGGTAGCACGCGTGCCCTGTCGGCGACCGGTGTGCGCCTCGACCTGCCGCCCCTCGACGCCATCGAGGGCAGCGGGGCGCTCGACGCCCGTCTGCGTCACGAACTCGTGCATGTGCTCACGGCACGCACGCTGGCGGACGCGCCGTTGTGGGCCGTCGAGGGGCTGGCCGCCCACCTGGCACCTCGGGCCGGCCGCGCGCTCGAGGTGGAGGGCGCGTCGACCGGGTGTCCTTCAGACGAGGACCTCATGCGCCCGGGCAGCGCAGAGGCCATGCGCGCGCTCTACGCCCGGGCCGCCGGCTGCGTGGGAGCGGCGTTGACCGGAGGCGCGTCGTGGCGCTCCCTCGGCGCCCCTGCACCGTGATGCACCCCACAGGCCTGCCGCTGTCGTATAGAGGCTCAGATGGCACTCACGGCCCCAGCCCTGTTGGTGACGCAGGCGCCAGACACGAGGGACGATCGCGACGACCGCCTGCTGGCTGCGGCGCGTCAGGGCGACCTCGACGCCTTCGAGTCGCTGGTCCGACGGCATCAGCGCCGGGTCTACAGCCTGGCGTACCACGCCGTGCGTGACGAGGGCCTGGCCGAGGAACTCGCCCAGGACGTCTTCGTCCAGTTGCACGCCCACCTGGGCAGGCTCGAATCGGGCCGTCACCTCGTCGCGTGGCTGCGGCGGGTGACCAGTCATCGCGTCATCGACGCATTACGTGTGCGCAAGACGCCCGTGGCGCTCGACCTGGTGCCGGAGCCGTCCTCCGACCCGCAAGCGCCAGACCCCCTGGCGAGCCGCCTGTTGCGCACGGCGCTGTCACGCCTGACGCCGCAGGCGCGGATGGTCGTCATCCTGCGCTACATGGAAGACCTGGCGCCGACCGAGATTGCCGAGGCGTTGGGCATGTCGATCAACACCGTGAAGAGCCACCTGCGGCGCGGCCTGGCCGTACTGCGGGCGCGCGTGAACGAAGCGAGGCGCACATGAATCTCGATGCGCGATTGCGACGAGCGCTGCAGCCGGTCGATCCCCCCGACGACTTCGCGCGCCGGGTGCGGCAGCGCGTCGCCGCACAGCGGCCGGCGGGCCCCGCGCCGGTGGCGCGTCCGGCCAGCGGATGGCGTTCGTGGCTGGCCACGGCAGCCGCCGTCGCCGGCGTGGCCCTCGGCACCTACGGCTATCAACAGTACGAGCAACGGCGAGAGGCGCTCGCGGCGCGCGCGCAGGTGCTGCTCGCCCTGCAGATTGCCAGCCGCGAACTGACCACCGTACAGCGCGTGCTCGTACCGCCTTCCGATGAGACGCAGGAGACGACGGATCCCGCTCCTGCAGGAGAACACCCATGACCGTGTGGATTGCCATCACCCGAACCGCCGCCACCGCCATCGTCGGCCTGCTGGCCGTGGCCGCGCCGGCCCGCTGTCAGCAGCTGCAACTGCCCGACTTGTCGACGCTGACCCCGCTTGCCGCCGATGTCGTCGATCTGTCGATCGATCAGAGCCTGCTCGGTCTGGCGAGCGGCTTCCTGTCGGGGGAAGGAGACGACCGCGAGGTGAAGGCCCTCATCGGGGGGCTGAAGGGCATCTACGTGAAGAGCCTGCAGTTCGACCGCGACGGCGTCTTCGACGCGGCGGTGCTCGAGCAGTTGCGCGGCCAGCTCAGCTCGGGCAACTGGTCGCGCCTGGTCACGGCGAGGTCGGCCAAGGACCGCAGCGACGTGGGGGTGTACCTGTGGCGACAGAACGGTGGCCGCCCCGGCGGCCTCGCCGTGCTCACCTCTGGCCCCCGTCAACTCACCATCGTCAACATCGTCGGGACGATCGACCTGGAGCAGTTGCAGAAGCTCCAGGGCAAGTTCGGCGTGCCCGCGGACCTGGGGATCGAGAAGCGTTGAGCGTCCGGCGTGTGGCGTACGGCGTAAGGCGTAAGGCGCAGCGCGTCACGCCCACGCGAAGCCTATGGCGCTCAACACGGCGCGAGCCAGCACCGCCGCCCCTATGTGATTGAGGTGCACGCGGTCGCCGTTGATGGCCTGTGAGGGCAGGTCCTTCAGCACGGCGTTGAACGCCGCCTGGCTGTCCACCAGCACCGCGTCATGGGTCTTCGCGAGGCGGGCGACGATGGCGCCGTATTCGTCCATGCGGGCCCGCATCGGGTCGTCGGCCCGCAGTTCGAGCAGGAACGGCGTGATGAGGATGAGCCCACCGCGCAGCGCCGGCCGCGTACGTGCGAGCAGCGCGTCGTAGGTGCGCTCGTATTCGTCGGGCAACACGTGGCGTTCGGGTTGTGCCGGACGGTCGAACTGCCGCCACACGTCGTTGGCCCCGATCATCACCGACAGCCAGTCGGGTTCGAGATCCAGCACGTCGGTCTGCCAGCGGTCCGCCAGATCGCGCACCGTATGGCCGCTGGTGCCGGTGTTGAACAGCCGGACGCGGTGAGCCGGATACCACGCGTTCAGCCACGCGTCGATCTGCCTGACGTAGCCGTCACCGAGCCCCCCTGGAGCCTCGCCGACGGGTCGCGCCCGGCCGGTGTCGGTGATCGAGTCGCCAATCAGCACCCATCGACTGCGCGGCGCGATGCGGAGGCCTGCGCTGGGCGTTGCCTGGGCGGCGGGCATCGGCGAGAGGGCGGCCACGGCACGCGCGGGGTCGAGAAGCTGCGTCGAAGTTGCGGCGGCCGAAGCGGCCATCCATCCACATACTGCACGTCGAGTCGGCATGAGCACTCCTCACTGGGGCGACGGGGTCGGTCAGCGGCGGGGGATGGCGTCCGCGGCCGGCGTCGCCACAGGCAGCCGGCGACACGAGACGCCAAGGGGCATGTCAGTCGAGATCTCGTCGATCTCGGGCGTGAGTGACGCGTCCACGTTCACTTCGAGCTCGTAGTTGACGTACGCGTCGAGCGTGGCACGGTCCCACGGGCCGCTCAGTGTGACGTCGATGCCGCCGTTGGCCGTACGTGCCCGTAGCGAAATCGTGCTGTCCCCAAGCGTTGCCGTGGCGTTGGGCAAGTCGAGACTTACCCGACGCGCCACGCCCGCCACCGTGTGCGTGACGCGCCATGTGCCGGCCACCGGCTCGAACGTCCACGTACGCTCCGGTGCGATGCCAATCGACCGGCACGACACGGCCTCACGTGCGGCCGCAGGGGCTGTCTGTCGCGCGGGCTGTGCACTCACGCGTGCGTCGCCCGTGGCCAGCCACAGGCAGGCGATGACGACGGGGACCGCGAGGGCGTCATGCATCCGCAGCCCTGACGCCGCGGCGAAGGATCGGCGCGTGCTCACCGGCGGACGAGCCTCACGGTTTCGGCCAGCACCAGCACCCACGCCAGGTTCGCCGCCACGTAGAGCGTGCCGAGTTTGAGCGCGATGAAGGCCGGTTCCATGCTCGTAGGAAGGCTCGCCGGCCGCCAGTACACGCCCTGCCACGGCAGCCACACCAGCACCACCACGGCCACCAGCGCCACGACGACGACGCGTGGGTGCAGGCCGACGAGCAGCCACTTCATCGACGCGACATGGCGCGTGCCGTAGGCCGCCGCCCACGCC
>JAEZDP010000044.1 GCA_023418055.1 Acidobacteriota bacterium
CCCGCGCCCCAGGCGATGAGGGCCAGCAGCGCGACCGCGGCAGGCCCGCGGCCGCAGGCCATCAGGACTCGCCCTCGTCGAGCAGCGCCAGCAGGTCGTCCACGGTGGAGCGCGCCAGGCGGGCCGCCCCCGGCTCGTCCTCGCGCACGGCGAACACCACGTCAGCAGACTCGACGAGCCGCACCGTCTCAACCTGGCCGTCCGCAGCGGTGACCTCGATGGTCGCCAGTGGCGAGGCGCCCGGAGGCACGCGCGACTCCCACGTCTCGGCACGGAGGGTGGGCAGACGCGAGGCGAACTCACCCACGCGGTCGGCTGGTACGGCCGGGGCGGCGGACCCTTCGGACGTCCACGTCGGCGTTGCGCCGTCACCCTCGCCAGTCGTCCTCGAAAAGGCGTGCACGCGGTCGCCCCTCGTGACGCGCAGGTGGGTGGCCGTGCCGACGTCGCCCGCCACGAGGCTCTTGCTCCTGTAGGCCGACACATTGCGCTCGAGATCCGCGGCCAGTGTGGTGTCCACGGTGAAGACCGTGTTCCGGCGGTCGTCCTTCATGTGGACGGCGGTGTCGCCGCTTGGCGCACCGACAAGCACCTGGGCGAGCACGGTCCCGGCGCCGCTCGCCGTCACGGTCGTCCGCGGCGGCGCCAGCCCGTACACGTCGAGCGTGGCGGGATCGTCGGCCACCACGTCCTGCATCTGCCCGGACGACAGCCGGCTCAGCAACGTGTCCACGGCGCCGCTGTCCGCCCGCGCCACCAGGGGCTGCCGCAGCATCCAGCGGTCGTTCTCCTTCGCGAGTTCGATGGTGCCGGGGGTACCGATGATCGAGATGGCGTCGACGGCGGTCCGGTCGAGGTCCGCAATCGTCTTGTCGCGCAACTGGAACGTCGTGCGGTCGAGCGAGGTCTCGAGCCAGCTTGGGATGAGGAACACCCGTGGCGACGACTCGAGCCTGGCATAGAGGTCGCCGCCCGTGGCCGTGCGCGACCCAATCAGCAGACGCTCGGTGCCGGCGGGCGTGGTGAAGCCGATCGACAGCCGCGGTGTGTCGAGGCCGAAGGCGGCCACGTTCGTGGGCGCCTCGTCGATCACCCGCGACAGATCGAGCGACGCGAGGTTGCTCGTGACGCCAGAGACTTCGGCGCCGTCGGCGCGCGTGGCCACGGGGGCGGTGATGCGCCAGCCGGCGCCCTCTCGCTCGAGTGACGTCTCGTCGCCGTTGGCGGCGCGCAGCGTCAGCGCGCTGATCTCGCCCGCGTCGAGGTCCGTGAACACACGGTCGGGAGGGGGTTCGGCGTCCGACGTCTCGCGCTCCATCTCGACGAAATAGATGTAGGCCCCGAGGCCGGCGGCCACCAGCAACAACAGCAGCGTCGAGCGGCCGCGTGTCATCCGCGCCTCCGATACCAGGTGAAGACGCCGAGCGAGAGGATGGCGAGCGGAAGGATGAGCGCCGAGATGTAGCCCACGCGCGCCTGCTGGTCCATCGTCATCGTCACGCGCCGGTCTTCGGGGTCGCGCGGGCGAATCGCGATGAGGTTCTCCTGCTGCGCGGCCCAGTTGGCGGCGTTGAGGAACAGGTCGAGATTCCCCTGCGTGCCCAGCATCGAGTTGCTGACGAAGTCGGAGTCGCCGAACACGACGATCCGGGTCTGCGGGCGTGGCGCGGGTGGTGTCTCGTCCTCGCTCGCGTCCGCCTCGGCGTCGGTCTCGGCCGGCGGCGCCGTGTCCACGCCCACCGCGGCTGCCAGCGAGATCGGGCCCGGCATGTCGCCGCCCGCTTCGTCGCGCGCGACGGGACGTCCTTCGAAGACGGCGGCCAGGTCGGTGTCGGCCCACGAACGTTCGCTCGTCTCGGCGATGGACCTGGCGGTGCGCCCGGCCGGCGCACCTGTCGCTGGCGTCACCGAGCGGGCCAGCGGGAACGCCGTGAGCAGCCCGAAGTTGTCGGTGATGGGGTGCTCCGGGTAGCCGGCCACGACCGGGACGGACGGCCCGGCACCCAGGAGCTGCCCGACGCCGCTCACGTCCACGACCACGTTGTTGCCCACCTCGATGCCCCACTCGCGCGCCAGGGCGATGAGGCCGGTGAGTGGCTCCGCATTGGCGTTGCCCGGCGGGTCGATCAGCATCAGCAGCTTGCCCCCGCCATCCAGATAGCGGCGCAGCATCGCCAGTTCGGGCTCGAGGTAGTCGGCCGTGGGCCCGGCGATGACGAGCACCGACGCGTCGTCTGGCACCTGCTCCTGCTGCGCGAGCACCAGCGGCGCGACACGGAAGTTGTCGCGCGCCAGCGCGGCGGCCATCGCGTTGTAACCAGTGCGCTCATCGGCACTGGTCGTGTCGCGTTCGCCGTGCCCCTGCACGAAGTAGACGACCTTCTCGCCGCCCTCGACGGCACGTACGATGGCGTTGGTGATGTCCTGCTCCGAGTCGGTGGTGATGCGCTCGATGCGTCCCGCGTGTTCGATGGCGACGGTGCCGTACTGCTGCACCTCCCACTGCTGCGCGAGTGCGGGCTGCTTGTCGGGATCGATGTACTCCACCTGCAGCTTGTCGGTGACGTAGGTGTAGCCGTCGAACCGGTCGCGGAAGCGCTGGAACTCCGTGTCGCGCGCAAACACCTTCACGTTCACCGGCGCCTCGAGCGTGTCGAGGACGCGGCGGGTCTGGTCCGACAGCGTGAACTGCCCACCGGCCGTGAGGTCCCAGCGTTTGTGCTGCCGCGTGGCAATCCAGTTGACGCCGACGAGGATGGCCAGCAGGAGGAGGACGCTGACCGACGACAGCGCGCCGGCGCGTGCCGAGCGCTGCTGCCAGAGCGCGACGAATTCACGCCACTGCGTGACGAGGTACACCAACACGACGACGAGGCCCGTCATCGCCAGACGCCACCACCACGTCTCGAGTTCGGGCCTGATGAATCGGATGAGGACGGCGGCGACGACGAGCAGCACGCCGAGCCAGCCGAGTGCATCGAACACACGTTTCATGGATGTCTCATGCCTCCGGAAGGTCCTGGCTCACCCGCGCCAGCGATCGGCGTCGACCGATCGTGCCGCGAGGAACAGGCCGAACCCGATGAAGCTCAGGTAGTAGATGACGTGCTGGGTGTCGATGATGCCGCGCGAGAAGTCCTCGAAGTGCTGGAAGACCGAGAGCCCCGAGACGATCGCCCGCACCACCGGCCCCGACGAGTCGCCCACCCAGTTGATGAGCAGCAGCATCAGCAGGACGCTGAAGGTGAGGGCCGCGGCCACCAGCTGGTTCCGCGTGAGGTTCGAGATGAACAGCCCGATCGCGATGAAGCTGCCGCCCATCAGGAGCAGCCCGAGATACCCCGCCAGAATCGGCGCCAGTTCCGGGTTGCCGTACGCAAACAGCCACACGAAGTTCAGCGCGCTCACTGCCAGCATCACCACGTACAGCCCCACCGCGCCGGCGTACTTGCCGAGCACGATCTCCCAGTCGGTGAGCGGCGAGGTCAGCAGCAGTTCGATGGTGCCCGACCGCTTCTCCTCGGCAAAGGTCCGCATCGTCAGCATGGGCAGGAAGAACAGCACGACGATGCCGGCCTGCAGCAGCAGGGGGCGAATCATCATCTCGTTGACGTTGAGCGCCTGTGGGCCGCCCATGCCGAACTGCGACATGCGCAGGCTCTGCTCGGCGAAGAAGCGCAGGAAGCTGTAGAACATCCACCCGAAGAGCAGGGCGAACAGGCCCAGCATCACGTAGGCGATGGGCGACGCGAAGTACGCCTGCAGCTCGCGGCGCGCGATGGCGACGATGTTACGCACGGGGCACCTCCGGGGCATCGACGGGCGCCGTGGCGGGGTCGGACGGCGCAGGCGGCACGTCGGCAGGAGGCGGGGCGTCGGAGGTCGTCAACTGCAGGAAGATGTCTTCGAGGCTCATGCGTGCGTGGCGAAGTTCGACGAGGCCGAAGCCGCCGCCGACGAGCGCGGCGGCCACGTCGCGACGGACGTCGCGGCCCTGATCGCTCTGCACCTCGAGGGCGACCGTCCGTGTGACCGGTCCGACGATGGCGGCCTGGGTGACGCCGGGGATGCCGAGCAGCAGCGGCAGCGGATCGCGCCCGTCGGGTTCGAGTTCCACGTGGACGGTGCTGGCGCCCTGCAGGCGGGCGGTGAGGTTTTCGGGCGTGTCCTCGGCCACCACACGACCCTTGTTGATGATGACCACGCGCTGGCACGTCTGCGAGACCTCGGGCAGGATGTGCGTGCTGAGCACGATGGTGTGATCGCCGGCGAGGCGGCGGATGAGGTCGCGTGTCTCGATGATCTGCTTCGGGTCGAGGCCGGCGGTCGGCTCGTCGAGCACCAGCACCTCCGGATCGTGGATGAGCGCCTGGGCGAGCCCGACCCGCTGCCGGTAGCCCTTCGAGAGCTTGCCGCAGTGCTTGCGTGCCATGTCGGCCACGCGGGCCTTCTCCATGACGGTGCCCACGCGCGCGGCCTGCTCGCTGGAGGGCACGCCCTTGATGCGCGCGACGAACGTCAGGTAGTCGCGGACGGTCATCTCGGGGTAGAGCGGCGGCGTCTCCGGGAGGTAGCCGATGCGCCGCTTGGCTTCGACCGGGGCGTCCTGGACGTCGAACCCGGCCACGCGCGCCGAGCCTTCGGTCGGGGGCATGTAGCCGGTGAGAATGCGCATGGTCGTGGTCTTCCCGGCGCCGTTCGGGCCCAGAAAACCGAGGATGTCCCCCTTGGCGACGCTGAAGCTGACGCCGTCCACCGCCGTGAAGGGGCCGTAGCGTTTCGTGAGGTTCTGCACCTCTATCACAGTGGGTCGCTCCGTCGAGTAGGCGAGTAGCAGAGGCCGCGCCATGGCGCGGCTGCAGCCCCAGATGGTAGTAGCGCGCCCGATGCGGAGGCAAGGGCGTCTCTGGTAACATATGAGCGGTTGCTCATATGTCCAGTGTCACCGCCCTTCGCTCGCCCCGCGCGTCGCGCCCGTCTCCCCGATCCGTTACGGCCCCGGCCGTTGTCTCGACGCCGGGCGACCAGGGCGACGAGGCACTCGCCGGGGCAGGACGGTCGGGGGAACTCCGCGCACGGCTGCTGCCGCCTGACGTGGCCGATGCCGTCGCGTCCACTTTCCGCGTGCTCGGCGACACCACGCGCGTGCGCCTCATCGCGGCACTGGCGGCGGGGGAGATGACGGTGGGAGCCCTCGCGCGCGCCGTGCAGATGACCGAGTCGGCCGTGTCGCATCAGTTGCGCGTGCTCAAGGAGGCGCGCATTGTCCGGGGGCGTCCCGACGGGCGGCAGGTGCACTACGCGCTCGACGACCTGCACGTGCTGACGCTGTTCCGTCAGGCGCTGACGCATGTGCGCGAACCCGGACCGGCAGCGGGAGGAGGGGCATGAGCATCGGCACGTGTGCGCAGTGCGTGCACCACGCCGTAGCGACCTTCCGCATCGACGAGATGGACTGCGCGCACGAGGTTGCGCTGCTCGAGCGGCGCCTGGGCCGACTCGACGGCATCGCGGACCTCGATGCCGACGTGTTGGCGCGCCGGTTGCGGGTCCATTTCGACGCCGCCACCACCGACACCGCCCGCATCGCCGAAGCCGTGGCCGAGACCGGCATGCGCGCCTGGCCGGTGGACGGCGCGAGCCGCACGGCCGAGGAGGCGCGACGCACGACGTTTCCGTGGCTCCTGGGGGCGGCGATAGCTGCGCACGTCGGTGCACTCGGGGTCTGGGCGCTGAGCGGGCCCGCCGTGGCGGTGCGTGGGTTGTTGCTGATTGCCATCGCCCTCGCGCTGCCGGGCACGCTCGCCCGCGCGTGGCAGGCCGTCCGTGGCAGACGCCTCGACATTCATGTGCTGATGGTGGTGGCCGTGGCCGGCGCCGTGGTGATCGACGAGTGGTTCGAGGCGGCGGCGGTGGTCGTCCTGTTCGGGCTGGCGCAATGGCTCGAGACGCGCAGCCTCGAGCGTGCGCGGCGGGCGGTGCGTGAGGTCTTTGCCATCGTCCCTGAACTGGCCGAGGTGCGGGGCAGTGACGGCCTGGCCGTGCTGGCGGTTCGCGACGTCGCGCCAGGCACGGAGGTGCTGGTGCGGCCCGGCAGCCGCGTGCCGCTCGACGGCGTGGTCATCGACGGCACGAGCACGGTGGACCAGTCGGCCATTACGGGCGAGTCGGTGCCGGTCGAGCGCGTGCCGGGCGACACCGTGTTTGCCGGCAGCATCAACGGCAACGGCGTGCTGGTGTTGCGCGTGGAGCGGGGTCACGACGACACCGCGGTGGCGCGCATCCTCCATCTGGTGGAGCAGGCGCAGTCGAGGCGGGCGCACGCGCAGACGCTGGTCGACCGGTTTGCCGCGGTCTACACGCCGGCCGTGCTGGGCCTGGCCGTCCTCGCGGCCGTCGTGCCTCCCCTGGTGGCCGGCGTCGCGTGGAGCGCGGCCCTGCACACTGCGCTCGTCCTGCTTGTGATCTCGTGCCCGTGCGCCCTGGTCATCGCGACGCCAGTCGCTGTCGTCTCTGCCTTGTCGGCCGCGGCGCGGCGCGGGCTGCTGCTCAAGGGCGGCAACGTCCTCGAGCGGCTCGCCGCGGTGCAGGTCGTGGCCGTCGACAAGACAGGGACCCTCACCGAAGGGACGCTCGACGTGGGCAGCGTCGTCGCGGAGGGCATCGACGAGACGACGCTCGTGCGGCTGGCGGCGTCGCTCGAACAGCAGGTGCACCATCCCGTGGCCACCGCGGTCGTCCGCTGGGCCGCTCACCACGGCATCCAGCCCAGCGCACCAGCCAGAGTGCGTGTGACGCCGGGCGGAGGCGTCTCCGGCGAGGTGGAAGGGCAGGCGATCGATGTCGGCAGCGTGCGGTGGCTGGCGTCGCTTGGCACGGCGGGTGTCCCCGCACCAGGCGCCGCAGCGCTGTCGCTGGCCGTCGCGGTGGACGGCCACTACGTGGGCGGCATGGTGTTGCAGGATCGGCCCAGGGCCGAGGCGGCGCGGGTCGTCGCGCGCGTGCGGCACCAGGTCGATGGGCGCGTGTGGATGTTCTCGGGCGACACGGAGCCGGCCGTGGCGTCGCTGGCGGGTGCGGTGGGCCTCCCGCATTGGCGGTCTGGCCTGCTGCCGCACGAGAAGGTGGACGCCGTGGAGGCGCTGCAGCGGAAGCAGGGTCATGTCCTGATGCTCGGTGACGGCGTGAACGACGGGCCGGCGCTGGCCACCGCACACGTCGGCCTGGCAATGGGCAGTGGCACCGACGTCGCGTTCGAAGCGGCCGACGGCGCGCTGATGCAGGCCAATCTGTCGCTCTTGCCTTACGCAATCGCGCTCGGCCGCCGGACGGTGTCGATCATCCGCCTCAACGTCGCACTGGCCCTTGCCCTGAAACTCGTCGTGGTGGTGCTCGCGGCCCTGCAACTGGCCTCGCTCTGGCTGGCCGTTGCCGCCGATGTCGGCGCGTCGTTGGTCGTCGTGGCCATCAGTCTGCGGCTGTTGCGGTTCACGCTGGCCGACACCGACGTGCCCTGATTGCGGTGGCTCCGGGCTTGTCGCTATAATCCGGTTCGTTCGCGTCGCCGCCGTGTGCAGCGACTCGGGATGCGGCCGCCAGTGGCCCACGGAGACCGTATGGCAATCTGCCCCTCCTGTGACGAAGACGTCGAGTTCGGAGTGAACCCCTTGGATGCTGAAGAAGGCGACATCGTGTCCTGCCCGCAATGCGGCGTCACGTTGAGCGTGATTGGCGTCTCGCCCCTCGAGTACGAACTCATCGACGACGACGAAGACATCGACGACGACGATGAGGACGACGACGAGGACGACGAGGACGATGACGATTGGGACGAGGACGACGACGAAGACGACGACGTTGACGACGACGACTGAGTAGGCGCGCCCCCACGGCTGTCCGTTCCTCCCCGGCAGACGCATGCGCGGCCAGCGTTCGCACGAGATTCTCGTCGCGTCTACGGCCGCGCTTATCGTCCTCGTCCACCTCGCCCTCGCGCGGGTGTCGATCGAGGACATCGACTCCATCAACTTCGCGCTCGGCGTGCGCACCTACGACGTCGCGCGTCACCAACCTCATCCGCCGGGCTACCCGGTCTACATCGCCGCGACCCGGATGGTGGCCTGGCTGATCGAGCAGGCGGCGCCGTCCGTCGATCCGATTCTCGCGGCCCTCGTCGGTCTGGCCGGCCTCAGCGGCGGCATCGCCGTCGTCGCGCTGCGTCGGGTGCTCGTTCACGCGGGGTGCTCCACCTGGACCGCCACCGGCAGCGCCCTGGCCTTCGCCTGCGCGCCGCTGCCGTGGCTGACCGCCGCGCGTCCGCTGAGCGACATGCCCGGCCTGGCGGCGGCCCTCGTCGCGCAGGCCTGGCTGCTGCACCTGGTGACGCGTGGCCATCCGCCGGGCGTTGCGCTCGTCGGCGCTGCTGGCGCGTGGGCGGGCCTGGCCGTTGGCTTCCGGTCACAGGTGATGTGGCTGACGCTGCCGCTCCTTGCAGCCGTGGCGCTGTGGTATCTCCGCGCGGCCCATCGACGGGCCGCCGCTGCACTCAGCGTGGGGGCCGTCCTCGGGGCGCTCGGGTGGGCGGTGCCGATGGTGGCGCTGAGCGGTGGCCCCGCCGCGTATCTGGCCGCGTTACGCTCGCAGGCGGGCGACGACTTCGACGGGGTGCCGATGCTGGTGCTCGACCCGTCGCCGGGTCGGCTGCTGACCGCCGTCGCCGACTCCTTCGTGCAGCCCTGGACGACGCCGTGGCTGGCCGCCGTCACGCTGGGCCTCGCCGTGGTTGGCCTGGCGGCCGTTGCCCGTCACAGCCCGAGGGTCCTGTGGCTGGCCACCCTGCTCTGGGGACCGTACGCGCTCTTCCACATGCTCTTCCAGGAGACCGAGACGACGCGGTACGCCCTGCCGCTGGTCGTGCCTGTCGTCGTGCTGGCCGTGTCGGCCCTCGATCTCGGTGGGCGCCGCATCGCACCGCGCGCGGTGGCGCCGGTGGCCATCGTGTGGCTTGGCGTGCTGACCGGTGTCTCGCTGCGGGCCCACCACGACTACATCCGGGCCCCTGAATCTGTAAGCGATGCCATACGTGAGATGAAGGCCGAGGCGATGGTGCGTCCGCCTGGGCAGGTGCTCGTGCATCGCCGCGTGTGGGCGGAAACCCGTCGGGCCCGACAGATGACGACGCTGCCAGGCCTCGACGACACGCCGGCCCCTCGGGCCTTCGAGTGGGCCGCCCTGCGGCCGGTGATGGGCCGGCCTCGTGTGTACGGGTGGTGGCTCGTCGACCCGCAACGCGGCGACCGTGCGGCCGTCGATCCCAGGGCACTCCGGCTGCGCGAGCGCTTCGCGTGGCCCGACACCGTCGCGCCGCTGCTCGGGGGCATGCGCCCCCGGCCGTTCGACTGGTATGTCGTGGAAGACCCGGCGTGGGTGCTCGACGAAGGCTGGGCGCTGACGCCCGAACTCGCAGGGCTGGCTCAGGCCAGGGGGCGCGGGCCGGCGTCGCCCGATGGGGCGCGCGCCATCGTGCGGCGCACGCTCGGCCCACGCACCCTTCTGCTCGGGGGCCGTGTCGTTGGCCCGCAGGCATCCGCGGTGCAGCTCACCGTGACGGTAGGCGACCACTGGCAGGCCGACGTGCGGCTCGATGCGGGCGGCTTCACCAAAGTCTGGACGCTGCCCGCCGCTGGCTCCCGAGGCGACGGGATCACCGAGTCCGAGTTGCTCGTCGCGCGTGTCGGCGAGGCCGCTGCCGCATCGCCGGCGACGGTGCTGCTCGAGCAATTCGACATCCAGCCGAGCGGTGTGCCAGTCGTGGCGCTGGGCGACGGATGGTTCGAGCCCGAACGCGACGTCACTTCGGGCCGGCGCTGGCGATGGATGACCACCACCGCCGTCATCGACGTATGGGGCGCCGACTGCGATCTCCAGCTGACCTTGCGTGGGACGTGGCCCCGGCACTACGAGGAGGCGCCGGTGTTGACGGTCCAGTCGGACACGGCGGGCACGCTCTTCGAGGGCACGCTGCCGCGTCCCTTCGCCATCTCGATGACGGTTCCGCGGCGCGCGCGCGTGGACGGACGCGTCACGCTGACCCTGTTGGCCACGCAGTCGTTCGTGGCCGGGCAGCGGACAGGCTCCGCAGACGCGCGACGCCTGGCGCTCGAGATGGCCGACGTGCTCGTCGAGCCGCTGTCGGGCGGTCGCTCGTGCACCGCCGACGTTGACAGCACAACGCATGAGTCTGTAGTCTTCCCGCGATCAACCACTCGCGGTACTGTGCCGGCCGCGACAAGCACTGCCCCCTATTCGAGGAGTCAAAGGTAGATGTCACGAGTGCGACCAGTGTTGCCCGTCGTCGGCTTGTGTCTGGTTCTGGGCCTGGCCGGCTGTGCGAAGAAGGCAGCACCTCCTGCGCCGCCGCCACCCCCGCCGTCTGAGCCTGCGACGACGCCGCCCCCACCACCGCCGCCGCCGCCGCCCCCTGCGCCCGCGCCCGCGCCTGCCGCGCCTCTGAGCGAGGACGAGCTGTTCGCGCGCAAGACGCTCGACGAATTGAATGCGGAGCGGCCCCTCGAGGACGTGTTCTTCGCCTACGACAGTTCGACGGTGAGTGAGGCCGGTCGTGCGTCACTGCAGAAGAACTACACGTACCTCACCCGCTGGAACAGCACGAGGATTCTGGTGGAAGGGCACTGCGACAGCCGTGGCACACCCGAATACAACCTGGCGCTCGGTGAACAGCGCGCCGCGGCGGTGCGCGACTACCTGGTGAGCCTGGGCCTGGCCGCCGATCGCATCACGATCGTCAGCAAGGGTGAGGAGCAGCCGTTCTGCAACGAAGAAGCTGAAAGCTGCTACTCGCAGAACCGGCGCGGTCACTTCCTCTTCACCGCGAAGTAGACGGACCGCACGCAGACAGCAGGCCCGCGGCTTCCCCGAGCCGCGGGCCTTTTTCTTGCGCGCGGGTCGGGGGTCTTCGGCTGACGCCGCCCCGTCGCCTGCCTCAATCGTCGATGTCCCTCGACAGGGCCTCCGCTGCCGCGCGCGGATCTGGAGCTGCCGTGATGGGACGCCCCACCACGAGATAACTGGCACCTGCCGCGACCGCTTCGCGCGGCGTGCGCGTGCGCGCCTGGTCGTCGCCGCCACCGCCTCCCGGACGGATGCCCGGCGTCACGACGAGGAAGTCCTGACCACACGCCTCTCTGATCAGTTCGATCTCCAGTGGCGACGCGACCACGCCATCGAGGCCGGCCTGCTGCGCCAGGCGCGCAAGGCGGGACACCTGAGGGGCGACGGACGGGCCTTGTCCGACGGCGTCGAGGGCCCGGTCGTCGAGACTGGTGAGTACCGTGACGCCGACGACCAGCGGGCGCGTGCAACCGAGCCGGTCGCTCTCGGCCGCCGCTGCCTCCGCGGCGGCACGCATCATCGCCTCTCCGCCGGAGGTGTGGATGGTCAACATCCACGCACCCAGCCGCGTGGCCGACCGCACGGCCCCCGCGACGGTGTTGGGGATGTCGTGGAACTTCAGGTCGAGGAACAGCCGATGCCCCTCCTGCACCACGGGCGCAAGCGACGCGGGCCCTTCCGCGACGAACAGTTGCTTGCCGACCTTGAAGGCGGCCACGGTGCCGCCCACCTGTTCTACGAGCCGCCGCGCCTCGCCGACGCTGTCGACGTCGAGCGCCACGATCACGCGCGACATGTCTGCTCCGTCGGCCGGGCCTTCGAGGTCACGACGCCGCCGACGAGGTCGGAGAGCCGTGTCAGCCGGTGTCGGACGAGGTAGGCCCTCAACTCGCCGAGCACGCGATCCCAGATGAAAGGGTCGCTGAAGTTCGCGGTGCCGATCTGCACGGCGTTGGCGCCGGCCAGCATGAACTCGACGACGTCGGCCCCGCTGGCGATGCCGCCCATGCCGATGATCGGAATGCGCACCGCCTGCCGGCACTCGTAGACCATGCGGACGGCGATGGGCCTGATGGCCGGACCGCTCAGCCCGCCCATGACGTTGGTCAACTTCGGCTTGCGCGTCTCCACGTCGATGGCCATCGCCAGGAAGGTGTTGACGAGTGAGATGCCGTCGGCGCCCGCCTCTTCGGCCGCGCGAGCAAACGACGCGACGTCGGTGACGTTGGGCGTCAGCTTGGGAACGACCGGCAGCGTCGTGGCCCGACGCACGGCCGCCACCACCTCGTGCGTGCCTGGCAGGCTGCACCCGAACTGGATGCCGCCCTCCTTGATGTTGGGGCACGAGATGTTCAGTTCGATCGCCGCGACGCCTTCGTGGTCCGAGAGCACGCGGCAGACCTCGACGTACTCGTCCAGCGTGCTGCCGCACACGTTGACGATGGTCGTCGCGCCGAGGCGCCGAAGTTCAGGTAAGCGTTCCTTGACGAACCGATGGACGCCGATGCCCTGCAGGCCGATGGCGTTGAGCATGCCGGCCGGGGTCTCGACGATGCGGGGCGGCGCGTGCCCTTCGCGTTCGCTCAGGAACAGGCCCTTGACCACCACGGCGCCGATCGACGAGAGATCGACCGCCCGCGCGTACTCCACGCCATAGCCGAAGCAGCCGCTGGCGGCCATCAACGGGTTCCGCAGGGTCAGCCAGCCCAACGGCGCAGTCAGGTCCACGCTCGCGGGCCCTGAGGTGGGGACGTCCCGCGGGGCCGTCATGCGTGCCCCGCCGACAGCGCGTCCCAGACCAAAGTGCTCGCGGCAAACACCGGGCCATCCAGACACGACCGTACGAAATGCGCCGATCCGCCCGGCTGGCGCGTCGGCACCACGCAGCTGTAGCAGCCTCCCATCCCGCAGCCCATCACCTGCTCGAGCGACACCCACGTCTCGTGCCCATGGCGCGCGGCCAGGTCGGCCACGGCGCGCATCATCGGAGTAGGCCCGCAGCAGTACAGGGCCAGAGGCTGGCCGGCGGGATGTTCGTCGAGTGCCCGGGCCAGCGGCACGGTCACGAAGCCCTGATCGCCGCGGCTCCCGTCTTCGGTCGACATCACGACGTCCACGCCCCGCGCGTCGAACCAGTCGGCATAGTGCAGGTCGCCCGACGTGCGCGCGCCGTAGAACAGACGACAAGGTGCCGCCGTGGGGACGACGGTGTCGGCCAGCGTCCAGAAGGGCGCGAGCCCGACGCCCCCGGCCACCATCCACACGTGGGCGTCCGGCGGCGGCGCAGGGAACGGCTGGCCCAGCGGCCCGAGCACCTGCATGGTCGTCCCACGGCGCGCGTCGTAGACCAGGCGAGTCCCCGTGCCCACGCGCTTGTTGAGAATCGAGATGCCACGCGCCGCCCCTCCGTCGTCCCTGAGGATTTCGAACACGGAAAACGGCCGGCGCAGCAGAGGGTCGAGGTCCGACCCGGTCTTCACCATGACGAACTGCCCGGGTCGCGACAACTCCGCGAGGCGGGGCGCCGCCAGCGTGAGGACGTTGTACTCTGCCGACAGCGGCCGGTTGTCGAGCACCTCGGCAGGGAGGTCGACGATCATGGCTGGCAGCATAGCGTAACTCCGCATGGCGTACCTGCGACTGCTGACCAACGCGCTGCTGGCCGGAGGCCTGGGGGCCGTGATGGCCGGCCACCTGCTGGTGTTCCTCAACCCCAACGTGCCGCTGACGGCCACCACCGCGGCCGCCGTGGGCTGGCGACTGCTCGCGACCGTTGGTGTGGTGCTCGCTGCGGCCTTCTACCTCGCCAGCCTGATCCGCTACGCCGTCAGCCGCCGTTCTCCGGGGTGGCTCAGCCTGCGCCTGCTCACGTGGATGACCACGTGCGTCGTGGCGCTCGGCAGCCTCCTGATGTGGCTGAACGCTGCCGCGTACGGGCCGTCGCTGCCGCCAGACACGGCGCGGCGGATGACGCTGGCCGCCGGAGTGCTCACGGCGGGTGCGGTTCTGCTACTCGTCATCGCGCTCGTGCACTACTCCTTCGGACGGCGCGGCAGCCGCGTCGGCGGCACGCTCTACGCCATCGCCGTCGTCGGTGTGGTCACGCTGCCGCTCGTGGCGCGTGGCCCTGCCCTGGCGACGCGGCCTGCCACGACGCTGCTGGCGCCGGACCTGGCGGTGCGGGATACGCCAGGCGGGCGCGTCTGGTTGCTGCTGCTCGACGGCGCCTCGCTCGACTACATCTCACCGGCCGCGGCCAGTGGCCGCCTGCCCAACCTGGGGCGGCTGCTCGACACGGGGGCATCGCTGGCGCTCTTCAGTCTCGAGCCGGCAGAACCGGAGCCCGTCTGGGCGGCCGTCGCGACCGGCCGGTATCCCGCGGGGAATGGTGTGGCGTCGGCCAGGGCCTACCAGGCCGGACCCATCCAGATCGACCTGCTGCCGCGCTACGTCTTTGCAGACGTCCTGCCGCGACTCGGCCTGGTCGAGACGCGCACGCGACAGCCTGGCGACATCAGGGCACCCACACTGTGGCGCATGCTCGGCGCGTCGAGGCTGGGCGCCGCCATCGCAGGCTGGCCGCTCGCGACGCCCGTCGTGGACGACACGCTCGTCGTGCTGGCCGGTGACGCGCATGCCGGTACCGGACGTGCCGCCGATCGCCAGCTGCGCGAGGCCCTCGACGCGGCGGTCGCCGGTCGCGACCCGCTGGTCCGTGCCATGCGTTACGGTTCGCTCATCGACCTGGGCCCCGACGTGTCGCCCGATGCGCCTGGCGTGGACCGCAGGTCGCGACTCGACCGCGAGTACGACTTCCTCGACGACGAGGTGGGTACCATCCTCGCGCGCCTGGCCGACACCGACCTGCTGCTGGTGATGTCGGGCTATCGCCTCGAGTCGTCCAGCCCGCTGCAGCGCCTGCGTCATCGCCTCGCAGACGACGCGGGCCTCGCAGCCGAAGCCAGCCGGTCCGACGGGTTCCTGCTCGCCTACGGCCGCCTGGTGGCCCCTGGGCGGAAACCTGTCGGCGCCGTCGTGGACGTGCTGCCCACGGTCCTCTACTATCTCGGGCTCCCCGTGGCGCGCGACATCGACGGATTTCCGCGCACCGACCTCTTCGTCGCCGGCTTCACCAACGAGCGCCCGGTCACGTACGTGCCGAGCTACGAAGCGCGCTGAAGCGCTGTGGTATCCTCTCGGACGGCTCTTTAAGCGCGGACCCGTGAGTCCGCAAAGAGGTCGACATGCACACACCCCCCGCCCTGCCCGGGCCGCGCTGCGCGCGCCCGTTCCAACAATCTGCCCGCGAGGTCCCATCATGCCCGGCGTGATGGATGCGGCGCGCATCGACCGTACGCTCGCGCGCATCGCGCACGAGATCCTCGAACGCACGCGCAGCCTGGACGATGTCGCGTTCGTCGGCATCCGGACACGCGGCGTCGTCATCGCCGAGCGTCTGGCCGCGCTCGTCCAGGACATCGGCGGCACCGCCGTGCCCGTGGGCTCGCTGGACATCACGCTCTACCGCGACGACCTCATGCGGCAGGCCGTCGGCCCGCAACCGCTGGTACGCAGCACCGACATCCCTTTCTCCATCGAGAACCGCCGCATCCTGCTCGTCGACGACGTGCTGTACACGGGTCGCACCATTCGTGCCGCGCTCGACGCGCTCATCGACTACGGCCGTCCCAAACACATCCAACTGGTGGTGCTGGTCGACCGGGGCCATCGCGAACTGCCCATCAAGGCCGACTACGTGGGCAAGAACCTGCCGACGTCGCTCGACCAGAGCGTGCAGGTACGCCTCCGCGAGATCGACGGGGTGGACGAAGTGCTGCTCGAGGGCGTGTCGTGACGACGGGCTCGCCGACAGGCCTTCGGGGGCGCCACCTGCTCGGCATCGGCGACCTGAGCCCGCAAGAGATCACGCTGGTGCTCGACACCGCCGACGCGATGAAGGAAGTGGCGGCGCGTCCCATCAAGAAGGTGCCCGCCCTGCGCGGCCGCACCATCGTGAACCTCTTCTTCGAGCCCAGCACGCGCACGCGGACGTCCTTCGAAATCGCCGAGAAGCGGCTGAGCGCCGACACGCTCAACATCGCCGTGTCCACGTCGAGCGTGGTGAAGGGCGAGACGCTGCTCGACACGGTCGAGAACATCGAGGCGATGTCCCCGGACATGCTGGTCGTGCGGCACGGGTCGTCGGGCGCCTGTCACCTGCTCGCGCGGCACTGCCGTTCGCGGATCGTCAATGCCGGGGACGGCATGCACGAACATCCGACCCAGGCCCTGCTCGACGCCTTCACCATCCGCCAGCACAAGGGCGCGCTCTCCGGACTGCAGGTCGCCATCGTCGGCGACCTGATGCACTCGAGAGTCCTGCGGTCGAACCTGCTACTGCTGCGCACGATGGGCGCGACGGTGCGCGTGTGCGCCCCGCGTCCGCTCATGCCTGCCGGCATCGACAGCCTGGGCGCCGTGCCCTGTCGGACCGTCGAAGAGGCCCTCGACGGGGCCGACGTCGTGATGATGCTGCGCATCCAACTCGAGCGCATGCACAGCCTATTCTTCCCGTCGCTGCGCGAGTACTTCGCGCTGTTCGGCCTGACGGCTGCGCGCCTGGCCTTGGCGAAACACGATGCCATCGTGATGCACCCGGGCCCGATGAACCGCGGCGTCGAGATTGCGTCGGACGTGGCCGACGGCCCACGCGCGGTCATCCTGGAGCAGGTGGCCAACGGCGTCGCCGTGCGGATGGCGGTGCTGTACCTGCTCGCGGGCGGCGGCGACGAATGACAATTGACGTGCGGCGGCTCGGCGAGCCGCGGCCTACCTTACCCACTGCGAGCCGTGACCAGTGACCATGCGTAACTACCTCCTGAAAAATGGCCGCGTCGTCGACCCGGCCAACACACGTGACGAGGTGTGCGACGTGCTCGTCGCCGACGGCGTGATTGCTGGCGTCGGGCAGCATCTCGATGTGCCCGAAGGCACCGTCGTGCTCGAGGTGCCCGCGGGATGCGTCGTCACGCCAGGGCTCATCGACATGCACGTGCACCTGCGCGAACCCGGGCAGGAACACAAGGAAACGGTGCGATCGGGCGTGACATCGGCCGTTGCCGGCGGCTTCACGGCCGTCGCGTGCATGCCCAATACGACGCCGGTGAACGACAGCGCCTCGGTGACCCGCTACATCCTCGACAAGGCCGCCGAAGCCGGTCTGGCCCGGGTCTATCCCATCGGGGCCGTGTCGGTGGGGTCGAAGGGCGAGCAGTTGGCTGAAATCGGCGAGCTGAAGGCGGCAGGCTGCGTGGCGATCTCCGATGACGGCCATCCGGTGAAGACCGCGCTGCTCATGCGGCGAGCGCTCGAGTATGCAGGCATGCTCGACGTGCTGGTCATCGACCACTGCGAAGACCCCACCCTCAAGGGCGACGGCGTGGTGCACGAAGGCGTGGTGGCCACCGAACTCGGCTTGCGTGGGATTCCCGGGGAAGCCGAAGAGATCAACGTCGAACGCGACATCACACTCGCCGGACTCGCGGGCGCGCCGGTGCATATCGCGCACCTCAGCACTGCCGGGTCGCTGCGGGCCGTGCGACAGGGCAAGGCGCGAGGTATCGCCGTCACGTGCGAGGTGATGCCTCATCACTTCGTCCTGACCGACGAGGCGCTGCGGGGATACGACACCAACACGAAGATGAACCCGCCGCTGCGCCCGGCAAGCGACAGGGACGCGCTCATCGACGGCATCGTCGATGGCAGCGTCGACGTGATCGCGACCGATCACGCGCCGCACCATGCCGACGAGAAAGCGTTGCCGTACGACCAGGCCCCCTTCGGGATCGTGGGCCTCGAGACGGCGGTGGCTCTGACGTTCGACAGGCTCGTCCATGCCGGTCACATCGGCCTGACCCGGCTCGTCGAGCTCATGTCGCTGAACCCGGCCCGCATCCTCAAGGTCGAGGGCGGCACGCTCTCTGTCGGGTCCGCTGCCGACATCAGCGTGCTCGCGCCCGATCTCGATGTGACCGTGAGCCGTGCCGAGATGCACTCGCTGTCCACCAACACCCCGTTCGACGGATGGACGCTCAGGGGCGGCGTGGCTGCCACGATCGTGGGCGGGCGCCTCGTGTACTGCAACCGTCGCGTGAACGGGCTCGAGACGTGGCCTTCGGCCCCGGTGGAATCCAGATGACCAACGTACGCATCGACGACGTCCGCAAACGGGCGCTGAAAGACCTGCAGCAGTCGGACGTGCTGCTCGACGGGCACTTCGACTACGGCAACGGCTACCACGGGCGGCTCTACGTGAACCCGCACATGCTGTTCCGCCATCCGTCCACGATCTGGCGACTGGCGCAGGACCTGCTCGACATCCTGCCCTTCGACGTGTCGGATCGGGTGACGGCGGTGGTCGGCCCGGTGACCGGCGGCGCGCTGCTCGCCCACACACTGGCCGGCCTGCTCGACGGCCGGCGCAGCCTGAAGCACCCGCCCTGTCTGTTCGCTCCGGTACACGTCGGCGAAGGCGGCGACCTGTCGCTGCG
>JAEZDP010000109.1 GCA_023418055.1 Acidobacteriota bacterium
CTGCACCCCGACCAGATCGGCTACGACCGGATGGCCTCGCTGGCTGCCGAGAAGCTGCTCGCCGAGTTCCCCGTCAACCCGACACCGTAGTCATCCGTAGTCACGCGGGCCCGCCGCGGCGCCGGACCTCGCCGTCACCGCTCGTTCACCGCGTCGGCGACGCGCATCGGCCTCGTACGACGCCACCAGAACGGCAGCCGCATCCCCAGCAGCACAGCCAGGATGGCCGCGTAGGTCAGCGGCTCGCGCAGGTCGTTGCCCTTCACCAGCCACAGGAAATGCACGACGCCGAGCACGGCGGCGACATACACGAGCCGATGCAACTGCGCCCACCGCTTGCCGCCCAGACGCCGAATCCAGCCGGTCGTGGACGTGACGGCGAGCGGAATCAGCAGCACGAACGCCGCAAAGCCGGCCGTGATGTACCGCCGCTTCGCCACGTCGTCCCAGATCGCCGCCAGGTCGAAGAACTGGTCGAAGACGAGGTACGTCGCGAAATGCAGGCACACGTACGCAAACGCGATCAGGCCGATCATCCGGCGATAGCGGACCAGGCCCGACCAACCGGTGAGCCGCCGCAACGGCGTGATGGCCAGGCCGAGCAGGAGGAAGCGTAAGGTCCAGGTGCCGCTGATGTCGGTGATGTCGTCGATCGGGTTGGCGCTGAGCCCGCCCGTGAAGGCGCGGAAGAACAGCCACACCATCGGCGCGAGGCACAGCACGAACACCAGCGGCTTGAGCAGCGTCAGTAATTCCTCCTCAAGTCCATCCCCGCATAGAGCGACGCCACCTGCTCGGCGTACCCATTGAACGGCAGCGTCTTGCGGCGGAACAACTCGCCGATGCGGCGTTCGCGCGCCTGGCTCCAGCGCGGGTGGTCCACCTCGGGATTGACGTTCGAGTAGAAGCCGTACTCCGACGGCTGCAGCGCGTTCCACGACGCGTGCGGCTGCGACTCGACGAGCCGGATGTGCACCACCGACTTGATGCTCTTGAACCCGTACTTCCACGGCACGACCAGGCGGAGCGGCGCGCCGTTCTGATTGGGCAGCGTCTTCCCGTACAGACCCACCGCCATCAGCGTGAGGGGATGCAGTGCCTCGTCCAGCCGCAGGCCTTCGCGATACGGCCAGTCGATCGACGGCTGGCGCAGGCCGGGCATCTCGCTCGGGCGCTGCACCGTGGTGAAGGCGACGAACTTCGCGCGTGACGTCGGCTCGACCCGCTTGAGCAGGTCGGCCAGCGGAAAGCCCACCCACGGCACGACCATCGACCACGCCTCCACGCAGCGCAGGCGGTAGACACGCTCCTCGAGCGGGAACCACGAGAGCACGTCCTCGAGGGTGTAGTCACCGGGCTTGCCCACCTCGCCGTCGATCTTCAGCGTCCACGGGCGCGGCTTGAAGCGGCCGCTGTTGTTCTTGGGGTCGCTCTTGTCGGTGCCGAATTCGAAGAAGTTGTTGTAGCTGGTGATGTCGTCGTAGGGCGTCAGCTCTTCGCCGGTGGTGCTGAGCGGGCTCTTGCGGACGTTGGGGATGGCCTCCTGGGCCTGCAGCGTGTCGCCCGAGAGGCACCCGCTGCCGATGACGCCGCCGACGGCCACCGCGGCCGTCCGCAGGAAGTCGCGGCGCCGCAGGTAGAGCGCTTCGTCGGTGATCTCGCGGGTCGGGATGGTCGGCGTGGTGCGTATCAGCATGGCGTCGTTCTCGTTGGTTCAGTCTCGCGGCCGTTCGTACGGTCGCACGAGGCGCTCGGGCGGCACGCCGAACATGTACCGGGCCAGCACCGAGAGGTTCCGCAGCGACCGCCGCAGCCAGCCGTCCTGCTGCCAGCGTCGCGCGGACGTGCGCAGCGGCAGCGGCGATCGGTAGGGCGGCCCGTGCGCCGACAGGCGCCGCACCAGAGCGACGTCCTCCATCAGCGGGTACGGCGGAAAGCCTCCTGTAGATTGAAACACGTCACGGCGCAGGAATATTCCCTGGTCACCGTAGGGCAGCCGGCCCAGCCGGACGCGCAGCGCCACGACGCGCTCGAGCAGGCGGGCCTGCCAGGCGTCGCTGTCGAGGGCAAACCTGAAACAGCCCCAGCCGTAGGGTCGCGCACGAGTGGCCGCATACCGGATCTCGTCGAGCCAGCCCTCGGGCAGGCTGGAATCGGCGTGCAGGAAGAGCAGCCACTCGCCGTGGGCCGCTGCGGCGCCGGCATTCTGCTGCGGGCCGCGTCCGCGCGGGCTGCGCACCCAACGCACGTGCGAGGCGGCGGTCAGCACCGGGGTCAGCGCGGCGTCCTCGTCGGGGTCGTCCACGCTCACGACAATCCACTCGGCGGGCGAGGATGGGTGCGAGGCCAGCAGGCGCGCCACGGCCGGGGCGTCGCGCCAGACCGGCACGACCACCGAAAGCGACACACCCGTGTCACACTCTCCCGCACCCGCCGTGTCCGACGTGCTCACCCTGGTCATCATCAACTGGAACGCCCGCGATCACCTCGACCGGTGTCTGCAGTCGGCCCTGCCCCTCGGCTTCCCCACCATCATCGTCGACAATGCCTCGTCGGATGGCAGTGCGGCGATGGTGGCCGAACGGCATCCGTCGGCCGTGCTGGTGGCCTCGGCGGTCAACCTGGGCTTTGCCGGCGGCGTGAACGCGGGTGTGGCGCGGTCCACCACGCCGTGGGTGCTCGTGCTCAATCCCGACGTGATCTTGACGCGCGACAGCGTGGCGGCGATGCTCGCCGCGGTGCAGCACGACGAGGGCATCGGGGCGGCCGGCGCGTGTCTGGTCGGCGAGGACGGCAGGCCGCAGGCGGGGTTTGCCGTCCGGCGGTTCCCGACGCTGGCGACGCTGGCGGTGGACCTGCTGCTCGTCGATCAGGTGTGGCCTGGCAATCCGGTCTCGGCACGGTACCTGGCGCGAGACGTCGATCTGTCGGTGTCGCAGGATGTCGAGCAGCCGGCGGCTGCCTGTCTGCTGGTACGACGGACGGCCTTCGAGCAGGTCGGCGGGTTCGACGCCGGGTTCCATCCGGCGTGGTTCGAGGACGTCGATTTCTGCCGGCGCTTGCACGCCGCGGGCTGGCGCGTCCGCTATGTGGCGGAGGCGCGGTGTCGGCACGAAGGCGGGGTCGCCATGCGGTCGATGGGGCTCGGCACGTTCAATGAGGCGTGGTATCGGAACATGCGTCGGTACGTGGACCGTCACCTGTCGCGGGGCGCGGGCCGGGTCTTCCGGCTGCTGATGGTGGCCGGAATGCCGCTGCGGGCGGCCGTCAGCCTGCTGCTCGGGCGGTGGAGCGCCGCGCGGGCGTATCTGGGGGTGTTGCCGGGGGTGTTTCGTCATGAGTGAGCGTCGGCGGGCGGGTGTGGGGCCGGGGCCAGAGCGTGCAAAACGCTGGTTTTCGAGACCTGACCCCATCCTCGGGCTCCTGCTCCTCCTCTCACTCGGTGCGGGCAGGCCCGTGCTCGACGCACAGGATCGGGCGGCCTTCAGGGCCTGGTTCACCCTGCTCGCCGACGCCCAGTTCTACCGCCCCACCGACGATGTCGGCGACTGCGCGGCACTGGTCCGCCACGCCGCTCGCGAAGCGCTGCGCGAACACACAGGCGAATGGCTGCGCCGCCTCGCCCTGCCCGCCCTGCCCGTCCTCCCCGAGGTGCGCGCCAGGCTGCAGGGCGCACAGGGACAACTCCCCATCTTTCGCGTCGCGGACGACCCGGCCGCGTACGCCGAGTTCGCCGACGCACGCACCATCCTCCGCCACAACGCCACGCTCGTCAGCCGCGACGCCAGGGCCGCCCGCCCCGGTGACCTGCTGGCCTTCCACCAGCCTGGCCAGTCACTGCCGCAGCACCTGATGGTCTTTGTCGGTCGCTCCCACTTCGAGCGCGAGCACGACGACTGGTGGTCTACCACACGGGCCCGGCCTCAGCGGACGACCCGGGCGAGATGCGTAAGGTACGCCTGTCCGATCTCGAGCGGCATCCCGCCCCCCGCTGGCGTCCGCTCTCAGCCAATGCCGCCTTCCTCGGCGTGTATCGCCTGCACATCCCATGACCCGTCGCCGCCTGCTGGTCGTCTCACTCGCCCTGGTCCTCGCCATCGCCACACGTGCCGGCGCGCAACCGTCGGCAGACGGAGCCGAGGCGTCCGCCCTCCCCGCGTTCTCGCTCTCGAGCAGCCAGATCTTCAGCCGGACCACGGCACCAGAGGTGACCCTCACCTTCGAGCGGCTCGACAGTCTCGACTTCCGCGTCTACAAGGTGCGCGACCCGTTTGCCTTCTTCGCCGCGCTCGACGATCCCCACGTGCTCGGCAGCCCCGAGTACACGGTGCCGCAGGAACGCACCTGGATCGAACGGATCGCCGCGTGGAAGTCCGCGCGCCGCGCCGACTGGCGCAACTTCCTTCGCCGGCAGGCCAGCCCGCAACTGCGTGCCGACCGACGCGCCGAGGCGCGGTCGGCCATCGTGCAGCGGCGCGTGCAACTCGGCCTCAACGCGTTCGCCCAGGTGCCCCTGCTCAACGACCAGCAGGTGGTCACGACCTGGCGCGAGATGCTGCCGCTCCTGCGCGACGCCGACGTGCGCCGCGTGCCCATCGAGGTGACAGATCCGGGCATCTACGTCGTGGAGGCGGTGCACGGTCAGCAGATGGCCTCGACGGTGGTCATCGTGTCCGACGTCGCCCTGATCACCAAGACCGGCCCTGGCGTGGTGCTGGCGTATCTCGTCGACCGCGTCTCGGGCGCGCCCGTGGACGGGTGCGACGTGCGGCTGCTTGCCGATCGCCAGACGCTCGGCGAGGGGCGGACAGGCAGCGACGGTGTGTTGCGGGTCGCGATCGATGCCGGGATCGCCGCCGACGATGTGGTGGCGGTGGCGCGCTGCGGCGACCAGGTCGTGGCGAGTGCCCCCGCGGCCTACACCCTGCGGCAGCCGCGTCGTGAGTTGGTCGGACACGTCTACACCGACCGCCCCATCTATCGCCCGGGCCATACGGCCCACGTCAAGGCCGTGCTCCGGTGGCGCGAAGGCGCGTCGCTGCAACCCGTGACCGAGGCCGAGGCCGAAGTGGCCGTATCCGACCCGTCCGGCGACGTCGTCTTCCGCGGGCGGCGTCCTGTGGATGCCTTCGGCGCCGTCCACGCCGACGTGGTGCTGCCGGCGGGTGCCGCCCTCGGCGACCACGTCGTGGCGGTGACGCTCGGCGAGGGCCGCGCCAGCGGCAGCTTCGAGGTGCAGGAGTACCGCAAGCCCGAGTTCGAGATCAGCGTCACCCCTACGCGACGGTTCGCGCGGCAGGGCGAGACCGTGGAGGTGCAGGTGAGCGCCCGCTACTACTTCGGCCAGCCGGTGCGGCAGGGCCAGGTGGAGCTGGTGGTGCAGGAGGCGCCCTACTATTCGCCGCTGCGCTGGGTGGACGCCGAGGACGAAGGCGAGGCCACGCAGCCCTACTTCTACGGCGGCGACGAGCGCGCCACCCTCAAGGCCACGCTCGATGCGCAGGGCCAGGCGACGCTGCGCGTGCCGGTGCCCGTGAGCGACTCGGGCGCCGACGTGCTGGTGCGCGTGGACGCCCGCGTGCGCGACGTGAGCGACCTCCAGGTGTCGCAGGCCGCCACCTTCGTAGGCACCTTCGGCGACTTCCTCATCGCCAGTCGTGTCGGCAGCTACGTGGCCCGTCCCGGCGCGCCGCTCGCGCTGCGCGTGCGAACCGTCGACTACCGTGGGACACCCGTCGCCGGCGTGCCCGTGGAGGTGGACGTCGTCCGCTCCGAGTGGAACAGCGAGACAGGACAGCAGGAACGCGAGGTCGTCGATCGGCACTCGCTGCGCACCGGTGACGATGGACGCGGGGCGGCGCAACTCGTCGCGCCGACACGCCCAGGAAGCTACCGGGTCGTCTCGCGCGCCGTGTCGGGCGATCGCACCGTGTCCGACGAGCAGTGGCTGTGGGTGCCGGGCGCCGACGAGGTGACCTACGACAGCGCCGAGCAGTCGGTGGAACTCATCGCCGACAAGGGGACGTACGCGCCAGGAGACGTGGCGCGCCTCGCACTGCGCGGAGATCGACCGGCGACGCAGGTGCTGCTGACGAAAGAGGCCCGTACGTTGACCTGGCACGCCGTCCAGCATGCGGACGCGGACGGAACCTTCGAGGTGCCGATTGCCGATGCCGATCTCGGCGATACGTGGGTGCACCTGCTCTACATGGTCGACGACAAGGTGTACCACGCGGAGCGCCGGCTGCGCGTGCCGCCTGTCACGCGTGCCGTGCAGGTGGAACTGACGGCCGACCGCGCCGTGTATCGTCCCGGCCAGCCCGGACGTTTCACCATCCGCACGCTCGATGCCGCGGGCCAGCCCGTCCCGGCGCAGGTGAGCGTGGGCGTCGTGGACGAAGCGGTGTATGGCGTCAAGGCCGAAACCACGCCGGACGCCCTGCGCGTGTTCTATCGGACCGAGTACAGCCGCGTCTCGACCGACTACTCGCGGCAGTACTACTTCGTGGGCTACGCCGGCACCCAGCGCCTGCGCCTGGCGGCACGGCGACGTCCGCTGTCGCTGGCGGACTTCAAGGCCGACATGCCCGAGCGACCGGACGTCAGGCGCGACTTCCCAGACGCCATCTTCTGGCAGGCCGATGTGGTCACCGGCGCTGACGGCCTCGCGCAGGTGGAGGTGGCCTACCCCGACTCGCTCACCACGTGGCGACTCACGGCCAGAGCCGTGACGACCGACACACGCGTCGGCACCGCGGTGCTGCGGACCACCACGACCCGGGATCTGCTGCTGCGCGTCGTCGCCCCTCGCTTCCTCACCGAGCGTGACGTCGTGGATCTGCCGACCATCGTCCACAACTACCTGCCGTCGGGACCGGCCGAGGTGTCGGTCACGCTCGAGGCGTCGGGCGTGCAACCGGTGGTGCCGCTCGCGCCGCAGACGGTCGTGGTGCCGGCGGGCGGCGAAGCGCGCCACGAGTGGCGCCTCACGGCCGGCGTTGCGGGCGAAGCGACATTCACGGGAGCGGTGCGTGCGGGCGCGGACACGGATGCCGTCGAGGTCCGCCTGCCGGTGCAGCCGTACGGGGCACGGCGCGACGCCGGTGTGTCGGGCGTCATCGCCCCTGGCGCGCCGCAGTCGGTTTCGCTCGACGTGCCGCTCGACGCCAACCCCACCGCGCGATCGCTGCAGGTGAGCGTCATGCCCTCACTGGCCGGCGCGATGCTCGGCGCGATCGACTACCTCGTGGACTATCCCTACGGGTGTACGGAGCAGACAGTCTCGAGCTTCGTGCCCAACCTGCTCGTGATGCGGACGCTGGCGCAGCTGCAGGTCGCGCCCACCGAGCGGATGAGCCTGCTGCCCAGGACCACACGCAACGGCCTCACGCGCCTGCTGGCCCTGCAGCACGACAACGGCGCCTGGGGATGGTGGGCCACCGATGCCGACCACCCGTTCATGACGGCTTACGCGACATTCGCGCTGCTCGAGGCCCGCGGGGCGGGTGTCAGCGTGCCCGAGATGGCCCTGCGCAACGCCGTGGCGGCCACCGCCAGGCACCTCGCCGACCAGCCGCAGATGGCCTACGAGTTGCGCGCCTACCTGACCTATGTGCTGGCCAGGGCGTCGGCCGCGGGGATCGACGCCGGAGGTGCCGGCGCCAGCCTGCCTGGGCTGCTCGACACCTCGTGGGGCGCACGCGCCGAGATGTCGCCCTACGGGCAGGCGTGGCTGCTGCTGGCACTGCACGTACAGCAGGACGGTCGTCAAGGTGAACTGGCGGCGACACTTGCCAACCGCGCGGAGACACAGGGCGAGCTGGCCTGGTGGTCGAGCGACGATGATCCGCTGCTGGGCGACTGGGGCGATGCCTCTGTGGACGCCACGGCGGCGGTCGTGCAGGCGCTGGCCGCCGTCCGCCCGGACGATGCGCTCATCGATCGGGCGCTCCGCTGGCTGATGGCGCACCGCCGGGGCGGCGCCTCGTGGCTGACGACCAAGCAGACCGCCATGGTGCTCTACGGGCTCCTCGGCGTGCTGGAACAGCGGCAGCAGCGCCCCGCCGAGACGACAGTCACGGTGACGGCAGGGGGCCAGCAGCAGGAGGTGCGTCTCGCGCCCGAGGACTGGACCAGCCCCACGCCGAAGGTCGTGACGCTGCCCGCGGCCGCGGGCGCGAACGTCGTGTCGCTCGATGCCGTCGGAGGCACCGCGTACTGGACGGCGACGGCCCGCTACTACGACACGGGCGAGGGCCTGGAACGCACGGGATCGCGCCGCCTCGCCCTCAGCCGACGCTACTTCAGCCTCACGCCCGTCAGGAAGGGCAATCGCGTGGTGTATGAGGAACGCCCCTTCACGGGCACCGTGGCCGCCGGCGATCTCGTGCTCGTGCGCCTCGTGGTCGCTGGAGCCGACGATTGGCAGTACCTGATGGTGGAAGACCCGCTGCCGGCAGGCGCCGAAGCCGTGCCCAATCCCCACACCCTGGAACTCGCACAGCCGCCGCCCTGGACCTTTGGCAGCCATCGCGAGTACCGTGACGACCGCGTGGCGCTCTTCCTGCAGCACTTCAACGGACGCGCCGAGTTCGTGTACCTGCTGCGTGCGACCACGCCCGGGCAGTTCCGCGCGATGCCGGCCAGGGTCGCGCCCATGTACATGCCGGGCGAGGTGGCCACGAGTGCGGCGCAGACCTTCCAGGTGACCAGCGGCACGGACGCCGCCGGAGGGCAGCCGTGACGCAGGTGGCGTTCGTGCTGCTCTGGGTGCTGGTCGGCCATGGCATGGCCGCAGCCGCGTGGTTCGGCCTGATCAACACGCCCGAATCGAACATCCTGATGCTCGCGGTGTCGGCGTCCCTCGTCGTCGTGGGCGCGCTGGTGCTGCTGTGGACGTCGGCCTCGGCGGCGCGCGCACTTGTCGTCAGCCGCCCGCCGTGGCGGGGGCTCTCGGTCGTGACCGCCATGCTCCCCGGGGCGCTGTTGGGCGTGCTGGTCGTCGGAGTGCTGTGCGGGCTGGCGGGATGGTTCGAGGGCTGGTGGACCGCACACGCCGGGCAGGTGGACGCGGCGGCCATCGCCGCCGGAGACGTCACCGACACCGCGTGGCTGCACGAGGCCGTCCGGTGGACGGTCGCGCTGGTGCAGTGGGTGCTCGTGCCGACATGGCTCGCGACGAGCCTGGCGTGGGCGGCGGCCTACGGCACGCGCCATGTCGCGTCGATGAAGTGGCTGCTCGTCGGCCTGCACCCGCGCGTCGTCGTCGTGGCCCTCGTGGCGGTGGTGATGCTGGTGTGGCTGCCGTGGCAGGGCGTGTACTGGCGACCGGCGAGCCTTCGCACGAGCCTGGAACCGGCGTTCATCGTGCTGAAACTCGGCACGCTCTACGTGGCGGCCAATCTGGCGTGGGTGCTGGTGCTGGCCGAAACCGTGAGGCTCGTCCGCCGGTGATCACGCGCTACTCCAGCGGCGCGTCATGGGTACGGGCCAATGAAGCCGTCGCCCTACCCCTCGTCGTCGCC
>JAEZDP010000116.1 GCA_023418055.1 Acidobacteriota bacterium
ACCAGAACCCGGGCCGCTACGACCAGGATTTCCGGTTCGGCGCGGCCAACCCGCGCGCCGCGTTCTTCCTCGTCAAGTTCCTCGAGGACGTCGGCTACGACGGCCCCCGCCACTTCGACGCACACTGCTACCGCACCGAAGACATCGAGGGCGTGAAGGCCTTCGCCCACGGCTGCATGCGCACCTACCTGATCCTCAAGGAGAAGGCCGCCCGCTGGAATACCGATGCGGAGATCCAGGCGCTCGTCCGCGACGCGCACGGCGATGGCGCGAGCCTCGGCGCATTCTCGGCCGACAGCGCGCGCGCACTCGCCGCGCGCCCGTTCGATCGCAGGGAAATTGCACGCAGAGGCCTGGCCTACGAACGGCTCGATCAACTGACCACGGAGATCCTGCTGGGCGTCAGGTAGCGCCAGTCTCGGCGAGGCGGGAGCTACCTCACCCGGACCGTCAGCCCCACACCCGCGCCGACACCGAGCGGCCGGGCGTCCATCAACGCCATGCCGCCACGATGGCCGACCAGCCGGATGTCGGCCCGCAGGCTGACGCGAGGCCACGCGCCGGCCGCAGCGCCGCCGAGGCCGTAGAGGACGCCGCCGCCCGCGATGTACATCTGCCCCGTCCCCACCGTGGTCCGTGCAGCGTCGAGTTGACGCACGTAACCCGCGCCGGCCAGCACGAACGGGGCCGTGCGCCCACGCTGCCACCGACGGACCAACGCGCCGTCGAAGGTGATGTGCGTGAGGTCGGTCGTCGCCGTGACGTCGTCGGCGCCCTCGAGGTCGTTCGACAACGTGACGTCGATGCGCGGCCGGCCCAGCGCGACGCCCCCCTCGACCATCCACGCGCGGGCCACCCGCACGCCCACCCGCACCTCGGCTGACGGCATCGCGGCGAGGCGTGTGTCGGTTTGAAACAGCCGCACCGGCGAGCCCGAGGGGACGGTGTTGCCACGCAGCAACGCCTCCGATGCGCCGAGGTCGCCTCCCGTGGTGACGAGGCCCAGCGCCGACACCTCGACGCGAGACGTGGCTCCGGGAACCGTCTGGCCCGCCGCGGGCACGACGCCCGCCACGAGGAGGGCGACGACACCGAGGAGCGACCGGACCGTATCGCGGCTCACGGGCGCGTCACCCGGAAGTCGAGGCCGCCCACGTTCCCGCCGGCAGGCACATAGACCACGCGGTCCAGGAACGCGGCGCGGAAGTCGACATCCACGCCCGGCGCGCCCACGAAGCTCTCCACGTCCCCATCGTCGAGAGGCTCCACCCGGAGGACGACCGGGCCCGCGGCGATGCCGGCCAGCACATACGAGCCGTCGAGGTCGAGCGTGAACCCTGCGACGAGTTCGCCCGACATCAGGTGGTACGCGGTGACGTGAGCGCCGAGAAGGCCGATGCCATCGCGAAGCACACGGCCCGAGACGCTGCCCGTGCGCGCGCGGAAGTCCCCAGCCGCGTAGATGTCGGACAGACCGGCAATGTCGTCGGGCTGCAGCCGACGGCCGTCGATGTTGCCGGGGCTGAACGCGATGGGAAACATCACGGCGCCGGCCGAGAGCAACCGGCGGGTGCCGTTTGGCTGCAGTTCGGTCTCGCCGAGCGCCGAGTGCCCGAGGCCTGCGAGATGGCCGATCTCGTGCAGCGCAATCGACTCGAGATCGAACCGTCCCGCCTGGCCCGCCGCGGCCGTCGACCACGGGAACGTCTCGTTGAAGAAGATGTCCACCTCGAGGATTTCGGCGGTCGCGATGTCGATCGTGTAGGACGTGGCGGCCAGGGTGCGGTCCAGATCCGGGCGACGGTCGAAGGCCAACAGCGTAAGGCCGTCGTTGTCGTCGAGCGGCGCGCCCACCGTTCCTGCGCGCGCAAAGCGCAACGCAGAGGTCTGCACGTCCTCCCAGGTGCGGAAGGCCCGTGCGACCGCCTCGTCGAACGCCTGGGCGGACACCCCGGGGACGCCGCGGTTGCCGACGTAGTACCGCACGGGGTTCTCGGTCGGCCATCGCAGCACGCGCGTCTGCAGGCCGTCGGCGAAGCCGAACTTCAGATAGGCGCGCACCGAAGGGGGCGCCAGCAGGATCACCAGTGCCGCGAGGAGCGCACCGCTCAGCAGCCGGCCACGTTGCCGACTCACGGTTCGCGCTCCAGCAACCCGCCCACGAGTGCCTGGAAGTCGCCCAGGCGGTGCGTACGACGAGTGCCGTCACCGCGTGTGACGGGTCCGGCTGCGCGGCTGCCCGCCACCGACGCCGGCCCCACCTGGAGCGCGCCGTCGAGCGGCGATGACACGACACGCCACGCCCCTTGGTGCAAGCCCAGCACGACGAAGCCGCCTCGGGGTGCGTCACCCAGAAACAGCACGAAGCGCTCATCCTCGCGCAACGTGGGGGCGCCGGGCACGAGCGTGGTGGTGCGACCGAGTGAGCCGCCGGGCAGGCGCACGTGCACCACGTCGCCAGCCTCGCCCTTCCACCGGCCGAGCACCCGCAACGTGACGATGCGCTCGAGGCGTCCCGCGTTGGCCGTGACGTGCACGGCCACCACCCTCGCGTCGACGATCACGTGGGCCTCGCGTGCCAACTGCTCGAGCGTCATCGGCACCACGACGGACGCCTGCGGCACCGACCCGAGCAGCAGCCACAACGCACACGCGGCCAGTGGCAGCAGCCGCCGCCCCATCCGGCGCCTCATGAACGCACCCTTTGCGAGTCCCCGTCCGCGTGTGCCACGGCAAGCACCTCTTCTGCGGCCCGTGCCGACGCGCCGTGACCGCCAAGCGCTTGCCGCACGCCCATGAGGGCGCTACGAACCTCGGCCGCATAGGCCGGGTCATCGAGATAGCGCCGCACCTCGTGCACCACACGCGGCGCGGTGAAGTCGTCCTGTATCAGCTCGGGTACGATGCGCCGGCCGGCGATGAGGTTGACCATGCCGAACGTGTCCACGCTCACGAACGGGCGGCCCAGACGGTAGGTCAGCGGCGACAGTCGATAGACGATGACCATGGGCGTGCCGTGCAGCGCGGTCTGGACGGTGGCGGTGCCCGATGCCGTCACTACGACGTCACTCGAGGCCAGGACGGCGTCGGTCTCGCCTTCGAGGAAGGCGATCCGCAGCGAGGTACCGGCGGGCACGTCGAACAACGCGTCGGGCAGGCCCGGCGCCCGTGCGACCACGAACTGGATGTCAGGCAGCTCGGCCTGCAGCCTGCGTGCGGCCTCGACCAGCACGGGCCACGTCTGATGCACCTCGTTGTGACGGCTGCCGGGCAACAACGCGACGGTCGGGCCCTCGGCACGCAGCCCGCGTGCGACGAGGAAGGTCGTCCGATCGGCCGGCGGCGGGATCAGCTCGACGAGCGGATGCCCGACGAAGGTCACGGGGATGCCGGCGCGCTCGTAGATGGCCGGCTCGAACGGAAAGATGACGAGCACCCGCCGCACGAAGCGGCGCATCGTGTGGATGCGCCCTGGTCGCCATGCCCAGAGCTGCGGGCTGATGTAGTAGACCACCGGGATGCCCCGTGCGTGCAGCGCCTGCCCCAGCCGGAAGTTGAAGTCGGCAAAGTCGATGGCGACGAACACGTCGGGCCGACGCCGCTCGGCCTCGGCCACCAGCGTCCGGTACATCCGCCACGTACGGGGCAGCGTCCGCACCACTTCGGAGAGCCCGGTCACCGACAGGCCGGCGAAGTGGCCCACGAGGTCGGCACCGGCCTGCTGCATCCGGTCGCCCCCGAAGCCGAACACGGGCACATCCGGGCGCGCGGCGCGGAGGGCCGTCGTCAGGGCTCCTGCATACAGGTCGCCCGACGGCTCCCCGCAGGAGATCATCACGCCGCTCACTGCGCCGCGGCCGCGCTCCTGCGCCGTAGCGTGGCGCTCGTGAGGTCCACGTCGGCGATCGGCACGATCTCGACGTCCTCGAAGCCCACCGTTTTCAACTGCGGGACGACCTGCCCGGCATCGCCCACGAGGACGATGGAGAGCCGGTCGGGTTTGACGAACTCGCGGGCCACGCGCTGGATGTCGGCGGCGCTCACGGCGGTGACCCGCGCCGGGTAGGTCTCGAGATCCTTGACGTCGAGGTCGTAGAAGAGGACGTTGAGCACCTGGAGCGCGATGTCGTCGGCCGTCTCGAGGCCCAACGGGAAGCTTCCCGCCAGATACGCCTGCGCGCCAGCCAGCTCGCGCTCGCCCACCGTGTCGCGCACGAGGCGCGCGAACTCGTCCACCGTCAGGCGCAGGGCCTCACCCGTGGTCGAGGTCTGCGTGTCGGTCTTGGCGACAATCGCACCCCCCAGCTTGAAGGCATCCATGTCGGCCGACGCGCCGTAGGTGAGGCCACGTTCGGATCGCAGCACGTTCTGCAGGCGGTTGGCGCCCTCGCCTCCCAGAATCTTCGACGCGAGATTCACCGCCATGTAGTCGGGATGTTTGCGCGGGATGGCGACGATGCCTGCCCGGATCTCGGTCTGCACCGAATCGGGACGGTCGATGAGGACCATGCGGCGCGTGGGCTCGGGCATCGCGCCGACGTCGATGGACGGCACGTCCTTGCGGGCCCAGTCGCCGAAGGCCCGCTGCACGCCCGCAAACGCCTCGTCGGGCGTGACGTCGCCCACCACGGCAAGCAGGGCGTTGTTGGGTGCGAACCACGTCTCGTGGAATCGCACGAGGTCGTCGCGGGTGATGGCCGCCACCGACGTCGGCGTGCCGTTCCCGGGCAGCCCGTACGGATGGAAGCCGTACACAAGCCGGTCGATCGCGACATCGGCCACGTAGTCGGGGTCCTGCATGTTGACCTGCATCGCCGACATGGCCTGGTCGCGGATGCGGTCGAGTTCCTCCTGTGGGAACGTCGGCGTCCGCGCGACGGCCGACACGAGGTCGAGCGCAAGGTCGAAGTGCGTCTTGAGGACGAGCGCGTTGACAAACGACAGGTCGGTGCCGGCACCAGCACCGAGCGCGCCCCCGACGTAGTCAATCGTCTCGGCGATCTGCGACGACGAGCGCCCGGGGACGCCCTGGTCGAGCATGGCCCCGACCATCGCGGCCAGGCCGGCGCGATCCTGCGGGTCGTGCACCGCACCGGCGCGCACCAGCAGGCGCAGGCTCACGGCCGGTTGCTCGTTCTGCGACACCACCACCACCCGGAGCCCGTTGTCGAGCGTGCGGATTTCGTAGGGCGGGAACGTGACATCCTTGGCCGGGAGCGCGCGCGGCGGCCGCTCCTGCCCGCACACCGGCGCCGTCACGGCCACCAGCCCGACGATGATGAACAGCCACCCGATGCGTGTGAGCCAGGTCGCCATCATTCACCTCCCGCCGTCGGCCGCTGTCCGCTCGGCATGATGGTGATCACGGTGCGGGTCTCCTTGCGGAAGTAGGTGCGGGCGACCCGCTGCACGTCGGCCTGGGTGATGTTCTGGAAGATGTCGAATTCGTTGTCCGCCGTCGTGATGTCGCCCTTGTGCAGCACCACGGCATGGGCGAGCGCCGAGGCCTTCGACTGAATGGTCTGGCGCTGCAACACGTAATCGCGTGCGAACTGGTTCTTGGTCCGTTCCAGTTCGCGAGCGGTGATCGGCTCGGCGGCCAGGCGATCGAGCTCCTCGATGAGCGCGGCGGCCACCTGCTCCGGCGACCGTCCCGGCGAGACGATGGCCACGGTGTAGAACAGGTTGGGATCCTCGATCAGGTTGGCTTGCCCGAATGCCGACAGGGCCAGCCGCTCCTTGTAGACCAGCCGTTCGTAGATGCGCGAGCTCTGTCCGTCTGACAACACCTTCGCGGCGATGTGCAGCGGGTAGGAGTCAGGATGCCCGTCGTAGGTGATGCGGTGGGCGACGACAACGGCCGGCAGCGGCCACGGCTCGGTGAGCGTGATGCGCGACTCGCTCGTCTGGGGCGGCTCCACCGGGATGTTGCGCACGAGCGGCGCCTCGGGCTTCGGAATGCGCCCGTAGTACTGCTCGATGAGGCCCTTGACGAGCACCGGGTCGAAGTCGCCCGCCAGAACGAGCGTGGCGTTGTCGGGCCGGTAGTAGGTCTGATGGAACTCGCGGACGTCGTCGATGCTCGCGGCCTCGAGGTCGGCCATGCTGCCGATGACCGGGTGGCGATACGGGTGGGTCGTGAACACCTGGTCGTAGATGATCTCCGACAACCGGCCGTACGGCTGGTTCTCGACCCGGGTGCGTCGTTCCTCCTTCACCACCTCGCGTTCAGTGCGGAAGGTGCTCTCCTCGACGCGCAGCGAGGCCATGCGATCGGCCTCGAGCCAGAGGATGAGCGGCATGTAATGCTGCGGCACCGTCTCCCAGAACACCGTCGTGTCCTCGGTGGTGTAGGCGTTGCTCTGCCCGCCGATCGACGCGATGTAGGACGTGTGCGCCTCGGGTGCCACGTTGCGGCTGCCCTTGAACATCATGTGCTCGAAGAGGTGCGCAAAGCCCGTGCGCCCCGGCTTCTCGTCCTTCGAGCCGACGTGGTACCACAGCTGCAGGTTGACGATCGGCGTCGAGTGGTCTTCGTAGAGCACCACCTTGAGGCCGTTGGGCAACGTGTAGAAGTCGTAGTCGAACGGGCGGGGCCGCACCGTGTCGGGTGCCGTGGCCGACACCGGCGCGAGCCAGGGGGTGTCGAAGACCGCGGCGCCGCACAGCAGCACCAGACAGAGCCGGAGGGAAACACGGGCCATTTGATCCCGATTATGTCACGGGGTCGGCGGGCGTCCGGGCTACGGCGTGCCGCCGTCGGAGCGCTGCTCGAGCGCGGTCAGCCGCCTGGCCAGATCGCTCACCGCCCGGCGCAACTCCGGCAGCCGCCGGAAGATGGCCGACGCCTTCAGCCAGTCCCGGTTGTCGATGGCCGGATAGCCCGACACGAATGCCCCGGCGTCGACCGAGTTGGGGATGCCCGTCTGCGCGGTGGCGCGCGCGCCCGCCCCGATCTCCACGTGCCCCGCCACGCCGACCTGTCCGGCCAGGATCACCCGGTCGCCCACCACGGTGCTGCCGGCGATGCCGACCTGCGAGGCGAGGAGCACCTCGCGGCCCACCTCGACCCCGTGAGCGATCTGCACCAGGTTGTCGATCTTGGTCCCCGGGCCGATGACCGTCGCGCCGACGGGCGGCCGGTCCACGGCCGTCAGGGCGCCGATCTCCACGTCGTCGCCGATGACGACAGTGCCCACCTGCGGCACCTTGAGATACCCGCCCGACCGCATCGGCGCAAAGCCGTAGCCATCCGCGCCAATGACGGCGCCGTTCTGGACCACGACCCTGTGGCCGAGCGTGACGCGCTCGCGGATCGACACGTGGGCGTGCAGATGACAGTCGTCGCCCATCGTCGCTGCGTCGCCGACGACCACGTGCGGAGCGATGACGGTGCGCGCCCCAATCGTCACGCCTGCGCCAATGCAGGCGAAGGCTCCAATCGAGACGTCCGGGCCCAGCGTGGCAGAGGCATCGACGACGGCCGTCGCATGCACCCCAGCGGCGGGCCGCGGCGGAGGATGCAACAGCGCTAGGGCGCGCGCGAACGCCACATACGGCTCGGGCGAGCGCAGGGCCGCCGTGGGCACCTCGACATCGTCGGCCGCGATCACCGCGGAGGCGCGGGTCTGCCGCAGCGCGGCGGCGTATCGGGGATTGGCGTAGAAAGACACGTCGCCGGGGCCGGCAGCGTCGAGCGCCGCGACCCGCAGGATGGGCGTGTCGCCCGGGCCGTCGAGGCGGCAGCCGAGAGCGGTGGCCAACTCGCCAAGGGTCACGGCGGCGGATGATAACACGCCGCTCAGGCGCGGTCGGGCGCGACGCGGAAGGCCACGCGCTGCACGAACGTCGGCAGGTCTTCGAGCCGCAGGCGCGCGGCGATGTCGCGAATCGACGAGTCTCGGATGGGCTCGTCCATGTGCAGCGCCTCGCGCAGGTCCGAGAGCGGCTCGCTCGGTTCGGCGCGCCAGGCCACGTCGCTCAGGCCCTTGCGCGCGCCCCGCCACGACAGGTAGTGCGCCACCACGAAGAACCCGAGGAAATACGCCAGCACGTTGGGCCCTGGCACGAGCGCCAGCGCGCCCGAGGCAATGAAGAACACGAGGTTCACCACGAACCACAACAGGTGCTTGTCGGCATCACGACGCATCTCGCCCTTCAACCATGCCAGGGCGTCAGGTCCGGTCATGTCGGCAGGATGGAACAACACGGCCGCCTCCTCGTGGCGCAGGTGCCACAGCAGGCGCTTCTCGGCGATGTGTTCGGCGACGTGACGGAGCACGCGGTCACGCAGACGCCCGGTGCGGGTGGGGGCCGGAGGACGCACCTCGCCGCGCGCCGCGCGACGCCGTTCCTGTTCCGCTTCGGCCAGCATCGCCTTGAAGCGGTCGCGCATGCGTCGGATGAACCCGCGCGCCTCATCGCTCCCAGTCACCACGTCGGTGTCGGGCGGCTCGCAGTAGGGCTGGTATGTATCCGAACCGACAGGAACGAGAAAGACCTCGAGCATGAACTCCGTGCCTCTGCGCGTGTCTGGATGCGCCGTACTCACACCATACCACCCGCGTCACTGCTACCCTTGCGCGATGGTGGCCCTGCTGCTCGCACTGCTGAACTTCGTCCTTCCACTCGATGTTTCCGAGCCGGCCGCACGCGCGCTGCAGCCCGACCAGGCCACGTCCCTTCGACTCGACCTCCGCGTGTTCGACGGGCTCGACGAAGTGACCGATGCCACGGTGATCACGGTGTACGACGCGGGATCCCGCACGACCCCTCGGGTGGTGCCGGCCGGCCCCGAAGGCGAGCGCCGGATTGCGCTGCCCGCCGGCCAGTACGATCTGCAGCTCCTTCATCAGGACGATGGGCGGGTGCTGGCGGTTCGCTGGACGAGCCTTCGCCTCCTCGTGGCGTATCCGGGCGAGCACGGCCGTCACCTGGAGGTGCTGAACCTGCGCCCTGGGCACGGCGCCCTGCAGGTTCGGCGCGCGGGGGCGACGCCGGAAACTGGCGTGGTCGGATGGTCCGCCACGCTGCGGCACGGCGGCCGTGACACGGCTGCCGCAACGGCGGTTCCCGGCGACGGCTATCTGCTGTTTGTGGCGCCGCCTGGACGCTACGACCTGGACGTCCGCACGCCCGATGGACGACACGAACGCATTCGCGACGTCGAGATTCGCGAGAATCTGACGTACCTGACGAGTTGGTGAGGCGTGGCCTCACGGCCGTGCAGCGGGTGAAGGTGAGGATGGCCGGGCACGCTCGTCACGGCGCGGGCGTCTTCGGCGCGGCGTCCACGTAGCGCCGTTTGGCGGGCCCGCGCGCCGGGCGGCGCGTGAGGTCGGGCTTCCCTGCCGCTTCCCATGCCCCGGTGATGATCGCCGCGACGGCGCCGATCGCGTCGTTCACGCGACGCTCGAGCACGACCCGTGCGCCCCCTTCCGCAAACGCGCGGTAGTACTCGTCGTCGTAGTACTCCTTGCTGCCGATGGCCGCTCGGTCGGCGTTCAGCACGGCGTCGGTGAGCGTCGTGCTGGTCAGCAGGACGGCAAACATCGCGTCGCGCGCATTAGTGATGGGCGCCTGCTCCGTCGGACGGACGGCGATGTCGTCGCGGAGACGGCTGAACAGCTCGCTCTCGAACCGGCTGTGCACGCCAAGCTGGTTGGTGAGCTGGCCATCGAAGTTCACGACGGCGTGAAACGGGACGTGCGCATCGCCGACGTAGTGCGACAGCACCGACGAGAAGAAAACGATGTTGTCGTACGTCCAGCCCGGGGCGTCGCCCTTCTTCAGCTGCTCGAAGGCGCGGAAGAGCCGGTCGTAGATTTCGGCGACGCGCCACGGCAACTGCCCGTTGACCCGCACCTTCTCCTCGCCATGGACGCGGATGGCCTCGTCGTAGTCGCGCGGCAGCGCGTCGAAGGGGTAGGCCCCGTAGGCGTCGAGGTCGAGAAAGTGCCGCGGCGGCTCCTCAGTGAACCCGACGTTGCGCCAGAGATCGGGGTCAATCGAGTGTTCCACGAACATGTCGCGCCGCGAGTCGAAGAAGGCGCGCAGTTCGGGCGGCAGCAGGGCGATGGCGTGGCCGGCGATGAACTTGTGGGCCTCGAAGCCCCACGCCCCCACCCCGCGCGGCAGGAGCAACAGTGAGGCCGCGAGGGCGATGGCGAAGGTGAGGCGGCGCATGAGCCTCATGATTGTAGCCGGGGCGGGCGCTACAATGCCGGGCGATGTCACACCTCTCTCCCGACCAGATCGACCGCGTGGCCGCCCTTGCGCATCTGGCCCTTGCTCCAGGCCAGCGCGAACGCCTCAGCGCGGATCTCGAGCGCATCCTCGACTACGTCGACCAGTTGACCGAGGTCGACACCACCGGGGTGGCGGCGACGGCGCATGTGCACGACGCGCCGAAGGCCTGGCGTCCCGACGTCGTCGAACCGTCGCTCGCCCCGGCCGACGTCATGGCCAACGCGCCTGATGCCGACGCCGCCCGTGGCGTGTTCCGCGTGCCTCGCGTGGTGGGCGGATGAGCGTCGTCCCAGGAGCCATTGCCGACATCCAGCAGGCGCTGCGCGACGGCACCCTCACCGCCATGGCGGTCTGTGAGGCCGCCCTCGACGGCCTCGACCGCGCGGCACGCCTGAACGCGGTCCTGTCACGCGACGACGCCGCGGCGCGCATGCAGGCAGCCGCCATCGATGCCATGCCGCCCGAGGCGCGCGAGACCCTTCCGCTGGCCGGGGTGCCGGTGGCGGTCAAGGACAACATCTGCGTCCGCGGCGGACGCACGACCGCCGGGTCGCGCATGCTCGAAGGGTTCGTCGCCCCGTACGACGCGACGGTGGTGGCGAAGCTTCGCGAGGCTGGCGCCATCATCGTCGCCAAGACCAACTGCGACGAGTTCGCGATGGGGTCGTCGAACGAGAACTCCGCCTTCGGCCCGGTCTTGAATCCGTGGGCGCACGATCGCACGCCGGGCGGTTCGAGTGGCGGGTCGGCGGCCATCGTCGCCGCCGGCGCGGTGCCGGTGGCGCTCGGATCGGACACGGGGGGATCGATCCGGCAGCCGGCCTCGTTGTGTGGCGTGGTCGGCGTGAAGCCCACCTACGGGCGGGTGTCGCGCTACGGGCTGGTCGCCTATGGCTCGTCGCTCGACCAGGTCGGACCGTTCGCCACGACGGTGCGCGACGCGGCGTGCCTGCTGCGCGCGATCGCGGGGCCCGACCCGCATGATGCCACCAGCGCGGACGAGACACAGGTGTCGCTGCCGGAGGCCCGGGTCGACCTTGCCGGCCTCCGCATCGGCGTACCGCGGGCGCTGCTCTCGGAGGGTGTCGCGGCGGACGTGTCGGCGTCCGTGGAGGCCGCGCTCGAGGTGTGCGCCGGGCTCGGTGCCTCACTCGTCGACATCGAGCTTCCCCACGCGCGGTATGCGGTGCCCACGTACTACCTGGTGGCGACCGCGGAGGCGAGCGCCAACCTGGCGCGGTTCGATGGCGTCCGCTACGGCTACCGTGCGGAGCTGCCGCGCGAGGCCGACCTCACGACGCTGTACGAGACGACCCGCTCGACCGGCTTCGGCGCCGAGGTGCAGCGACGCATCCTGCTCGGCACGTACGTGCTGAGCGCCGGCTACTACGAGGCGTACTACCGCAAGGCGCAACAGGTGCGCACGCTCATCACCCGCGACTACCTCGAGGCGCTGGGCCGTGTGGACGTAATCGCCATGCCGACGAGTCCCACGACCGCGTTCGCCCTGGGCGAGCGGGTGGACGACCCGCTGCAGATGTACCTGGCCGACGTGTTCACGGTCAGCGCGAACCTCACGGGGCTGCCGGGCGTCAGCGTCCCCTGCGGCCTCGACGCCGACGGCCTCCCCATCGGGCTTCAGCTGATGGGGCGTGCCTTTGGCGAGAGCGAACTGCTGCGCGTGGCGGCCGGATACGAGGACGCCCGCGGCACGTTCCCGCGCCCTGCCTTATAGGGCCGTGCAAGGTCGGCCCGCAGCACGACGGGCAGGTGGTCGGAGCCGCCGTAGTCGCCGAGCGTGCGACACGCAAGGCTGAGGCCCGATCCTGGTGTGGCGAAGATGTAGTCGAGACGCCCGCGCCACCACCCGAGCCACGTGTGCAGCCGCCACGGCCAGCTGTTGGTGCGGGCCCGCCCGCAGTCGGCAACCGGAAGCGCAGCGGCGAGTGCGCGGTAGGCCGCGTCGCGGGTACCAAAAAGCGAGTTGACGTCTCCTCCGGCCAGCACAGGCAGGCCGCGCGCGCGGTCCCGGGCGAGGTAGCCGGCCAGCGCGCCCGCTTGCGCCACTCGCCCGCCGCGCGTGTCGAGATGGAACGAGACCAGACGCACGGGCAGGCGCCCGCCACGATGGAGCACGGTGGCCGCCACGGCCACGCGGCGCTGGCGTCCGAAGGGCAGTTCGATGGCCGTCAAGTCGGTGAGCGGCAGGTTCGAGAGGATGGCGTTCCCGCGATCCTGCCGGAGGGGGGCCACGTCTTCACGGCCGTTGCGCATCGACGGCACATAGAACGCCCACATCCCAAGACGCTGCGCGAGCGATTCGACCTGGCGCTCGTCCACCGCAGGCAGGGCCGACGGGACGTTCGAGAGGTCGGCCGGCAGCGGCGGGACCGCACGGCCGCCGCGCACCACCTCCTGAAGCAGCAGCACCAGACCCACACGTGACGGGGAGAGGTCCAGCGAGGCCTTCAGTCGCTCGAGCAGCGCCGCCACGTCTCCCCGCCCGCCCCCCACGTTCCAACTCACGACCAGCAGGGTGTCGGGGTCGGGAGCGGCCTGGAGGCGATTGGAGGGCGTGACGACGACAGGTGGGCCCACGCTTCCGCACCAGGCGGTCAATCGCGTGCGGACAGCCGCATCGGGAACGAACCAGCGGATGGGCCCGCGGTCGGGGCTGCAGCCGGCCGGGCTGCCGGCGATATCGAGAACGGGAGGAACGAGGGCTGCACGACTGGAGCAGGCGGTCGTGACGAGCAGCAGCGCCAGGAACAGGCGCATGCGCAGGGCCACGCGGGCGGCAGGCGGACGGGAGGGACCGGACCTCGAGGTCACCTCCCGAGCTTAGCGTGGGCCAGTCAGGCTGCGGCGACGATCGCGGTGGTCCCCTGAACGACCAGCCACAGCAGGCCGAGGCCAATGACGATGGGCAGGGCCAGCAGCAGGAGCGGCAGCAGGACGCCGAGCACGGCCAGCCCGCCCGCCAGGAGCAGCACGGGCAGGGCCACGACGCCGAGCACGGTCCCCACCACGCCTGCCGCCGCCACCTTCACCAGAAGCAACGGCAGCACCAGCGCCCACAAGAGCAACCGGACGGGCAGCAGCACCACCCACAGCACGGCCTTCACGACCAACCACACGGAGAACAACACCGCAGCGACCGCGGTCCCGACGGCGAGCAGCGTGCACAGGATCAGCAGTTCGAACATCGATGCCTCCAATGCGGACTCTGACGGAACGGCGACAGGGGGGGTTCCAGCTATGATCCCACCATGACCGACGCCGCGGCACTCGCCCGTCGTCTCGACGCACTCGCGGAACTGCTCCCGATTCTCGCGCAGGCCCTCGACGTGCGCGACGTCTTTCCCCACATCCTTCGCATCACCCGGAAGGTGCTGCCTCACGACACCGTGGGCGTGGCGCTGGTTGCCGAGGACGGGCAGTCGGTGCGCATCCATGCGCTGTCGTCGGACGTCGGCTTCATGCCGCCTGCGGAGTTCACGGTCACAGACGAAGCCCGCCCGCTGCTGTCAGAGCCATGGGAGTACCTGCTCGTTGACGACATGCGTGCCGATCCGATGATGCGCGTGCTGCCGCCGGCAGACGCCGGCCTGCGGTCGTCGCTGCGCGTGCCGATCCGCCGGGAGGGCCGGCTCGTGGGGGGCGTCAACTTCATGTCGAGGGCGATCGGCGCCTTCAGCGAGGCCGACGTCCCCGTGGCACAACGGGTGGCGGCCTACATCGACCTGGCCCTGTCGCATCAACGACTCGCCGATGCCGCGGCCCGCGCGGCCGAGGCCCGGGAGCGTGCGGCCGTGCTCGAGCGACGGGTCGAGGTGCTGCAGGAGGAGTTGGTCACCCTCGGAC
>JAEZDP010000176.1 GCA_023418055.1 Acidobacteriota bacterium
GTGCACGCGTCGAACGGGCGGCCACCTCGGTCGTGCGTCCCTTGCCGAAGCGCATCTGCTCGGCGGCCTGGCCCACGGCAGCCATCAGGCCCGGCGGACGCGGCAGCAGCAGGTGCGTGTCGTCCCAGCGCGGCGCCGCATCGCGATCGTAGTCGCTGGACACACGCGCCTGGGTCAACGCGCTACCCCAGGCCTCGTCGGGCACGCCGATCAGCGTGGCGTGCACCAGCCACAGACGGCCCTCGCGGTCGATGGCCAGAGCGGGGTTGTTGTCGGGGAAGCCCGTCGTGTCCACCAGCGTGTAGGGCGTACTCCAGGCCGTGGCGCCCGCCGCCTTCCGCGCCCCCGACACCCGCACGTCCTCGCGCTTGTCCAGATCCTGCCCTTCGAACGGACCCGCGCCATCGGGATCGCCGTTCTCGTACCACGCCACCAGCAGCGCGCCGGATGGCGTCTCGACAATCGACGACGCATGCACGTGGCCGCGGTTGGCGGTGAAGACCACTTCGCTCGACAGCCCGGCAGGGCCCTGAGCGGTGGGGGTGTGTCCGACGATGGCCCAGAGCGCAGTGGACATCAGCGCGGTCAGCAGGCCCGCACGTGTGGCGGTTCGGTGACGCGTCGCTGTGACCTTCGTTCCGACGAGGCTCATCTCAACGTCCGCCGACGGTCTGGCCAAGCGTCTCGCCGAGCTGGTCGAGCCACGGCGGCAGCCAGGCCGTGAAGGCGGCCACCTGCGCGGCACGCCGCGGGCTGAGCGGCAGCGGCAGGGGCCCGGTGTCGATGCCGCGGGCGGCCAGGCCCACGCGGATGCTCCAGGGTGTCGGCAACACGCCGAGTTGCGCGATGAGGTCGCGCAGCAGCGCGGCCAGTTCGGACGTGCGTGGCTCGTCGCCGGCGAGGGCGGCCCCTGTGAGAGCCACCAGCAGTTCCGGGCAGAAGCCGGCCACGCCCGAGATGCTGCCGTCCCAGCCCGCCAGCAGCGCCTCGGCCAGGACGTTGTCGTCGCCCACGACCAGGCGCCACGGCCTCTCGCCCCGGCGCGCCAGCAGCGCCGGAATGCGCTCGACGGCCCCGCTGCTGTCCTTGATGCCCACGATGTTGGGCACCTCTTCGAGCAGCGTGACGATGGTGGCCGTCGTCAGCGGGGTGGTGAACGCCGGCAGGTCGTAGAGCAGCACGGGGCCCGGGAGCGTGGCGGCCACCTGGCGACAGAACGCCTCGAGGTCGTCCTGGGCGTACGGGAAGAACAGTGGCATCGACAGCAGCACCGCCGAGGCGCCCGCCTCGAACGCGGCCTCGCCGAGCGGCACCACGTCTCGGGGCGATGCGGCGCCGATGCCGACGACCACGCGCGTCCCCGCCGACGCGCGCCGGGCCGCTTGCCGCATCAGCGCCACGCGTTCCTCGCGCGTCGTGTGCGGGTACTCGGCGGTCGCCCCGCCGAGGCAGATGCCCGCGGCACCCGCCCCGACGAGCAGATCGACGATGCGTTCGAAGGTGCCGACATCGAGCGTGCCGTCCGCTGCGAGCGGCGTCGCGACGGCGGCCGTGAGACCGGCGAGGGACGGAGGCGCATCGGCCTCCGTCGTCCGAGAAGGGACAGGCGTCACAGGGGGATCCTCAGAACCACGTCCGGACCGCGAACTGCAGGATGCGCGGGTCGGCGGCCGTCGTGATGCGCCCGAACGCGGCCGACGTCATCGTGCTGTTGGGCAGGCCGAAGTTGGCGCGGTTGAGCGCGTTGAACGCTTCGGCGCGGAACTGCACGCGGAACCGGTCGGTGAAGCTGAAGGTCTTGAAGATGCCCACGTCGAGCACAGCATAGCCCGGACCGCGCACGTCGTTGCGCCTCGACGTGCCAAACGTGCCGAGCGCGTTCGGCGCGAAGGCCGCCGTGTTGAACCACTGCGTGATGCGCTCGTTGGTGGGACGATCGTCGGACAGCTCCGGGTTGCCGACGATGTCGGCGCGCTGACTGGTGTTGCCGACGCGGGCGTTGTCCACGCCACTGGCCACCGAGAACCCGAGGCCGCTCTGCAGCGTGAGGATGCCGGTCACCGACCAGTCGGCGAGGGCCGCCCGCAGCGCGGGGTTGCCGTAGTCGCCAGGCACTTCATAGAGAAGCGACGTGACGAACACGTGGCGGCGGTCGAAGTTCGAGTAGCCCCAGTCGTAGAACGGATCGAACGGGTTGGACTGCGTGGCGCCGTTCTGCTTGTTCTCGGACGTGTCGTCGAGCGACTTGGCCAGCGTGTAGTTGGCCAGCATCGAGAACCCGTTGCTCAGGCGCTTGTCGAGCGTGAGCTGCAGCGCGTCGTAGCGCGAGCGCCCGAGCGGCTCGATGCTCACGATGCTGCCGAAGTTCGGGAAGAGCGGACGCCGCTGGTCGGTCGTGCCGGTCGTCGCGCCCGTCGCGTAGATGGCCGGGTTGCGCTCGATGCCCACGGCGAGATCGTCGCCGCGCGAGCCGGCGTACGCGGCGCGCACCATCCAGTTGCGGAACAGCTCGTGTTCCACCGTCACGTGCCACGTCTGCAGCCGCCCCGGACGCGTGTCGGCCGCGTAGCTGAAGGCGTTGTGCGGCAGCGTGAAGGCCACATCCGACGGCGTGTTGAACGGGTCCACCGGGAACACGTTCTGGCGGCCGGCCCACGGGTCGTCGATGCGGTTGACCGCGTCGCCCTGGAAGCGCACGACCGTGCCGAAGGGGCCCTGCGTGGCCTGGCTGTTGGTGGTGATGGTGTTCGGCTTGTCGTAGAACATGCCGTAGCCGGCGCGCAGGCTCGTGCGGCCCGTGCCGAACACGTCGTAGGCGAAGCCGAGCCGCGGGCCGAAGTTCCACCACGTGGCGTCGTAGGTGCCGGCTTCGACGCCGGGGTCGCCCGGGTACACCGCACCGGTGGGCGCATTGGGATAGACCTGCGACTGCACGCCCGGACGGAACGCGCCGATGCGGTTGTTGGCATCGGTGTAGGGGATGTAGGGGTCCCACCGCACGCCGAGGTTCAGCGTGAACCGCGGTGACACGCGGAAGGTGTCCTGCACGAAGGCCGAGAGGTAGTGCAGCCGCGTGTTCTTGTACTCGCCCACGCCCTGCTCGAACTGCTGGAAGTTCCCGAGCAGGAAGTCGGCCATGGCGTTGCCGGTGTAGCCCGCGGCGTTGTTGAAGGTGTAGCGGCCGTTGCCGCGGAAGTTGTTCACGATGTCGCCACGGCCGTACGTGTAGTCGATGCCGGTGGCCAGATCGTGGCGGCCCTTCGTCCAGCGCACCGTGTCGACGATCTGGAACTCGTCGCGGTTGAACTGGTTGGTGTCGCCCGTGTTCATCGTGAACCACCCGCCGATGCCGAAATACCACTGCGGCGCGGCGTCGTTGTACACGTTGCGGATGCCCAGCGCGTCGTAGGCGGGCGGCAGGGTCTGGAAGTTGTCGTTGCTCGTGCGGTTGTAGGTGACGACCAGGTTGTTGAGCAGGTTCGGGCGCAGCGTGTAGTTGTCGTTGATCGACACCACCGTGTTCTGCCACGTCCGGCCGAAGTTGGTGGACAGGTAGTTGTCAGGGTCGAGGTGCGAGGGCTGCGAGGCCTTCGACAGCCAGAACCGGCCGTACATCTGGTGCTTGTCGTTGAAGCGGTGATCGACACGCGTCAGGTACTGGTGGTCGTCGAGCTGCTGCGGCACGGAGTAGCGCAGCTGGTTGGCCGCATCGCCGGGACGGGGCGCGGGCAGCGGCACCTTGTCGAGAATCGCGAGCGACGTCGAGTTCAGCCGGTCGGCGGGAATGCGGTTGCCCGGGAACGGCTGGCCCGTGAGCGGATCGCGGATGGCGGTGCTCAGCGACGAGAAGTCGCCGGCGCGCTGGGCGGCACTCGGCACGAGGGCGGTGGCGTCGCGCGGTACCCGCCGCTCGAGCGTGCCCTGGTACGAGCCGAAGAAGAACGTCCGGTTGCGCGCAATCGGCCCGCCGTAGGTGCCCCCGAACTGCTTGCGGTTCAGGCCATCGTCCACGCCGGGCGTGAAGAAGTTGGTGGCGTTGAGGCTCGAGTC
>JAEZDP010000188.1 GCA_023418055.1 Acidobacteriota bacterium
TGTCCTGTGGGCTGCTGCCGGGCACGCTGCGTGGGGCCCTGCTCGAGGCCGGTGTCATCGCCGAGCGCGTGCTCACGCGTGACGACCTGGCGCGCGCCGACGCCGTCTGGTTGGTCAACAGCCTGCGTGGGTGGGTCGCGGTCGAACGCGTCCGCTGACCCCGCCGCGTGCACCTGGCGGCCCGTCAGCGCCGCGCGTACACGGTCTTCTCGACCTCGACGCAGGCGAACACGCACGCGCCGATCGCCACCGGCACCAGCCAGTGCTGCACCTGCAGGGGCGCCGATCCGAACCACAGGTGCATGAACGGCGCGTACACGAACACGGCCTGCAGGAGGATGAGCACGCCCACCGCGAGCCAGGCCACGGGGTTGGAGACCAGCACCGACGGCCGCCAGGCCGCGTCACGTAGCGTGCGGCAGTTGAACAGATAGAACGCCTGGCCGAACACCAGGGTGTTGACCGCCACGGTGCGGGCCAGTTCGATGGAGCGGCCTTCCCGGGCCACCAGGAAGATGCCGATGGTCGCGCCGCCGATGAGCAGCGACACGAACGCGATGCGCCAGAGGAAGTACCCGCCGAGGATCGGCGCTTGCGGGTCGCGCGGGGGGCGCTGCATGACGCCGGCCTCGGCCGGCTCGAAGGCCAGGGCCAGGGCCAGCGTCACGGCGGTCACCATGTTCACCCACAGAATCTGCACCGGCTGCAGCGGCAGCACGAGGCCGAGCGCGACAGCGGCAAACATCACGAGCGCCTCGGCTCCGTTGGTCGGCAGGATGAAGATGATGGCCTTCCGCAGGTTGTCGTAGATCGTGCGCCCCTCGGCGACGGCCTGGGCAATCGACGCGAAGTTGTCGTCGGCCAGCACGATCTCGGCGGCCTCCTTGGTCGCCTCGGTGCCCTTGATGCCCATGGCCACGCCGACGTCGGCACGCTTCAGAGCCGGGGCGTCGTTGACGCCATCGCCGGTCATGGCCACGACCTGGCCGTTGGCCTGCAGCGCGGTGACGATGCGCAGCTTGTGCTCGGGGCTCGTGCGGGCGTACACGTCGTGCGTGCGCACCAGCTCACGCAGGTGCTCGTCCGACGCCGCCTCGAGTTGCTGTCCCGTCACGGCCTCGTTGCTGCCGATGCCCATCTCGCGGGCTATCGCCAGCGCTGTCCCCGCATGGTCGCCCGTGATCATCTTCACGACGATGCCAGCCGCGCGGCAGCGGGCAATCGCCTCGATGGCCTCGGCGCGCGGCGGGTCGATGATGCCCACGAGCCCGAGGAAGATCAGGCCCTCGCCCAGGTCCTCGTCGGTGACCGTCGTCGTGTGGGGCGCGGCGTCGCGCATCGCCGCGGCGAGCACGCGCAATCCCTGGCGGCTCAATCGTTCGACCTCGGCCTCCCAGTGAGGCCGGTCGAGCGCCGAGGGGCGCCCGTCGGGGCCACGCTGACTCGCGGCGCGGTCGAGCAGCCGATCCGGCGCCCCCTTGACGAGCAGCCGGCGTGAGTCATCGGGCAACCGCGCCAGGGTGGCCATGTACTTGCGATCGGACTCGAAGGGGACGACCGCCAGGCGCTGGTAGCCGCGTGCCGGGAAGCCCGCCTTCCGGGCAAGCGTCACGAGCGCGCCTTCCGTGGGCTCGCCCACGACGGTCCATTCGCCGTCGGCCTCGGCGATCTCGGTGTCATTGCAGACGGCAAAGGCCTCGACCACCGCGGCAAGGTCGGGATGAGTGCCGACCGTGGCCGGCGCACCGCCCGCGCTGAGCGCGCCGTCCGGGCGATAGCCGGTGCCTTCCACGTCGTAGGCGCACACCGGCGTCACCACGTGGCGCGCCGTCATCTCGTTGCGCGTCAACGTCCCGGTCTTGTCCGAGCAGATCACCGTCACCGAGCCGAGCGTCTCGACAGCGTTCAGCCTGCGCGTGATGGCGTTGCGGCGCGCCATCTGCTGCACGCCGAGGGCCAGCGTGATGGTGAGAATGGCCGGCAGGCCCTCGGGAATGGCCGCCACTGCGAAGCCGATGGCCGCCGAGAACAGCTCGTCGACACTGTAGTCGTGCAGCAGCCAGCCGGTGAGGAACATGAGGACGGCCAGGACGAGGATGCCCGCCGACAGCACTTTGCCGAAGGCGTTCATCTGGCGGGTGAGCGGTGTGGCCAGCGTCTCGACCTCCGCGATCATCCGGTTGATGCGGCCGATTTCGGTCTGCGGCCCCGTGGCCGTGACCACGCCGACCCCCCGCCCAGCCGCGACGAGCGTGCCCGAGAACACCAGGCTGTGCCTGTCGCCGACGCCGGCGTGCAGGTCGACGGGTGCCTCGCGCTTGGTCGAGGGCACCGACTCGCCGGTCAGCGCTGATTCCTCGACGCGAAGGTTGACGGTCTCGGTCAGGCGCAGGTCGGCCGGGACCCGATCGCCCGGCCGGAGTCGCACGATGTCGCCCGGCACCAGCGTCTCGGCGTCCACGTCGGCCCACCCGCCCGGCCGTCGCTCGCGGCGACAGCATGCGCCGGGTGGCTTCGCGCGCCTGCTCCGCCTTGCCCTCCTGGATGAAGCCGATGATCGCGTTGAGGAACACGACCCCGAGAATCACGGCCGTGTCCACCCAATGGGCGAGCAGTGCCGTGACGACAGCCGCTGCCAGCAGCACGTAGATGAGGGCGTCGTTGAAGTGGGCGGAGAAGCGGACGAGCAGGCCGTCCTTCTGCGGAGGAGGGAGGCGGTTCGGTCCGACCGCAGCGAGACGCCGCGCCGCCTCATCGGCCGACAGGCCGTCGGGCGTCACGTGCAGACGGGCCAGCACCTCCCCGGCGGTGAGGGCATGCGCGTCGGCCAAGAACGGCGGGATCTCGGCAGGGGGCATCGCACCATTGTTGCCCATGGCGCTCCTCGCACCGAGCGTCCCACGTCGCCGGACGTGGGTGCCGGTCAGGCGCGCGGCGGACGGCGAGGACCGACGGCTGCGGGAGGGGCGGGAGGCAGACCGCGCGCGTCGCACGCCTGGAGGGCGAGGGCAAGCGTCGACGCGGGCATGGAGAAGTGCCGTGCCAGGTGGGCGGCGGCCGCATCCGGCGTGTCGGGCAGCGGCGAATCGAGGCGCCGGCCCCCGACGAATCGTTGCAGGTGCCAGGGACGCTCGTGGCCGGCGAACCGCCAGACATGGCCATCGACGATCTTGCGGATGACCACCCGGTCGAGAAAGAGTCCGCCAGGCGCATAGTCGGTGGTCAGCGCGTCGAGATACGCCTCTGGTGCGACCGGGATGTCGAGGAGGTCGTAGACGTAGGGTCTCGGATGCGGGTGGTTCTCGATGCGGTAGCGCCGCTGGCCGGCGGGATGCGCGACGTAGGTGAACCACGGGCTCGTGGCCGTGGTCGTCTCCATCGCCAAGGGCACCGCGGCATGGAGCGGGTAGCCCACGTCCACCAGCACGCGTTCGTCGTGCACGTGCAGCACGAGCGCGGTATGGCAGGCGCGCTGCGCCTCCATGTCGTTGACGGTGAGGTCTCCGTCGAACCCGAGCGATGCCAGCAGCGCCGCGACGGCGGCGTTGGTCTCGAAGCAGGTGCCACCCGTGCCCTCCCGCAGCGCCGCCCGCCAGAAGGCGTGCGGGAGGCGCGGGCACTCGGCGCGCGGCGAGGTCGCCACCCGCGCGATGCGCGACGCGCTCTCCCAGGGCACACGCTGGCCGTAGTGGTGCGCGAACAGGTCGAGCCACTGTTGGTCGTGGCGCGGACGCGGCAGGTCGAGGAAGCGCAGGACCTCGGCGGTCAGGTGTGAGGGCAGCGGCGGGAACAGGGCCACGGGAGCAAGGATAGACCGCGTGCATAACGGTGCTTGACATGTCGTCTACTTAGTACTAAATAGATAGTAGTTTAGCCTGATGCCTGATGCCTGATGCCTGATGCCTGAGGCCTCGACCCTTCCCATGCCGACACGACGCACACCCCCCTCGAAGCTCACCCCGCAGGAACTGGCCGTCATGAAGGAGGTGTGGCGGCTTGGCCGGGCGACGGTGCGCGATGTCCACTCCGGCCTGCAACGGCACCGACCCCTGGCCTACACGACGGTGCTCACCATGATGCGGATCCTCGAGAGCAAGGGCTTCCTCGCCCGGGACGAGTCGGCGGGGCGGGCCCACGTCTACACCTCCACGCGGTCGCAGCGGCAGGTGGTGGGCGCGCTCGTGCGCGATTTCGTGGAGCGGGTGTTCGATGGCGCCGCGCAGCCGCTCGTGATGCACCTGGTCGACGATCGCCAGCTCACCGATCAGGAGCGGGCCGAGATTGTCCGGCTGATGGCGCGGGGTGACGAGGAGACGCCGTCGTGAGCGTCGTCACGGCGGTGGGGACCTGGCTCGTGCAGTCAACGGTCGTTGCCGTCCTGGGCCTGGCGATGGTCCGACTCGTTCGCCTTCGTGATCCGCACCTGCGGCTGGCATGGCTCCAGGCACTCCTGCCGTTGTCCCTGCTGACCCCATGGGCGGCGGCGCGGCTGGTGGTGCCTTTCGACGTCGGACTGACCGTGTTCGAGCCGGCCACGCTCGTGACGGTGAGTTCAGGGGTCGGACCCGCGGAAGCGGCTGGCCGGTCGGTGGTGCTCTCCTGGGCGATGGCGATCTGGCTGGCCGGAGTCGTCGCGCGCGGTGGGTGGGTGGCGCTCGGGTTGATGCGCCTCAGACAGTGGCGGCAGCGCGGGAAGGCGGTGGACGATCCGGCGCTCGATCGCGCGCGCGTCGTCGTCCCCGTGGAGGTCGAGTGCCTCGTCTCGCCCGAGGCCCGCCAGCCGGCCACGTGGGGTGTCCGCCGGCCCATGGTGCTGGTGCCTCCAGGGCTGACCGCCCGGCCACACTCCCAGCGCATCGCCGTGTACGTGCACGAACTGCTGCACGTCGCCCGTCGCGACATCCGCTGGTACTGGCTCGAGGAACTCGTACGCGTGCTGCTGTGGCCGATGCCGGCCGTCCTGCTGCTCGTGCCGCGCATCCGGCTCGCGCGCGAGCAGGTGGTGGACGCCGAGACCGTGCGTCTCACCGGCGCGCGACAGGCATATGTCGAGGCGTTGGTCTGGTCGGCTGACCTGGCCTCATCGCGTGTGGCGTCGGCGCTGCCGTTCTTCGGACGTCACCAACTGCTGACGCGTATCGCGTCGCTCACTCAGGAGGGATCCATGTCACGCCTGCGTCTCGTCGTCACCACCGGTGCGCTGATCACGATGTTCACGGCCGCCACCGGGCTCATCGCTGCCGTGGCGCCGCTCGCTCCCCAGGGCCCGTCTGCGGTGGCCGACGGACCCGGCACGCTCGAACGCGTCGCCGTCCTGCCGACGCTCGATGCGCCCGCGCCGCGGCGCACGTATGGCGTGGAGCCCGAATGGCCGGTCGAGGCTCGCGATGCAGGTCGGACGGGCGCCTTCCGCATGCACGTGGTCGTCGATGCGAACGGCGACGTCGCCGAAGCGCGTGTGGTTGCGCCTGCCGGGCCGGGGGCCCGGCCTGCGAGCGATGCCGGCGGACAGGCACTGCAACGGGCCGCGCTGGCGGCCGTCCGGCAATGGCGTTTCGACGCGCCGCCCGCGGCGCCGATGCTGATTGTCACCGAGGTGGCCGTCGGCGAGAGCGCACCATCCGCGTCTCAGATGAGTGATGCGCCGGTTCGCGTGGGCAACGGTGTGCGGCCGCCCCGCAAGGTGTACGACGTGCCGCCGCACTACCCGGACGAGGCGAAGTCGGCTGGCATCTCCGGCGTCGTCATCATGGAACTCGTTCTCGAGCGGACTGGCGACGTGGCCGACGTACGGGTGGTGCGTAGTGCGCCAGGCCTCGACGCCGCAGCCATCGAGGCCGTACGGCAGTGGAAGTACGAGCCGCGCGCCGACCGGCTGCAGATGACGGTCACCATCAACTTCACGCTGGCCCGCGACGACCCACAGCCCTAGAGACCTGCGCTAGTCTCGAAGGATGTCCCACAGGCGGAGGCGCATGTGCCGGACGTTGGGCGTCGTGCTGCTGACGAGCCTGCTTCCCGGCTGTGCGCTCCGCAGCGCGGCCGATGACGCGGAGCGGTCCGCTCGTACCATGTGGACACAGCGGGCGGCAGAGGCGGACGCACAGGCGGCCACCGGCTGCTACCTGCCCATGGCAGAAGCGCTGGCCGGCTACGAGATGCTGCTGGCCGAGCAGGACGACGCGCGGCTGCGGGCGCGGGCGTTCTCCGTGGCGGCGATGCTGGCGGTTCGGGAGCGCCTGATCGGGCTCTATCCGGGTGTCCACCAGGAAGCTCCGGCACGGCTGGCCGTCGGCCTCCCGGCGGCACCGACGCAGGCCGCCCTCGACGTGATCGACCTCGTGCGGTGGCGCGCCGGCAGCGGTCCGACGCCCGGCCCCCGCGGCCGAGTGGCCGAGACCGACGCGCGGGCACGGCACGCGTACGAGACGCTGCATCCGCTGGCTGTCGTCGACCCTGCTGCGGCAGCGCTCCTGATTCACCTCGTCGCCTCGGTTCCCGTCGCCGGACGCGCGGTCGGCGTCCCCCACGGCGAGCCGGCGTCCACGACAGGCGTCCCGGTCGCCGACGCCTTGGCGGAGGCGCACCCCGGCTCGGCTTCTGTCGCCCTCGCGCTCTTGTTTGCGTCGCGCGACACGCGCGCCGACGACTGGACGGCATGGCTCGAGGCCCAGCCTACGTGCGTCGAACTGCACGTGCCGCTGGCCGACCATTGGCTCGCCGCGCGGCGCCTCCTCTCCACCGACGCCTCGCTGGCACGCGCCCTCGAAGGACTTCCCGGCCTCGTGCCCGCGCGGGTGATGCGCGGAGACATCCGGGCGATGCTGGGTGATCACGAGTCGGCGCTTGGGTACTTCGCCCACGTCATCGATGTGGTGGCCGATCACAGGGAGGCGCGGCTGGGGCATCTGGTGGCGCTCAGTCACCTCGGTCGTCACGAGGCCGCGGTGTCGGCAGCCGACGACATGGTTGCCCTCGGCGAGTGGTATCTCGGCGAAGCGTTCTACTGGAAGGCCTGGAACCTCTATCATCTCGGCCGCCGCCCCGCGGCACGTGCGGCGCTTGCCGACGCCAGAACGCTGCTCGTGAATGCCGAGGTGTTCCATCTCGAGGGACGGATCGCCTTCGAGGACGAGCGCTGGGACGATGCCCGCACGGCCCTGACGCAGGCCTTGGGCCTCGAAGCCGACCACTGCGATGCACGGTTCCTGCTTGGCGCCGTGGACCTGATGACACGCGTCTGGGCCTCCGCCGCCGAGACATTCGAGAGGGCAGCGGCGTGTTTCGAGGCGCGCGAGCCGGCGCTGGCGGCTGCGGTCGCCGACGTCGCCGACGCGCCTCTCTCCGACGCGCAGCGGGAGGCGCTGCGCGCGCGCAGGCAACGTCACCTCGAGGTCGTCGTCGCGCAGAAGCAGTGGGCCCGGTACAACCGCGCGGTGGTGCTGGCCAACCGCGGCGACCGCGACCAGGCGCGGCATCTTGCCGAGGACGTGGCCCAGCAGACGGGCTCGCCGGGGCCCGCTGCCGCGGCGGCCGACCTGCTGGTGCAACTCGGGCCCGACCGTGCACCGGCACCTCCGGACCGCTGACGGTCCGGAGATGCGGGCTCCGGCCGGTCAGCCCCGGAGGCGCCGTGCGTGCACCCGAGCTGTCACGCCGAGCAGCGAGAGACCGAGCAGGGTGAGGGTGGCAGGCTCGGGCACCGCTTCGTACCGCAGCCGATCGATGGTGATGTTGCTGCTCGACACGCTGGGCCGGCGCGCGAAGCCCGTCCCGAGCGCGAGCGATTGGAAGCCGCCGGCATCGAGCACGCCGACGAAGTCGAGGCGGGCATGGTCGGGCAACCGATAGACGGCCGTCCGACCCCGCCCATCGACATCCACAGTGAGGAAGGCGGGTGCGAGCGC
>JAEZDP010000206.1 GCA_023418055.1 Acidobacteriota bacterium
CGTCCAGCGCATACCCCTCGAGCGACAGCTCGCGCGCGTGCCGCACGACCACGTCCTCGAGGGACACGGGGCGCCCGTCCGGACCCACGAGCCCCAACACGTCCGCCCGCGCCGCCTCCAGCGACCCCGGCTGCAGGGCCATCAGGCAGGGATACTGCGCCACCTGGCGCACCTCCGCCACGATGGGACCGTCGCGGAGCCCAAGCGCAGCGCAGGCGCGCGCCACCACTCCCGCGAGGTGCGCCTCGTCCGACCTCGCCAGCCCGGAGGGCGCGGTCACGACCCAAGGCCCATCCCGGTCAGCCCCAGCGGTCTCTGTGGCGAACGTGCCGACGACGCGCAGCGCCCCGGCATCGAGCAGGCCAACGGCTCCCCACGCGGGGCCGCTCACCGTCGCCTCGACCACGAGGGCTGCCCCCGCGTCTTCCCCGTCACTTGCCCCCGCGCCTGATGGACCGTTGCCCCGCTCTCTCCACGCCTCAGCCAGCGCCCTGAGGTCGTCCAGGCCCCGCACGATCGCCTGCAGCCCCGTGACGCCCCCGGTCACGCGCCACGGCACGGGCACCCCGGCGAGCCGCTCCACACCGTCACCCGTCGCGGCCTCCACCATGGCAAACCGCGGCACGGCGATGCCGGCGGCCGTGAGCCGGCCGAGCCATTGGAGGCGGTCGCCCGCAAGCGCCACCGCTTCGGGCCGATGCCACCGCAGCGTGAGCCGGGCGGCGACGTCCGCGGCGCAGCGAACGTCCTCGAGACCCACCGCCACGACGCCCGCGACGCCATCACCGTCGCCGACCTTGCCGGCGTCGGCCACCACGCGACACGTGCAGCTCTGCCGCGCCGCGGCCTGCTCATACCGCGCCACCGCGGTGGCCTCCGCGCTCGACGCACACAGCACCATCGTCGGCATCCGGCCGAGTCTACCAGTGCCGCTGCGCTACACTTGGAGGGTTTGCGTACCGATATGGCGTCATCTCCTGCGGCTTCCCCTCGTTCCCGCGTGCTCGTCACCGGTGGTGCCGGCTTTCTCGGCATCAACCTCCTGCGGTATCTCCACGCGCGTGACTACAGCCTCGCCTCGCTCGACATCGCCGAGTTCACCTACCCGGACATGGCGTCCCAGTGCGACGTCGTCCTGGGTGACATCCGGATCCATGACGACGTGGAGCGCGCCATTGCCGGCGCCGACTATGTGGTGCACTGCGCAGCGGCGCTGCCGCTGTACTCGCCCGAAGACATCCACACGACCGACGTGGTGGGCACGCGGATGATGCTCGACGCGGCGCGACGGCACGGCGTGAAGCGCTTCGTGCACATCTCGTCGACGGCCGTGTACGGCATCCCCGACCATCACCCCCTGCGCGAAACCGACAGACTGCACGGCGTCGGACCTTACGGCGTGGCGAAGGTACAGGCCGAGGAGGTGGCGCAGGAGTTCCGGGACGCCGGCATGATCGTCCCGATCCTGCGGCCCAAGTCGTTCATCGGGCCCGAGCGGCTGGGCGTGTTCGCGTTGCTCTACGACTGGGCGCTCGACGGCCGGCACTTCCCCATGATCGGCAACGGCCGCAACCGCTACCAGTTGCTCGACGTCGAGGACCTCTGCGAAGCCATCTACCGGTGCCTCACGCTGCCGGACGCGGCGGTCAACGACACGTTCAACATCGGCGCCAAGGAGTTCCTGACGATGCGCGAGGACTACCAGGTGGTGCTCGACCATGCGGGCAAGGGCCGGCGCATCATCGGATTTCCCGCCGCACCGGCGATCTGGGGCCTGCGTGCCCTCGAGGCGCTCGGCGTCTCACCGCTCTACAAGTGGGTGTACGAGACCGCCTCGAAAGACTCGTTCGTGGCCATCGACAAGGCCGAACGCCAGCTGGCCTTCACGCCGCGCTACTCGAATCGCGATGCGCTGCTGCGCAACTTCGAGTGGTACATTGCCCATCGACATCAGTTTGCCGAAGCCTCCGGCGTCTCGCACCGCGTGCCGTGGAAGCAGGGCGCACTCGGCCTCATCAAGAGACTGTTCTGACCCCATGCCTACCCTGACCATCGATTCCGTCGGCACGTTCGACGTCGCCCCCGACACCCGCCTCGTGCTCGCCATCGAACAGGCGGGCGTCGACATCCTGCATGCCTGCGGCGGGAACGCCCGGTGCACGACCTGCCGCGTCGAGTTCGTCGACGGTGAGCCCTCCCAGATGACGGAGGCCGAACGGGCCAAGCTCGAAGAGCGCGGGCTCACGGGCGTGCGGCTGTCGTGCCAGCTCACGTGCTCGCAGGACATGACGGTGCGCGCCATCAGCCGTCTCGAAGGGTCGGGACGCGCCGACGCCGGGCCGGCGCCCGCGGCGGAGATCACGCCCCCGCCGGTCTGGACGTAGGGGGGCGTTCATGCCTGATGCCTGATGCCTGATGCTTCATGCTTCATGCCTCATGGCTCGACGGCGGGGACGGTTCCCTGGCATGCGTCATGACGCATGACGCGCCGTCCTTCTAGTTCACGCCGCCCATCAGGCGCCGCATGGGCCGCGTGAACATCCAGAGCACCAGGCCCGCGCCGATGCCGAAGGCGGCGACGACACCAAAGAGCGCATCGAGCGGCAACGTCTCGTAGAACGCTGCCAGCCGGCCGCCGATGTAGTTGCCGACCGACGCGGCCAGGAACCACACGCCCATCATCAGGCCCACGATGCGGGCGGGTGCGAGTTTGGTCATGACGCTGAGGCCGACCGGGCTCAGGCACAACTCGCCGCTCGTATGCAGCAGGTACGTCACGGCCAGCCACATCGGGCTGACGCGGACGCCTTGCGCCGACAGCTGCGCGGCCACGACGAGCACGGCGAAGCCCGCGCCCACCTGGATGAGCCCCAGCGCGAACTTGACCGTGCTCGACGGCTCCCTCGGCCCCAGCCAGATCCACAGCCAGGCAAACACCGGGGCGAGCGCGATGATGTAGAGCGAGTTGAGCGACTGGAAGTAGCTGGAGGGGAAGTCGATGCCGAAGAGCGTCGAGTCGGTGGCCCGCTCGGCAAACAGGTTCAACGTGGAGCCGGCCTGTTCGAACACCGACCAGAACAACGCCGCGGCCAGAAAGAACACGCCCACCGCGTACAGCCGCGAACGTTCGACCGGCGTCCACTCGGCAACCAGGTACAGCCACCCGAAGAACACGAGCACGATGAGCAGCAGCAGGTAGCCGGCCGCGTCGGCCACGCCGATTGGGCTCACCGTCCACCAGCCCAGCGCACCGCCGGCGACGACCAGCGCCAGCACACCGGCAACCGCCACACCGATCGCGAAGGTGCGACGGCGCAGGCTGTCGGCCGCTTCCGGCGATTCCGCAGGCGCCGGATACCTGCCGGCGTCGCCCAGGTATTTCCGCCCCCACTGATACTGGATGAGCCCGACGGCCATGCCGATGCCCGCCGCCCCGAACCCGAGGTGCCAGTCCACTCGCTGCCCGAGGTAGCCGCACACCAGCGGCGCGGTGAATCCGCCGATGTTGATGCCCATGTAGAAGATCGAGAAGCCAGCATCCCGCCGCACGTCGTCGGGCGCGTAGATCTGCCCGACGATGGCACTGACGTTCGGCTTGAGGAGGCCGGTACCGAGGACGATGAGCAGCAGGCCGACGTAGAACATCGACAGCGACGGCACGGCCATGCTGAAGTGGCCGCACATGATGAGCACCCCGCCCCAGAGAACGGCGGCTTGCTGTCCGATCAGGCGGTCGGCAATCCAGCCACCCGGCAGGCTCATCATGTACACCATCGAGGTGTAGAGGCCGTAGACGGCTCCCGCCGTACCGGTGTCGAAGCCCAGACCGCCCGCGGCAGGCGCGGCGGTCATGAACAGGATGAGCAGGGCGCGCATCCCGTAGTAGCTGAAGCGTTCCCAGAGTTCGGTGAAGAACAGCGTGGACAACCCTCGGGGGTGTCCGAAGAAGCCCTGCTCATGGGTCGGCATCACCGACACAAATAGCACAGGTCGCGCAGCCTACAATGTGACGCATGCCGACTGCCAACCCGGTCTCGGATGCCCAGCGTCCCCTGCGTCGTGACATCCGTCTGCTCGGCGAACTCCTCGGACAGGTCATCCTCGAGCAGGAAGGCCAGGTGCTGTTCGACATCGAGGAGCGGGTGCGGCTGACGTCACGACAGGGCGACGTCGCTGGCGTGCAGGACATCGTCGCGTCGTTGTCGCTCGACGAGCAGGCCCGCCTCGTCCGGGCGTTCTCGCTCTACTTCCAGCTGACCAACCTCGCCGAGCAGCACCACCGCATCCGGAGGCGGCGGCAGTATGCGGTCGAGCAGCGCGTGGGGGCCGAGTCACTCGACGCCGCGTTCGCCAGGCTGGCCGACGCCGGCGTCGGCAAGGAGGCGCTCCGCGAGGCGTCCCGTCATGTGTCGCTCGAACTCGTGCTGACGGCACACCCGACGGAAGCCACGCGACGGACGGTGCTCACCGCGCAGCTCGGGGTGAGCGCGCTGCTCCATCAACTCGACGACCCGCAGCTGTCGGATGCGGGCCGACGCGACGTCGAGGACACGCTCGCCGAACTCATCACCACGTTGTGGCAGACCGACGAGACACGAGCCAAGCGGCCACGCGTGGTGGACGAAATCCGCCACGGCCTGTGGTTCTTCGAACAGAGCCTGTTCGACGTGGCGCCAGCGCTGGTCGGCGACTACCGCCGGTGGCTGCCGGATGCGCCGCTGCCGCTGCGCTTCGGCTCGTGGATCGGCGGCGATCAGGACGGCAACCCCAACGCGGGCCCCGAAACGTTCGTGCAGGCGGTGGATCGGGCACGGCGTCTGATCCTGGGACGGTACCTCGACGAGGTGCACGCACTGGCGAGGTCGCTCGGCGTGTCGAGTTCGGTCGTGGCGGTGGATGCGGCGCTGCTCGAGTCGACCGAGGCCGACGCCCGGCAGATGCCCAAGGTGAATAGCGACATCGGCACGTCGCTCGACGAGGAGCCCTATCGCCGCAAGTTGTGGATGATGTGGCACCGGCTCCGGCGGACGATGACCGGCGAGGGCCCGCATGCGTACGAGTCTGCCGACCAGTTTGCGGCCGACCTCGATCTCATCGACCGCAGCCTGCGCGCGCACCGCGGGGACCGCATTGCCAACGGCCGGCTGGCGTCGCTGCGACGGCGCGTCGAACTCTTCGGCTTTCACGTCGCCAAGGTGGACGTGCGCGTGCACGCACGTGACCTCGAGCAGGCGCCTGCTCGCATCATGGAGACGCTGCGGACGGTGGCCGACCTCCAGCGTGCGCACGGCCCGGCCGTCTGCGACACCCTCGTGTTGTCGGGGACCACGGGCACCGGCCCGGTGCTGAGGGCGCTCGAGATGACGCGCGAGGCGGGCGCGACCCTCGCGGTCGTTCCCCTGTTCGAGACGATCGACGACCTGCAGCGCGCCGGAGCGGTGATGGAGGCCACCCTTGGGGACGCGAACTTTGCCGACCTGGTCGAGCGTCGCGGGCGCCGGCTCGAGGTGATGGTCGGCTATTCCGATTCGGCCAAGGACGGCGGCTACCTCTCCGCCCAGTGGGAGATCTATCGCGCGCAGGAGGACCTCGCGGCCGTCGCGGCGCGACACGACGTCGAGCTCACGATCTTCCATGGGCGCGGCGGCAGCACGGGACGCGGCGGCGGGCCCACCCACGCGGCCATCCTCGCGCAGCCGGCCGGCCATCCTCCGGGGCGTCTCAAGCTCACCGAGCAGGGCGAGACGATCTCGTTCAAGTACGGCCTGCCCGGGCTCGCCTACAGGAACCTCGAGGCCGCGCTGTCGGCGACGCTGCTCTCGGCCTTCCCTGAGGTGGCCCGCTCGGCGGCGCCGGAAGAAGGACGCACATTGATGGCCGAGGCCGCGCGCCGGGCCGAAGACGCCTACCGCGCGCTGGTCTGGAACAACCCGGCGTTTGTGGCGTTCTTCCGCACCTTCACGCCGGTCACCGAGTTGTCGCTGCTCGAGATCGGATCACGCCCCGCCCGACGGGCGGCTGACGATTCCGCCTTCCTCGAATCGCTGCGCGCGATTCCATGGGTCTTTGCCTGGACACAGAACCGCTGCCTGCTGCCGGCCTGGTACGGGTGCGGGAGTGGGCTGGCACCGATGGCCGAGACGTCCGACGGCCTGGCGTCGCTGCGCCGTCTGTATCGCGACTGGCCCTTCTTCCGGTCCATCGTCGAGAACCTGGAGATGACGCTCGCGAAGACCAGCTTCGACATCGCCCGGCGTTACCTGACGCTCGTACCGGCCGAGGCCGAGCCCGACCGCCACTTCGCACTCATCGAGGCGGAGCACCAGCGCACCATGCAGCTGGTGCTCGACATCGTGGAAGCGCGCCACCTGCTCGACCGGCATCCCGTGGTGCAGCGCACCATCCACCTGCGCAACCCGTACGTCAATCCCATCAATGCCGTGCAGGTGGAGTTGCTGCGGCGCTACAGGGGCGGCGACCAGGAGGCCGCGCGGCCGCTCGTCCGGACGATTGCCGGCATCAGCGCGGGCTTACGCAATTCTGGGTGACAGGACCGGGACAGGCAGGCGTCAGATCGCTCGCCGCAGGTCGGCGGCATCCGAGGGATCGAGCGGGCGGACGAGACGACCGAGGAAACGGCCGACATCGTCGGCAAAGACCGCGGACCACTCGTGGCCCCCTTCGACCTCGCTCGGCTCGACCGCGACGAACCTGGCCGCGAGCATCTCGAGATCACTTGTGAACCGCGCGGCGGGATAACGCGCGTCCTCCCTGCCGCGGCCGAGCAGGACGGGCGGACACGCGCTGAGCGGACGCACGGCGAAGTCCGGCGGCACCTCGCCGCCGAAGGTCACCAGGCCATCGATGCGGCGGCTGCCGAGCAACGCGGCGCGCCAGGCCATGGCCGCGCCCTGCGAGTAGCCCAGGTAGACCAGGGCCTGCGGCTCGCCGGTGAGATGTACGGCTTCGGTGACGGCGCTGCGGGTGTAGCGCAGGTTGTCGTCGATGAGCTCGTCGCGGTCCTGCGAGGTCATCCAACTGGCCACCACCTCACGGTCGCGCCCGTAGAAGCGATGGAGCCCCTGAATGGACACGAGCGTCCAGGACTCGCTGTCGGGAATGGCCTCCATGCGGGCCATGTGGGTCTCGGCCGACTCGCCGTAGCCGTGGAACCCCACCAGCATGGGGCGGTTGCGCAGCGGCCCGAGGGTCTTCGATTCGGGTACCCTCAAGAGATAGCGGCCGTGGACGGGCGTGACCAGCTGATGCGTTACGTAAGACGAAGCCATTGTCTCGAGTTTCCTCCTACAATCACGCAGTGGTTGCCCCTGGTCAAGCTCAGGCGCTCGGTACACGGCCATGCCGGTGATGGTCGGACTCATCGCCGACACGCACGGTCTGCTGCGGCAGGACGTCGCGTCGGCCTTCGCCGGCGTCGACCTCATCCTGCACGCGGGTGACGTCGGCAGCCTCGACGTGCTCGTCGAACTGCGCGAGATCGCGCCCGTGCATGCCGTGCGTGGGAACGTCGACGACCCGTCCGACCCACGATTCGACGACACGCACCACCTCGAGGTCGAGGGGTGGCGCCTGGTGGTCACCCACGGGCACCTGCTGCGCCGCCTCACACCAGAGCTGCTCCTCCGGCAGTTCGACGCCGACATCGTCGTGTTCGGTCACACCCACCGCCCGCTGCTGCATCGCCACGAGGGCCGGATGGTGGTGAACCCCGGTGCCGCCGGACCGCGACGCTTCGACCTCGTGCCGTCGGTGGCACGGCTGGAGTTGTCGGCCGGACAGGCCGACGTCACACATGTGACGCTTGCGTAGACCGGGCCGGCCTTTCAAGTAACGTCGGAGAGGCTCGGCTGGAACAGCGAGCTGGCCAGGAACGGGCTCACCCGAACAGCGCGGGGACGTCCACGAACCACACGACATCGCCGCGGGCCTGCTCGAGCAGGCGCACCGGCAGGACGTCGACGGACGCGTCGGCTCGCAACACGCGCGTCAGCGCGGCGTGCTTGCCGGCGCCCGCCACGAGCACCGCCACGGCTGCAGCAGCCTGCAGGACTCCGGGCGTCATCGAGAGGCGCCAGGTGTCGAGCGCAGGCACGTGCACCGCTGCGCACCACTGCGCCGTCGGAGCGTCGGCGCGCAGCAGCGGGCTGCCGGGAAACACGGAGGCCGTGTGCCCGTCGTCGCCCATGCCGAGCACGAGTGCGTCCATCACCGGCGCGCCCTTGCCCGAGCGGACGGCCAGCGCCTGCAACTCGTCGTGGTAGCTCGCCGCCGCGGCGTGGGGCTCCATCCCGCCATCGAGCACGTGCACGTGGTCCGGCGCAATCGGCACGAGGTCGATGAGCGTCAGGTGCGCCATGCCGACGTTGCTGTCCGGATGGCTGCGCGGCACGGACCGCTCATCGCCGAACCAGACGTGCACGTGAGGCCAGCCACTGAAGGGTGTGGCCACGAGCGCCTGATGCAGCAACCGTGGGGTGCTGCCGCCAGAGAGACAGAGATGGGCCTCGCCCCGCCACGCGATGGCGGTCTCGAGCAGCGCCAGCAGTTCGGCGGCCGCGAGTACGGCCACGTCAGCGGGCGATGCGGCGACGCGGAGCGTGTGCGACCGGGGCGGCTGGGGGGAGGCGGGCGATGTCATGGACGCCGCCAGGTCCGGCCGTCGCGTTCGATCAACTCGTGCGCGTCGTCCGGTCCCCAGGCGCCCGAGTCGTAGGAGGTCGGACGGCCGCCCGTCTGCCACGCATCGAGCAGCGGCATCACCACCTTCCAGCCCACCTCCACGCTGTCGGCGCGATGGAAGAGGGTCTGGTCGCCCTGCAGGGCGTCATAGAGCAGCGTCTCGTAGCCGGTGGACGGGCGCGCGCCGAAGAACTCCTGGTACTTGAAGTCCATGTGCACCGTGCGGAGGTCGAGCGTCTGTCCGGGCACCTTGGCTTCGAACTTGAGTGAGATGCCCTCGTCGGGCTGCACCCGCACGACCAGCACGTTGGCATGCAGGCACGGCACGCAGGTGTCGCGGAACATGACAAACGGCGGTTCCTTGAAGTGGACGGCAATCTCGGAGACGCGTCTCGGCAGGCGCTTGCCAGTACGCAGGTAGAAGGGCACGCCCGCCCATCGCCACGTCTCCACCATCAGCCGCATCGCCACGAACGTCTCGGTGGCCGACGACTGGCTCACGCGGTCTTCGTCGAGATACCCGCCCACCTGTTCGCCATCGACCGTGCCGCCGGCATACTGCCCTCTCACCACATCGCGCGCGATGGTCTCCGGTGTGAACGGCACGATGGCCTGCAGCACCTTCAGGCGCTCGTCACGAACCGCGTCGGCCTCGAACGAGATGGGCGGTTCCATGGCTGTGAGCGCCAGCAGCATGAACAGGTGGTTCTGCACCATGTCGCGCAGCGCACCGGCCTGCTCGTAGTACCCACCGCGGTCGCCGATGCCCTCCGCCTCGGCCACCGTGATCTGCACGTGGTCCACGTACCGGCGGTTCCACACGGGTTCGAAGACCGCATTGGCAAACCTGAAGATCATCAGGTTCTGCACGGTCTCCTTGCCGAGGTAGTGATCGATGCGGTACACCTGCGACTCGCGCAGCACACCGGCCAGCGTGGCGTTGAGGGCACGCGCCGACTCGAGGTCGTGCCCGAACGGCTTCTCGACGATGAGCCGGCGCCAGCAGTCGCGTTCCTCGAACAGGCCATGTCGCCCGAGGGCTGAGGCAATGGGCGCAAAGGCACGCGGAGGAGTGGCCAGATAGAAGAGCGCATGCGCCGGCGCGCCGGTTTCGGCCGCCCACGACTCGATGTGCTCGCGAAGCTGCTGGTAGACCTCCTCGCCGTCGGTGTCGCCGACGAGAAAGCGCACCCGCGACTCGAGCCACGTCCGCACGTCGTCGCCGTTCCCCTCGCCGTGCAGTTGCGCCAGCAGGGCCGACCGCAGGTTCTCTTCGTCTTTCGCCGACCGCAAGATGCCCAGCACGAGGAACTCGTCGGGCAGCAGCCCACCCGCGCGCAGGTTGCCGAGGGCCGGCAGCAGCTTGCGCTCGGCGAGGTCGCCGCTGGCGCCGAAGATGACGAAGACGGCGGGCTCGGCGACGACCATCGACGCGCCGTCCGCGCGCACGGAGCGGGGCAATGCGGCAGGTGTCATCGCGTCCTTACGCTTCGCCCATCGCCCGGGCCACGAGCGCATCGAGTGCGGCGAGCCCCTCGGCGACATTGGACAGGTGCACGCGCAACGCGCGTCGGCCACGCTCGGCCAGCACGCCGAAATCCCCACGCGCCTGCGCGGCCTTGACCACGCCGAAGGTGTAGGTCTGCCCCGGCACCGGCAGGTCCGCCGCATCGTCGCACGTGATCTGGAGGAACACGCCCGAGTCGGGACCTCCCTTGTAGGCCTGCCCGGTCGAATGCAGGAAGCGGGGCCCGAACCCGAGACACGTCGCCACGCGGCGACCGTCACGGACGCGGTGCCGCACACGCTGAAGGGCCGCCACGTGCCCCTCGGTCATGTCGAGATAGGCGAGGAGCGCAAAGTAGTCTCCCTGGCCAATCTGCGCCAGATGGCGCGTGAGCACGCCCTCGACGCTGTCGGCCTCGCCAAGACGTGCGGCGTTGCCCGCATCCGTGTAGAGCGCCAGCAGCCCGTCCTCCACGAGCGGCGTCTCGGCCGGCAGCGATCCGTCAGCTTCGTAGGCAGAGGTGAGCGCCTTGGTCTTGACCTTGCTCGCCTCCACATCGGGCTGGTCGAACGGGTTGATGCCGAGGACGGCCCCGGCCACGGCGGTGGCGACCTGCCACCGGAAGAACTCCTGCGCGAGCGCGTAGGGGTCACTCACATCGATGCGGACAACGGGCTGACCGCTGCGGTTGAGCGCGTCGATGAAGGCGTCCTGGTCGGGGTCGGGGTTGGGCGCGAACCGCAGGTACGCGAACACGCGATCGTCGCCATACACGCGCGGCGCTCCCGGCGCCTCGAGATCCACGGGAATGATCGCCTTGCCTTCCTTACCCGTGGACTCGGCTAGGAGCTGCTCGAGCCACGCGCCGAGCGCTGCCACCGGCGGCGAGGCCACGATGGTCAACTTGTCGCGGCCCGCACGCGCGGCCTCGCCCAGCACCACCCCGAGGGCCACGCCGGGGTTGGCGGCCGCATCGTCCTGCCGGCAGGCCTGGGCCATCTCTTCGGCCTGTTCCAGAAACCTGTCGAGTTCGACACCGATGAGCGCGGCCGGGACCGTGCCGAACGCCGACAGCACGGAATAGCGTCCGCCGATCTCCGGCACGCCGTACAGGATGGCGCGGAAGCCGTCCTGCCTGGCGATCCGCTCCATCTGCGAGCCCGGGTCGGTAATGGCAATGAAGTGCCGCCCGGCGCGGTCAGGCCCCACCACCTGCTGCATCCGCGTGTAGAAGTACTGCTTGAAGATGTTCGGCTCGAGCGTGCCGCCCGACTTCGACGCGACGATGACGAGGGTGCGTGAGAGTTCGACGGCCGCGTCGAAGCGACGCACCTGCGAGGGGTCCGTCGAGTCGAGCACGTGCAGCCGCGGCGCCCCCGGTGCAGAGCCGACGACCGACGCGATGACCTCGGGTCCGAGGCTCGACCCACCCATCCCGAGCAGCAGTACGTCCGTGATGCCATCGGCGCGCACCGCATCGGCCAGCGCGGTTCGCTCGGCGATGGCCTCCCGCTGGGCCGCCAACACGTCGAGCCAGGCGAGCCATCGGTCTTCCCCGCTATCGGTCCAGAGGGTGGCATCCCTGGCCCAGAGCCGCGCCACGCGGCCCTCGGCGGTCCAGGAAGCCAGGCGTTGCGCAATGGCGTCGGCCAGCGGCGAGGGGTGCAGTGAGAGTGGGGTCGAAGTCACAGCCGACAGTGTATCCAATCCGCCGCCGGCCACCGGTACGAGCGGCAGTCGCCCGATGGACGTGATCCGTTCAGCGCTTCTTGGCGGCGCGCTTCTTCGGGGCGCTCGGCGCGTCGGTGGCGGCGAGCGCCGAACGCGAGGCCCGGGGTTGGTCCACCGGCTCGATGGCATCGAGTTTCGACAGCACGTTGGCGAGCGTCTCGAGCGACCCGTCGCCGGCACCGCGATTGCTCAGCCACACGTCGGGCGCATCCTGCGCGAGGATCTCGCGGAAGCTGGCCTTCGACTTGACGCTGTCGGGCGCGAACGTGGTGATGTCGAGGTCCCCCGCCCACTCGTCCTTGTGCTTGATGAGCAGCCACGACTTGCCATCGTCGCGCCCCTTCGACTGCCCCCAGCCGCGGGTGCGAACGAGTACCCACGAGCCTTTGAGCTTGTAGCCGTCGAGGGTCATCTTGAGGTCGCCCTTCGCCAGTGCCGCGTCGATGTCGTCGGTCTCGGGCGTCCACGTGCCGTAGTCCCACAACATCACGACGCCGGCCCCGTAGCCTTCGGGGATGACGCCCTCGAAGTCGCCGTATTCGAGGGGATGGTCTTCCGTCTGCATCGCGAGGCGCTTCACCGCCGGGTCGAGCGACGGCCCCTTCGGCACCGCCCACGACAGGAGCACGCCGTCGTGTTCGATGCGGAAGTCGTAGTGCAGGGCGGTGGCGAGGTGCTTCTGCACGCAGAAGTAGCCGCCTGCTGCTCCCCTGCGTGACTTGGCCACCGTATCGTCGCCCTTGGGCTCGGGTGTGGACGTGAAGTTGCGCTTTCGGCGGTATTCGTCGAGGGGCATGCGACAAGAGTTGCAGGACGGCGGGGAGAATACAATCACCGGACATGTCGCGCGTGCGCCGGTACGGATGGGGCTTGCTGCCGGTGTGCGCGCTGGTCCTCGTCAGCCGGGTGCTCGTGCCGGCCGCGCCGCAGGCGCTCGACGCCGAGGCGACGACGGGCCTCTGGACAGGCGCCGTGCACATCCACACCACCCGGTCGGATGGAAGCGGAACGCCTGCGGAAGTCGCCGACGCCGCGGCACGAGCGGGCCTGTCGTTCGTCATCCTGAGCGATCACGG
>JAEZDP010000210.1 GCA_023418055.1 Acidobacteriota bacterium
GGCTACTGCGTTAGGCGTTAGGCGTTAGGCGTTAGGCGTTACGAATGATCGTCCGTCCTGAACCAGATCAGCTCGTCCTCATCACGCAGGCCGACCACGCGGCCCTCGCGGCGGTCTGCCTCGACCACTGGCAGGCCGACGGGCTCCCTGCCCATCCTCAACGTGACCGGATCATCGCCGCGACGCGGCAGCACGCCGTCGGCTGGGTTCCCGAGGACGCCGCGCCGCGCGTCAACCCGGACACGCAGGCGCCCTACCACTTCGTCGGCATGCCCGACGCGGTGCGCCAGGCCGTGTGGCCGCGGGCGCTGGACACGCTGCGCGACACGCCGTACGAAGCGGCGCTCGTCGCCCAGCACGCGCTCACCATCTACCGGCGCTACGACGGCGACCCGTCCTGGGCACCGTTCTTCACGCAGATGTCACGCGCGCGCGACACCCTCTTCCAGCGATGTCAGGACGAACTTCCCGGCGCCTCCCTCGCGACGTTCATGCAGGCATACGCGTGGGTGAGCATCGCCGACCTCCTCTCGCTCATCGCGTGCCACGGCTGGACGGACACCTTCGACGCCGACCACTATCGCGTCCGGATGGCCGGCGACGTGCTGACCGTGTCCCCCGACCCCTTCGCCGGGGCACGCGTGCCGTTCCGTGTCCCCGCCCGTCGGCTCGACCGGCGCCCCTACACGTCCGACGAGGACCTCCGCCAGGCGTATGCCGTCGCGCCCGAGGTGTGGGTGGAAGGGGAGATGGTGGGCTCAACTGATGCGTAATGCCTCATGCCTCATGCCTCATGCTTCATGCTTGATGCTTGATGCCTTCGCCGGGGCTTCGGCGCGGCAAGACCGTAGACCCGCCTTCGCCGGAGGCGGCGGCGCGGCAAGGCAGTGGACTGCAGACTGTGGACAGTAGACCGCAGACTGTGGACTGTGGACCGTGGACTGTGGACTGCTGTAGTCCCGACTACACTGTCTCCCTGTGAAACCCCATATCCTCGTCGTCGAGGACGACCCCGACATTGCCGACCTGCTGCGGCACTACCTCGAGCGTGCCGACTACGACGTGCATGTCATCGGCCACGGCGCCGAGGCGCTGCCGAGGGTGCGCGTCCATCGGCCGGACCTCGTGATTCTCGACCGCATGTTGCCGGGGATGGACGGGCTCGAGATCTGCCGGCACCTTCGCGCGGATGACACCACCAGCGATCTGCCCGTCTTCATGGTGACCGCACGCGCCGAAGAAACCGACCGCATCGTCGGTCTCGAACTCGGTGCGGACGACTACATCACCAAGCCCTTCAGCGCGAAGGAGGTGGTGGCGCGGGTCAACGCGCTGTTGCGGCGCTCTGCACGCACACGCGCCGGCGGCACGGGCCCGGCGCCCCTGGTCTTCGGGCCCATCCGCATGGACCTCGAGCGCCACATCGTCACCGACGCGGGCGTCCAGGTGCGGCTGACCGCCAAGGAGTTCCTGCTGCTGCGCTACTTCCTCGAGCACCGCGGGCGGGTGCTGTCGCGTGACCTGATGTTGACCGACGTGTGGGGCTACCAGTACACCGGCGGCTCGCGGACGGTGGACGTCCACGTCCGTCGGCTGCGGGAGAAGCTGCCCGTGCTCGCCGACGCCATCGAAACCGTCAAGCAGTTCGGCTACAAGCTCGGGTGATGTCAGGCGGACGGCCCGTGCGCATCCAGACCTTCGGCCTGCTCACCCTGCTGCAGGCGGCGCTCTTCATGCCGCTCATCGCCCTGGCGGTGGCCTGGGCCCACCCGGAGGGCGTGACGTGGACGGCTGGTGTCGTCTGGCGTATCGCCGGAGTGGCGATCGTCGCCGCCCTCTCCTCGTCGCTCGCGGCGTCGTGGATGGCAGCCACCGTGGTGGACGACCGCGTGGGCGACCTGGTCGCCGCCGTGAAAGCACTGCCCGCATCCGACGCCCGCCATCGTCTGCCCGAGAACCGGGGCGACGCGCTCGGCCGCGTCGCGCGGGCCGTCAACGCCGCCGGCGATGCCCTCGACGTGCGCCTGGGTGAACTGGCGCGCGACAGGGCGCGGCTCGAGGCGGTGCTCGGGGGCATGGTTGAAGGCGTGCTCGTGGTCAACGAGCAGGGCCAGGTGCAGATTGCCAACGACGCAGCACGACGACTGCTGCGCCTCGAGGTGTCGCCCATCGGCCGCCGCTATGTCGAACTCATTCGGCATCCCGACATCGCCCAGCAGATTTCGCAGGCGCTGTCAGGCGAGACGCCCGGCGGGCTCGAACTCGCCCTGGGCCGCGATCCGGGCCAGACCTTCGTCGCACGTTGCTCACCAGCCATCACGCCGGCCAGCCGGGGTGCGGTGCTGGTGCTGCACGACATCACCGACCTGCGCCGGGCCGACCGCATCCGCCGCGACTTCGTCGCCAACGTCTCGCACGAACTGCGCACGCCGCTCACCGCCATTCGCGGCTACGTCGAAGCGCTGCTCGACGACCCCGGCGAGACCGCCGACACACAGAAGTTCCTCGAGATCATCGCGCGGCATTCCGCGCGCATGGAACGCCTCGTGAAGGATCTCCTGCGCCTCGCCCGCCTCGATGCCGGCCAGGAAGCCCTCGAACTCGCCGAGTGCTCGATCGAGGGGCTGTTCAGCGGCGTCGTGGCCGACCTGCAGCCGGGCATCGAGCAGCGCCGTCAGCACGTCGCGATTGCCGTCGCGCCGGACGCCAGCGTGGTGCGCTGCGATCCGGCCAAGCTGCACGACGTGCTGCGCAATCTCGTCGAGAACGCCTCGGCCTACACGCCTGAAGACAGCCATATCCTGCTCGGCGCCAGGGCCGAAGGCGCGTGGGTGCGCCTGACCGTTGCCGACACCGGCCACGGCATCCCCGAGTCGGAGTTGTCTCGGGTCTTCGAGCGCTTCTACCGCGTGGACAAGGCGCGCTCGCGCGAGTCGGGCGGCACCGGCCTCGGCCTCTCCATCGTCCGCCACCTCGTCGAGTTGCACGGCGGCTCGGTCGCCGTTGCGAACCGTCCAGAAGGCGGCGCGCAGTTCACGATCTCACTGCCGCGGTGAAGGAGGAACGAAGGAACAAAGGAACAGAGGAACGAAGGAACGAAGGAACGAAGGAGGGTAGGAACGAAGGAGGGTAGGAAGGAGGAAAGAAACGGAGGCCTACCGTACGGGAAAGACGGGCCGCCGCGTCATGCCGAGCAGGCTGATGAGGAAGCTCGCGAGCACCGACTGCGAGCCGAGGGCCGCCATGGTGGCGCCGGCGACGCTCCAGCGGAAGGCGGCGTCCGGGGCGGCGCCGGGCAGGCGCTCGGGAACCAGCAGCACCACGATCCCTGCCGCGGCGACCAGGCCGCCGAGCACGAGCCCGCGTTCGAGGTTCAGGATGCGGAAGAGCCGCGAGAACTTCGGGTCGTCCGGCAACAGGCCTTCGACGATGGCGAAGACCTTCGCGAACACGCCGAACACGAGAGCCTGGTATCCGACGAGCATCGCCAGGCTGGCGTGGACGACGGTGCGCGTGCCCGGAGGGGTGTCCGGCCATCCCAGGCCGAAGAGGGCGGCCAGCATCACCACGAAGCCCAGGGCGAACAAGACCACACCTGGCACCACGAACAGCCAGCGCGGACTCACCGTGAGAAACAGCCGCAGCGTGCGCCATCCGTCCCTGAACGAGCGCAGGTGCGGGCGGCGCAGGCGGCGGCCATCGGGGTGCAGCGTGATCGGCAGTTCGGCGATGCGCCCGCCATACAGACTCGACCGGATGATCATCTCGGTGGCGAACTCCATGCCCACGCACCGCTGGTCCAGCCGACGATAGAACGCCTTGGTGAACCCACGCATCCCGCAGTAGACGTCGTTGACCGGCGCCCGGAACCACCACTTCGCCAGGAACGAGAACATGGGGTTGCCCCACCAGCGGTGCAGGAACGGCATCGCGCCGGGCATCACCGTGCCGCCCCCTGCGGGCAGGCGGCAGCCCTGCACGAGGTCGTAACCCTCACGCAGGCGCTCCACGAACCGCGGGACCTCGAGGAAGTCGTAGCTGTCGTCGGCATCGCCCATGACGACGAACCGGCCGCGCGCGGCGTCGATGCCGGCCATCAACGCGTGGCCGTAGCCCTTGTGCGCCACATGGACGACACGCGCGCCGTACCGCTCGGCGATGGCCACCGACCCATCTTCGCTGCCGTTGTCGGCAACAATCACTTCGCCGTCGATGCCTGAGGAGGCGAGCGCCCGCTGACACTTGTCGAGGCAGGTCGCCAGCGTTTCAGCCTCGTTCAGGCAGGGAATGACGATGGAGAGTTCGGGCGCGCTAGCGGGGCTCACGGCGTCGTCTGCCACGGATCTCGTCGTCTATACTGGCCGCCGGAAGCCGATGCCAGAGGATTTGTCGTCTCTTCACGCCAGCGAACGTGCCCACCACGACGCATTCTATACGCAGGCCGTGGAAACGGGCTTCTTCGAGCGCGTGGGCTTTCAGCATCTGGTGGCATGGAACCTGGCGGCACTGCGCCGTGCGGTGCCGCTCGGCACGACGACGCGGATCCTCTCGATAGGCTGCGGGCTCGGCGACTACGAGCGGCTGCTGGCGCCTCACGTGGCCCACATCGTGGCGGTGGACCTCTCGCCGGTGGCCATCGAGGTGGCCACGCGCCGGGCGGCGGAGGCAGGCGTGCGCAACGTCGAGTTTCGCTGCGCTGCCGGCATCGACAACGTCGTCGCGCCGGGGTCTGTGGATCTGGTGATCGCCTTCGGGGTGTTCCATCACCTGTCGGTGGCCGAACGGCGGGCCATCCTGCGCCAGGCCCACGACTGGCTCGCCCCTGGTGGGTGGATCTATGTGCGCGACCCGAGCGCCCGTGGTGTGCTCCGCCGCACGCTGGGGCCGCTGCTGCGCTGGTGGAGCGCCGTCCACACCGACGAGGAAGAGGCCCTCGACCCCTACGTCATCGCCGCAGAGCTGCGGGCGGCCGGGTTTGCCGAGCCCCGGCTCGACTACGTGGACGTGATCGGCGGGCCGCTGCCCTGGCTCGTCGCCTCGCCGTCGCCGTGGCTGTGGCGCGCGGCCTTCGGTTTCGACAGGCTCTGGCTGGCGACACCGGCGCGACGCTGGGCCTCGCAGTTTGCCGCCGCGGCGCAGCGCGGCACAAGTTAACCGGCCCGAAACGATCCCGTAGCGCACGCTTCACGGAGGCCCCGTAGCCTCGGACCTGTTTGCTGCAGGTTCCCGAGGAGACTCATGGCCTTTCGTCACACCATCCTGCCACTCTGGGGCATCGTCACCGTGTTGACGACCG
>JAEZDP010000234.1 GCA_023418055.1 Acidobacteriota bacterium
TCCACGGTCTACGGTCTACGGTCCACTCGGAACTGCGGCGTGAGGCGTGGCGCTCGCGCATGCCTCATGCCGCATGTGCCCCTCCTACATTCCCCCTCGCCCATACGTGCCCGTCGCGGCGCGCAGCAGCTTCAGCAGCACGTCCGTGTTCTCGTACAGCCCGGTGAACTGCCAGGCGCCCGGCCCCGTCGCCGACAACGGGACGTCCGTGGCGGTGTGGCCGGCGAAGGTGTGTCCAGCCGACGCCGTATCGGCAGGGCAGCCCGCCGGATCGGGACACGGTGTCTCGCCGTTCTCGATGACGCCCTGTACGAGGAACCCTTCCACCCCCTGCTCGGGCTGTCGCGCGGGATTGGCCACGGCCACGAGCGTGCCATCGTCGCGCTTGAGCAGCACGGCCGCCTCGGTCTGTACGGGGTGCGCCGTCCAGTTCTCGAAGCGATCGGGCGCGGCGGCCCAGCCCAGCAGCAGCTTGCGTGACGGGTTCGGGTCCACCGGGTAGCCCTGCGCATCCACCACATAGTTGGGCGTGAAGGGCAATTCCTGCTCGGGCAGGAAGCGGAAGACCCCCGCGTAGTCGCGCACGGCACGGCCGAGCCGCGACGGCGCGTACCGTTCGTTGCCGACACCGACGATGGCGAGCCCGCCGCACTCGTGGTCGGCCGTGACGATGACCAGCGTGTCGTTGTCGGGGTTGTCGTCGTTGTTGGTCGCGCGCGCGAACTCGAGCGCAACGGCCACCGCGCGGTCGAACTCGATCGTGTCCCAGATGGTGCGTTCGGCATCGGCGGCGTGTGCCCGCTTGTCCACGGACGCACCCTCGACCATCAGATAGAACCCGTCGGGCGAATGGGCGTCGAGGGACTTCAGCGCGAGGCGCGTGAGGTCCTCGAGCATGGGAGTGTCACGGTAGGCCGCGTTGCGGTCGAGCATCAGTTCCTGGCTGTAGCGTCCGGCGCCCACCTTGTCGAAGGCCACCGGCAGGTGCGAGGGATGGAACAGCCCGAGCAGCGACCCCGGCGCCGTGTCGGCGGCCAGGAGGCGGCTCACGTCCGCTCCCGTCCGCACCACCGTGTACCCGGCGGCTTCATAGGCGGGCAGCAGCTGGCGGTCGTCCTGGCGCGTGCCGCCCTGCGCCACCGGCATGAAGTGATTGGCGCCGCCGCCCATCAACACCGTGACGCCGTTGGTCGTCCGCTCGTCGAAGAACTGCGCGGCAATGCCGGCCCCCGAGAAGCGGCTCGCCGTGTGGACGGCATTGGCTGCCGGCGTGGAATCGGTCACGTCGGCGGTCGTGACGATGCCCACGTTGAAGCCGGGGCCGCGCACCCGCCGCAGCATCTCGCCGAAGTACTCGATGCGCGGGTTGTCGAAGGCGTCAGGGGTGTTGTCGGGAAACACCCCCTCCTGGTTGTTGTTGTGCTTCTGTCCGGTGACGTACGACGACATGCCCGGCGAGGAGTCCGTGATGACGGCATTGAGCGCACTCGTCATGACCATGCCGGTCACGTCCAGCGTGTCCATGGCCAGCCGTCCGGCGGCCTTGCCGTTGTGAAGCCCTCGCGAGACGATGCGCGCGGCCGTGCGGTGCGCGGCGCCCATCCCGTCACCGAGCAGCAGGATGACATTGCGAGCGCGGGGCGCGGCGCTCGTGGCGGCGCCCTGCCACGCCTCGACGCGCAGGTGCACCTCCGCGCTCGTGCCGTCGGCCGTGGCCGCCCGAATCACGAGCGCGCCTGGCGTCTCGTGCTGGTAGGCGCGCCAGACGAAGTTCGCCGAGTTGGCCGGCGCGCCGACGTTGGCCTGCGGGTCGTTGCGGCCGGTCACGTCCTCGTCGTTGACCCACACGCGCAGACCCGTCGGCGCCGTCTGACCGTCGCCCGTCGCCTCCACGCGGATATCCAGCCGCTGGCCGGCTGCCAGCACCCCGCCATCGGGCGGCATGATGCGAATGGAGGTCGCGGCGCCGACCGACGAGGTGGAGGCCAGGCACGTGATGAACAGGAGGACACGCAGTCGCATCCCTTGATGATAGGCGGGCTGCGTGTCGGACGTATGATGCAGGGAGATGCCGGCATCTCTCCCCCCCGAGGCCTCCTCGTGCGAGCCTTCCGCCTCGGCCCGCCGGCGCATGGGACGTCTCGCGACAGCCTGCGTCGTCCTGGTGGCGTTGTGTGCCGCCTGGCCCGGGGCACAGCAGGTGCCGCCCGAGGTCGAGAAGGTGCTGGCCGAGCGCTACGGCTTTTCGCGTAGCGAGGTGGCCACCATCGCCAGGGGCACGCCCGTCGCGCGCGCCCTCGAGGTGCACGACGACCGCGAGGTCTCGGCGGTGGGCGCCGTGCACATCGCGGTCCCCCCGAGGTTCTACGTCGAGCGCCTGCTCGACATCGTCCGCTTCAAGCGGCACGAGGCCGTGCTGCAGATTGGCGTGTTCGGTGAGACGCCGTCGCCGGCCGACCTCGAGGGCCTGACGCTCGATCGCGACGACCTGCAGCGCTTGCGCACCTGCGCGCCGTCGAACTGCGACGTGAACCTGTCGGCCGACGCGATAGGCCGGGTACGGGCCGGCGTCACCTGGGGCACCGCCGAGGGGCATGCCCGCGCCACGCGGCAGTTCAAGGTCGAACTCGCCAATCTCGTGCGCGACTACCGGCGCGAAGGCGACGCCGCGCTGATGACCTACGCGCACGAGGGCCGCGCGCTGTCGGTGGCCGACGAGTTCCGCGCGCTGGTGACCTCGCCGCCACCGCTGCTCGACGCGTACCCGACCTTGCGTGACTACGTCATGCAGTACCCGCGCCGGGCAGCGGGCACCGACATCCGTAACGTGATCTACTGGTCGAAGGAGAAGGTGGGTCCGCGCACCGTGACGAGCATCACCCACATGGTGCTCGCGCGGTTGCCGGCCACCGCCTCGCCCGCGGCATACGTGGCCGCCTCGCGGCAGATCTACGGATCGCAGCTCTACGAAGCCTCACTCGGTCTTACGGCGATCCTGCACGACCCGGCGAGCGACGAGCAGATGTACCTCGTCTACGCCAACCGCTCGCGCGTGGATGCCATCGGCGGTTTCTTCGGCGTCATCAAGCGCGGCGTGGTGAGGTCGCGCGCCCGCGCCGCCGTGCCGGGCACGCTCGAACGCGCCAAGGTGAACGCCGAGCGCCGGTTCGCGGAGCAGAATGCCAGCCGCTGAGGGCTGCGGCCTGTTCGGCCGACGGTTCAGCCTGCGGCGCCCGGCTTCGACGCGGCGCCAACCAGCGTACGCAGCAGGGCGATGAGGGCGTCGGGATCGACCGGCTTGGCGATGTGGGCCGTGAAGCCGGCCTCGACGGCGGTCTCACGTTCGACGTGCGAGGCGTAACCGGTCAGCGCGACGACGGGTGTCTGCGCGAACGCCGGCATCTCGCGGACGCGCCGCACGAGTTCGTACCCGTCGTGCAGGGGCATGCCGATGTCGGACACGATGGCGTGCGGCGGCTGCGCCTGCGCGCGCTCCAGGGCCACGGCCACCGACGACGCGGTGGTCACTTCGTAGCCTTCGGCTTCGAGCATGAAGCGCAACATGTCGAGGCTGTCGTCGCAGTCGTCCACGATGAGCAGCCGCAGCCCCCCGCCCGGTCTGCGAGGGGCCTCTGCCTGATGTGCGGGCGGAGAGTCACGCGCGGCGTCCTGACGCGGGACGGCACTGGCGACGTCCGCCGCAGTGCCGCCGGTCTCCGCGGCGTCGGCCCCTGCCGCGGAGACGCCTGCCGCTGGTCGCCCGGACGTCTCGCGAGCGCTCTGCCCATGCACGGCAGGAAAGCGGACGACGAACGTCGCGCCGCGCCCCGGACCCGGCGACGAGGCCCATGCCCGGCCGCCATGGAGTTCGACCAACCCCTTCACCACGGACAAGCCGATGCCGAGACCGCCGTGCTCCCGCGTGCTCGACGAGTCGGCCTGGTGAAAGCGATCGAAGATCACCGACAGTTCATCGGGCCCCAAGCCGATGCCCGTGTCGCGGACGCTGAATTCCACGCCGTCGGCCGTGGCGCGCGCCCCGACGGTCACCCGTCCGTCATCGGGCGTGAACTTGATCGCGTTGGCGATGAGGTTGCCGAGCACCTGCTGGAGCCGACGCGGGTCGGCCAGCACGGACGGCAGCGCGTGCCCCACGTCCATGTCGATGTGCAGCCGACGCCCCGCGAGGCCGCCTTGCGCGGCGGCGACCGCGCTGGCCAGCACGTCGAGCGGACGCACGGGCTCCGGCTCGAGCTGCACCTTGTTGTTCAGGAGCCGCGACAGGTCGAGCATCTCGTCGACGAGCTGCAGTTGCTGGCGCGCATTCCGTTCGATGGCGTCCACGGCGCTGGCCATCGCCCGCGTGTCGCCCTGCAGCAGGCCGCGGCGCAACATGGCGGCCCAGCCGAGGATGGGCGTCAGTGGCGTCCGCAGCTCGTGCGAGAGCACCGACAGGAATTCGTCCTTCGCCTTGTTGTTGCGCGCGAGGGCCTCCTGTCGGCTCGTGGCCACGTCGAACCGGCGCACCTTCAGTAAGGCGATGGCGGCCTGCGCCGCGAGCGCATCGAGGTGCCCCTGCACCAGGGTGGTCACTGGCGCCTGCAGCCCCTCGACCTCAATCGTGGCCAGCGTGGCCCCGTCCGGCAGGCGCACGGGCACGTGGAGGCTGCCGGCCGGCGCCCGGACCCCGTCGTCGAGCACCACGCGGACGGTGTCTGCCGGCACGAGCCTGTGCGCAGCGGCGACCACGGCATCGAAGATCGCTGGTTCGTCGTCGGCCGCCGCCATGTGTCGGGCCGAGGTGTTCAGCGCGCGGAGCTGCTCCGCGTGTGCGCGCTCGCGCAGCGTCTCGGTACGCTCGCGGGCCACCGCCTCGACGAGGCTGTGGAGCAGCTCGCCGTACACCACCATCTTGTCGCGCCCGACAGGGGACTGCTGCCGCACGACGTGCCACAGGTCGGGGTAGGGCACCCCGAGACGCCTGGCGAGGCGGTCGGTGGACAGCGGGTCCGGGAACTGATCATGCACCCAGCCGGCAAGCACCACGCCCTCCACGCTGTCTGTCACCCGAACGGGGACGACGATGACGGCGAGGGCGTCGAGCGTATGGCCATGGACCACGACGGAGCCCTGCAGGGCGCGCTCGATGAGCGGTGACAGGTCTCGCGACTCCTGCCCGTCGATCGCGCCACGCCCGACGAGGTACAGGCCCAGCGGCGAGGTCGCGTACGGACCGACACGTCGCACGCCGTCGCGGGCGTGCAGGGCCACGGTCAGCCCCGTGCCGCGGGCGAAGCGCTCGAGGACTTCCGTCCACGCGGCTGCGTGCAGGACGTCTTCCGTGCCGCCGGCCGCCGAAGCGTCACGGCTCATGAGCGGCGTGGCGTCTTCCCCTTGGCTGGACGCGCGCGGCGTGTCGCACGCACAGCGCTGGCCGAGAGGCCGGGGGAGTCGTCGTGCTCGGTGCCTTCGGGCAGGTCTCTGCCCGCAAACAGCGACTCCTCGATGAGCGGGCTGCGCCTGGCCGGTGAGCGCGCGAGGATGCCGTAGTAACTCGAGAAGGGCAGCTGCGGCACGGCTTCGTCGCTGTCGGACGGCGTCGCGGGCACCA
>JAEZDP010000277.1 GCA_023418055.1 Acidobacteriota bacterium
GCCGCGGGGGCCGAGGTGCTGACGATGCGTCCGGCGGCGGCGGGGACGGCGGCCAGCTGACGAGGGATGGACGAACACGAGGGGCACGACCGGCGTCTGGCCGGCACCGTGCAGGCGCAGTTGCCGCAGGCGCTGTACCGGGTGCTGCTCGACTCGGGGCATGTGGTGACGGCCCACCTGCGGGAAGGCATCCGGAAGAACTTCGTCCGGATTCTGGTGGGTGACCGGGTGCTGGTGCGGGTCTCGCCGGTGGATGTCACCCGCGGGCGGATTGAAGAGAAGACATAGGCGGCACGCGCCGCCGGGGAACGGGTCATGAAGGTCAGAGCATCGGTGAAGCGCATCTGTGTGAAGTGCAAGATCGTCCGTCGCCGTGGGGTGGTCCGGGTGATTTGCGAGAACCAGAAGCACAAGCAGCGTCAGGGCTAAGGTAAACACATGGCACGTATTGCAGGCGTAGATCTTCCGCGGACCAAGCGCATCGAGGTCGGGCTCACCTACATCTTCGGCATCGGGCGCAAGCGGTCGTCCGACATCATCGCCATGTCCGGCGTGAGCGCTGACACGCGCGTGAAGGACCTCAGCGAAGAGGACGTCCGGGCGATCAGCAAGGTGATTGAGGACGTCGGAGGGGTGGAGGGCGATCTCCGCAAGGAGATCTCGCTCAACATCAAGCGACTGATGGAGATCGGCTGCTACCGCGGCCTGCGCCACCGCCGGAGTCTGCCGGTGCGCGGCCAGCGGACCAAGACCAACGCCCGCACCCGCAAGGGCCCGCGCAAGGGCGCCATTGCGAAGAAGAAGACGGTATAACCCATGGCAGATCCAATCGAAGACTCGTCGGCAGGCGTACCGAAGAAGGCTGCAGGCAAGAAGGCCGGCGCGCGCAAGAAGGTCTACAAGAAGCGCGGCGAGAAGCGCGTCGTCCACTCGGGCATCGCGCACGTGCAGGCGTCCTTCAACAACACGCTGATCACGATCACCGACGTCGACGGCAACGTGGTGTCGTGGGCGAGTGCCGGGGCCATCGGGTTCAAGGGGTCACGCAAGGGCACGCCCTTTGCGGCCACCCAGGCGGCGATGAGCGCGGCCAACACGGCCAAGACCTTCGGGATGCGGTCGGTCGAGGTGCGCGTGAAGGGTCCGGGGGCCGGGCGTGAGTCGGCCGTGCGGGCGCTGTCGAACGTCGGGCTCGACGTGAAGACCATTCGCGACGTCACGCCGATTCCGCACAACGGGTGCCGGCCACCCAAGCGTCGCCGCGTCTAGCGCGCGGAGAGTTGCGCAGGAGGACGACCTCCTGTGCGTGCATCAGGTTAGAGAAGGACATACACGTCACATGGCTCGATACATCGGACCCGTCTGCCGCCTGTGCCGGCGCGAGGGCATGAAGCTGTTCCTGAAGGGCGAGCGGTGCTACACCGAGAAGTGCGCGATCGAGAAGCGCAACATGCCCCCCGGGATGCACACCAAGGCTCGCCGCGCCAAGCTGGTGGGCTATGGGCTGCAGTTGCGCGAGAAGCAGAAGGTCAAGCGCATCTACGGCGTGCTCGAGAACCAGTTCCGGCGCTACTTCGAGACGGCCGACCGGCAGCGTGGCATCACGGGCGAGACCCTGCTGCAGCTGCTCGAGCGGCGCCTCGACAACGCGATCTACCGGCTCGGCTTCGCGACGTCGCGGGCCCAGGCGCGGCAGCTCGTGCGCCATGGCCACTTCCTCATCAACGGGAAGAAGGTGGACATCCCCTCGTACCAGCTGCGGGCGGGTGACGCCATCAGCGTGCGGCAGAGCAGCCAGAAGAACCCGGCCATCCTGCACGCCCTCGAGGAAGTGAAGGGCCGTGGCGTGCCGTCGTGGCTGTCGATGGATGCGGCCGGCGTGACAGGCAAGGTGCTGACGCTGCCCACGCGCGACCAGATCAACCTGCCCGTGCAGGAGCAGCTCATCGTCGAGCTCTACTCGAAGTAGCAGGCCGTACGCGGTGGGGGCGGCCAGCCGGTCGTCACACGCGCTGATGGAGACAGGGCGTACGGGTGTGTCCCGTGCGTGGTCAGCAACAGTTTGGAAAGGACTACATCGATGCTGTGGAAGGGGTTCCAGCGCCCGAAGCGTCTCGACGTCGACGCCGCCTCGTTGACCGATCGGTTCGGACGATTTTCCGCGCAGCCGTTCGAGCGCGGGTGGGGTACCACCATCGGCAACGCGATGCGTCGCGTGCTGCTGTCGTCGATCGAGGGCGCGGCCATCACCGCCGTGAAGATCGAGGGGGTGCAGCACGAGTTCTCGCCCGTGGAGGGCGTGGTCGAAGACGCCACCGACATCATCCTGAATCTCAAGCAGGTGCCCTTCAAGCTGCACGGCGACGAGACCAAGATGCTGTATGTCCGCGTCGACAAGCCGGGAGCGGTGCTGGCTCGCGACATCGAAGTGGACCAGGATGTCGAAGTGCTCGACCCGGAGGCGCACATCGCCACCGTGTCGGCCGGCGGCAAGCTGCAGATGGAGCTGCGCCTCAAGAACGGCCGCGGCTACGTCGCCGCCGATCGCAACTTCGACGAGGATCTCGGCATCGGCTGGATTCCCGTCGACTCGGTGCACTCGCCCATCAAGAAGGTCAACTACCTCGTCGAGTCGGCACGTGTCGGCCAGAACACCGACTACGACAAGCTGACGCTCGAGGTCACGACCACCGGCTCGGTGTCGCCGACGCAGGCGATTGAACTGGCCGCGCACCTGTTGCGCGACCATCTCTTCATCTTCGGCGGCGACGACGACGACGATGACGCGGTGGTGACGGGCAACGAGACGCCGGCGACGCTCACCGAAGAGAGCAACGAGCACCTCGACAAGAGCATCGAGGAACTCGAGCTGTCGGTGCGCTCCTACAACTGCCTGAAGAACGCCAGCATCCGATCCATTCGCGAGCTGGTGGCCAAGACTGAGAACGACCTGCTGAAGACCAAGAACTTCGGACGCAAGTCGCTGAACGAGATCAAGGAGATTCTGTCGAGCATGGGGCTCAGCCTCGGCATGAGCGTGGACCAGCCCGCCCGACAGGATTAAGTGTCATGAGACATCGAGTCGCCCATCGCAAGCTCGGACGCGTGACCGAGCACCGCATCGCGCTGCTGCGCAACCAGGCCCAGGCGCTGCTGCGCCACGAGAAGATCGAGACGACGGTCCCGAAGGCCAAGGAGCTGCGACCCTACGTCGAGCGCCTGATCTCGATTGCCAAGCGCAGCCTGGCCGACAACGGCGAAGCCGAGGAGCGCCGGATCCGCCGGATGAACGCCGAGCGGCTGGTGTCGCAGGACCTCTCGGATCAGAAGGTCGTGGCCAAGCTGTTCGACGCGATTGCCCCGCGCTACAGTGCCCGGCCCGGCGGCTACACGCGGCTGCTGCGCCTGGGCCATCGCCGCGGCGATGCCGCGGAAGTGGCGCAGGTCGAACTCATCGGCAGCGAGTTCGATCCCAACGCCGGCACCGGCGACGAGGCGGCCGGCGCCGAGGCTCCGAAGTCGCTGCGCGGGCGTGCCCGCGCCGCGGTCAAGAAGCTGCAGGACGAGGGCGCGAGCGCCGACGAGGACAAGCCGAAGCGCGCGCGCAAGTCGGCGAAGAAGTCCGACGCCGAATAGGCGCTGTGTAGGGAACAGGGGCTGGGTGCATCGGCCCGCCGATGCGTGACCGTCTGGTCACATGTCGGGACCATCAGGGGAGCGAGGGGCAACCGCCCGTTGCTCCCCTTTTTCGTGCGCCACGCCCCCAGCCGTGCGTTCGTGCCGCCGCGGCGATCCGTTCTTCTCAACGCATGCCCGTGGCGAGCGCCCTCTCGCAGTTCCTCCGACTCCGCGGCGGACAGACCCTCTGGACGCTCGCCACCGGAGCGGTGCCCTCACTGTCACTGCTGGCCGGCGAGCCGCTGTGGATCGCCGCGACGCTGTTCTGGGCCGAGACCATGCTGGCGACCCTGGTCGTGGGCGCGCGTGTCGCCTATCGATGGCGCCAGGCGCGCCGGTGCGGAGCTGACGGCGAACGGCGGCAGCTTGGCGAGGTGGGGCGCCTGCTCGGTCTGCTCGTCGGGGGCTTCAACGTGACGCTCGGTGTGATCGGCGGCGGCATCCTGCTGATAGGCGTCCTGAACGAGACGTTTCCGACGGCCGATCTGCCGCAGCTGCTCGACCGCCTGCGCCTGCTGGCCATCGGTCTGGCCTGCGCTGCGGCCTACGACACGCTCATTGCGCCCACGCACTCTCTGCGCTGGCTTCAAGGTGTGGCTGCCTGGCAGTGGAGCCGCACGGCGGTGCTGCTGGTGGCGCTGGTTGTCGGCGGTTTCGTCGGCCTTCTGGTCAGCGAGCGCTGGGCCGTGTGGGGCTTCCTCTCGATACGCGTGCTGGCCGACGTGGGTGCACTTCGGGCCAGTGAGCGCGAGCGCATCACGGTGCAGGTGTTCGGGACCGCGGCAGGCTAGTGGGCTATCATCGCTCACCCGGATTCCGTCAGGAGTATCGATGCCCCGTGTCCTGCCTGCCCGTGTCCTGCCTGCACTGGCCCTCGCGTCGTTCGTCGTCCTCACCGCCTGCTCGCAGGAGCGTCCCGCGGATGCGCTGTCGGCCGAGGCCGTCGCGGCCGAGACCACCCGTCTGAACGAATGGTTCGAGGCGCGGCACCAGGAACTGCTCCAGAGGAGCCCCATCACCACGACGTTCCTTGGCCGCAAGGACAACTACGCCGCCATCGACGACATGAGCGAAGCGGCCGCCGACGAGGAGTTGGCCTGGCGGCGCCGCAGCGTCGAGCAACTGCGGCGGGAGTTCCAGTACGACCTGTTGACGCCAGAGGCGAAGACCTCCTACGACATCTGGGTCTACCAGCTCGAAGAGGCAGAGAGGGCCGAGCCGTTCAGGCGGCACGCGTATGTCTTCACGCAGATGCAGGGGCCCCAGGCCTTCCTGCCGAGCGTGCTCATGAGTTTTCACCGCGTGGACGATCCCGTGGACATGGAGGCCTATGTGGCGCGCATCGGGGCGGTGGCGACGGCCCTCGACCAGTTGCTGGCCCGGGCCCGCGCCGCTGCCGAGGAGGGCGTCCGCCCGCCGGCGTTCGCGTACGAAGGGGTCATCGAGCAGGCGCGCGCCCTCGTATCCGGGACGCCATTCGAGGGCGACGGCACGGCGCCCATCTGGGCCGACGCCGTGGCGAAGATCGAGGCGCTCGAGAAGGCCGGACAGATTGACGGCGCACGAGCCGCGTCGCTGAAGGACGCCGCGCGCGCCGCCCTGACGACGCGCTTCAAGCCGACGGTGGACGCGCTCATCGCCTGGTGTGAAGAAGAACTGCCCCGGAGTGGCGGCGAGGCCACGGGTGTCTGGCGCCTGCCTCGCGGCCGCGAGTTCTATGCCGAACGCCTGGCAGCGTCGACGACGACGACGCTGACGCCGGCCGAGGTGCACCAGATCGGCCTCGACGAAGTGGCGCGGATTCGCCAGGAGATGGAGGCCATCCGGCAGCGCGTCGGGTTCGAGGGGTCGCTGCAGGAGTTCTTCACCTTCATGCGCACCGACCCGCAGTTCTTCTTTCCCGACACCGACGAGGGCCGCGAGGGCTACCTGGAGGCGGCGCGTGGCTACCTGGCCTTCATCAAGGAACGTCTGCCGCAGTACTTCGGGCTGTTGCCGAAGGCCGACCTCGTCGTGAAGCGAGTCGAGCCGTTCCGCGAGCAGGACGGCGCCGCGCAGCACTACTTCCCTGGCACCCCCGATGGGTCGCGCCCTGGCGTGTACTACGCCCACCTGTCGAGCATGCGCGCCATGCCCAAGCCGCAGATGGAGGCGATTGCGTATCACGAAGGCAATCCCGGACATCACATGCAGGTCTCGATCGCGCTCGAGTTGCAGGGGCTTCCGGAGTTCAGGACGCAGGCAGGCGTCACGGCGTACTCGGAAGGGTGGGGCTTGTACGCGGAGCGGCTGGCGAAGGAGATGGGCGGGTACGAAGACCCGTACTCGGATTTCGGACGCCTCACCTCGGAGATGTGGCGCGCGATACGTCTCGTGGTCGATACCGGCCTGCACGACAAGGAGTGGACCGAAGAGCAGGCCGTTGCGTACTTCAAGGAGAACTCGCCGATTGCGGACGCGCAGATCCGGTCGGAGGTACGGCGCTACATCGTCTGGCCGGGACAGGCGACCGCATACAAGGTCGGCATGATCAAGATTCTGGAGCTGCGGGAGCGGGCCCGCGCCGAACTCGGGGACGGCTTCGACATCCGCGGTTTCCACGACACCGTGCTTGGCGGCGGCGCGATGCCGCTGTCGGTGCTGGAGCGTCGCGTCAACGATTGGATTGAGGAGCGCCGACCCTGACCGGCTGCGTCCAGGCCACATGGCCGTTCGAGTCGGTGACCTTCGCGCGCACGTAGCCTTCGGTGCCGCGGATACGATATTCGGCCGGGCTGTCCTGCACCGTCTCGAGCACCTGGCCGCCCCTGCCGATGAACTCGACGCGGTAGCGGCTCCAGCCGGCCTTCTTCACGGTGACACGCACCGCATCGGCGGTGGCCTCGTAGTCGCTGAGGGTCACGCCGGTGGACGCATAGAAGTCGCCGCGCTCCATCGCTTCGAGCAGCGCACGCGCCTCGAGTTTCGCGGCACGCACCATCACCCACCCCTGGCCTGGCCGTGACGAGGTGGCGTCCCACGGCCGCTTGAAGTGATGGGCATCGTCGGTGGCGAGGCCGTAGAGTTCGAGGCCCTGGGAGAGCAGCATGTCCCACACCTGCTCGAGGCCCGGACGGTCGCCGCCGCCGTGGTTGTTGACCATCGGGTGCCCGTTGAACACCTCGAACAACTTGTTGTTGCGGACGGCGCCGAGTTCCTCGGGCGAGATGGCCCACTGGAAGTTCGGGTGGTTGATGTGCGGCACGCCCTGCACCTCGCGGATGGCGTCCACGTTCTGCTGCAGGACGTCCACGACGCTGGTGCCGTCCCGTGGCGTCACGCGCGACGCGACGTCGAGGCCGTTGATGTGCAGCGGCTTCTGCTCGAAGCGCGCGCTGACTTCCTCGCCCTTGATGACGAGGAACCGGTCGTCGGCACCGTGCAGCGCCTGCAGCGCCGACACGTCGGTGATGAAGTTGTGGTCGGTGAGGAAGACGAAGTGGTAGCCGTGTTCGCGATACCACCGCACCACCTCGTCGGGCGTGCTGTCGCCGTCGCTGTTGAGCGTGTGGGTGTGTGTGTTGCCCTTGAACCAGCGGAGCGGGCCCTCACCGCCGGCAGGTGCGGCGGGCTGGGCGGACACGACGGTGCAGACGGCCAGGGCAGCGCCGGCCCCGGCGAGACGTGACAACCACTCACCTCGCATCGCGGCATCCTACCAGATGGCCGTGACGAGCGTGGCCGACCGGCGCGTGCCTACGCCTCGGCCTGCTCGCCGTGCTCGACCTTGGCCTGCGCGACGATCTTCGCCTGCAGGTGAGACGGCACTTCCTCGTTGTGGGAATGCGCCATGTGGTACGAGCCGCGACCGCCCGTGGCCGACGTGAGGTGTTGTTCGTAGGTCAGCATCTCGGACATCGGCACCTGGGCGTGGATGACGGTGGTCTGGCCGCGCGCGTCCATGCCGCTGATGCGGCCGCGGCGTCCGTT
>JAEZDP010000299.1 GCA_023418055.1 Acidobacteriota bacterium
CCCAGGCGTCCCGCGCCACGGCGGTGAGCGTCTCGTGCGCGGCGCTGCCGGGCACGTCATTGAAGTCTCCAAGCATCACCACCGGGCCATCGCCCCACTGGGTGATCATGTCGCGCATCTCCTGCGCGCTTCGCGGGCGCTGCGCGCTGTCGCGCCGGTGATCGAAGTGGGTGGTCAGCACGAGCACGCGCCGGCCGAACACGTCGAGCACCGTCTGCAGCACGCCTCGCTGCTCGCCCCCGCCCACCGGCTCGAGCGGGCGGTTGCCCTCCGAGACGATGGGAAAGCGAGACAGCAGCGCATTGCCGTAGTCCCCGCCCTGCAGATCGATGTTCTTGCCGAAGGCGAAGCGCAAGCCGGTGAGGTCGGCCAGTTCCTTCAGGGTGTCGCGGCTGGCCGTTCGAGCGACACCGCGGTCCACTTCCTGCAGCCCGACGATGTCGGCGCGTGCATCGGTGATGACCCTGGCGATGCGTTCGAGGTCGAGTCGTCCATCAACTCCCTCGCCGTGATGGATGTTGAAGGTCATGAAGCGCAGCGGCTCGGGGGGCTGGCCCGGGGCCAGGCGGCCAGCCATGGCGGGCGACTGCGCGAGCGCTGGCGCGGGGATGCCGCCGGCCAGCAGGGCCACGGCGCCGCCCAGCATGCCGCCAAGCAGGCTGCGCCGTCCGCGGAGTCGGGAGACCGGCACGCTCAGGCCTCCTTCAGGATGGCAGCCAGCGCTGCATGCAGCGTCCGGACGTTCAGTTCCGTCGACCCGGCGCCCATGAGTCCCACCCGCCAGACCTTGCCCGCGAGCGGGCCGAGCCCTGCGCCGATCTCGATGTCGAAGCGGTCGCGCAACGTCGTGCGCACCTTCGCATCGTCGATGCCGTCGGTGAGGCTGACGGCGTTCAACGTCCAGAGGCGTTCGCCCTCGGGCGGCAGCAGCGAGAGGCCGAGGTCGGCGAGCGCATCGGCAAACAGGCCGTGGGTGGCGGCGTGGCGGGCACTGCGCGCCTCCATGCCTTCCTCGTCGATGACCAGCAGCGCTTCGCGGAGCGCATAGACGAGGGGTGCGGAGATGGTGTGGTGGTACTTGCGGTGCAGCCAGTAGTCTTCGAGCAGGCGAAGGTCGAAGTAGAAGCTGTGGCTGGAGGCCTGCTCACGGGCGCGCGCGCTGAAGGCCACGGGAGCCATGCCTGACGGCGCGCCCACACCTTTCTGGCTGCAGCTGTAGATGGCATCGACGCCCCAACGGCCCATGTCGATGGGGTGGGCGCCGAGCGAGGTCACCGCATCGACGAGGGTGAGCGCTCCATGAGCGTTGGCAAGCGCCGCCACCGCCTCGACGGGATTGAGCACGCCGGTGGACGTCTCGGCGTGCACGATGGTCACGACATCGGCGCGGCCCTGCCCCAGGGCGGTCTCGACGGCCGCGGGGTCGACGGCACGTCCCCAGGGCGCGTCCACACGGGTGACCGTGGCACCGAAGCGTTCGCAGGTGGCGGCGAGGCGTTCGCCGAAGTAGCCGGTGACGACCGACACCACCTTGTGGCCTGGTTTGACGAGGTTGGCGACGGCGGTCTCCATGCCTGCCGACCCGGTGCCCGACACGGCAAAGGCGAGGCCGCCCTTGCCCACGTTGAAGAGCCGTCCGAGGTGCTCGCGGATCTCGTCGAGCATCGCGAGCATCTGCGGGTCGAGATGGCTCAGCGAGGGCGCGGCCATGGCGCGGGCGACGCGCGGCAGCACGGGGCTGGGTCCGGGGCCGAGGAGCAGGCGTTCGGTGGCTGGCAACATGGGGTCAGGTCTCTCAGGCGTCGGTCGTGGGGTCAGGTCTGTCACGTGATCGTGCCGGGGTCAGGTCTCGGCCGCAAGCACGGGCGTGCCGGTGTGCATCTCGAGGGTCCGCATCAGGTGCCGCAGCGTGGCGATGGTCTCTGGCGACGCCGGCTGCAGCGGTCGGCGCGGAGCCGTGCCGGCGTAACCGGCCAGCGTCATCGCGGCCTTCAATCCGGCGACGCCGAACTGGGTCGTCACCGCACGGCCGAGCGGCGCAAGCGCACGCTGCAACAGCAACGCTTCGTCGAGCTGCCCGGTCCGCACGCGATCATATAGCCGGACGCACAGCTCAGGCACCACGTTGGCGACGGCCACGATGAGACCGGTGGCGCCGACCAGCAGGCTCGCGTACATCGTGCCTGCCACGCCGGTCAGGACCGGGACCTTCGCCGGCAGCGCCGCCACGTGTTCCCCAACCAGTCCGACGTTGCCGCTCGACTCCTTGAGCCCTCGGATGTTCGGATGCGCAGCCAACCGACACACGAGCGCCGCCGACAGCTCCACGCCGAAGGCCAGCGGCTGGTTGTACAGGAGGACGGGCACGGGGCATGCGTCGGCGACCGCCGCGTAATGACGTTCCAGCAGCGCATCTGACATCTGGCCGCGGTAGGCCGTGGGCGGACGCACGAGCACGGCGTCGGCGCCGTTGTCGGCCGCTCGGACGCTCGCCTCCGTGGCCGCACGGGTGCTGTCGCGGCCGGTGCCGACAAGCAAGGTCCGGCCTGCGGGCACGCGTGTCCGAGCCGCGCGCACCAGGACGACCGCTTCGTCTTCGTCCACGTACGGCGCCTCGCCGTTGGTGCCAAGCACCAGCACCCCGCGCAGCGGAGTAGACATCCAGCGGTCGATGTTGTCGCCGAAGGCCGCCAGGTCGAGCCGGTCGTCGATGAACGGTGTCGCGATGGGCGGCAGCACTCCGTCGAACATGTCAGGGCGGTCCTTCCCGCACGAGGTTGGCGGCGACGGTCACGAGCGCGATGGCGCCGGCAGGAGCCAGCAGCCACGGGGCCTCGCGAAGCATGGGCACGTTGAACGTATCGCGCAGCAGCGTACCCCAGGATGGCGTGGGCTCCGCAAAGCCGAGACCGATGAACGACAGCGTCGCCTCGGCGACGATGAACGACGGCAGCAGCAGCACTGCCTGTGTCGCGAGGAACGGGAGGACCGCCGGCAGCAGGTGTCGTCTCAACACGTGCCAGGAGCCCGCGCCCATCGCTCGGGAGGCCAGCACGTAGTCGCGTTGCCGCTCCACGGCCACGACCGCCCGCACGCCGCGCGCGACCGACGGCCAACCAGCGAGGGTCAACACCACGGCCATCAGCAGGAACAGCGCCCCCGGCTCGAGGACGAGCGGCAGCGATGCACGAAAGAGCAGGACGACATACAGCGCAGGGAGGGCGATGGCGATGTCGGTGGCTCGCATGAGCGCCTGGTCCGTGATGCCGCTCCGCCATCCCGCCACGAGACCGACCAACGCGCCCAATGCCGTGGCGCCTCCGACGGCCGTCGCGGCGAGGCCGAGCGACCAGCGGGCGCCGTGCACGAGGCGCGCCCACACGTCGCGCCCGAGGACATCCGACCCGAGCCACAGGAGCGGATGCGCCGGGTCGGCGCTGCGCACGACCGTACCGTCGGTGAACCAGGCCAGAGGAAGCACGCCGCCGGTCTCGTAGGTGTGCGTGAGCCTGTCGCGCAGCGTCAGCCTCTGGACGTGCGGCCTCCATGTGTCGTCGGCCATGGCCAGACGCGGGGCCATCGGAGGCGCGAGCGGATGCGAGCGGTGCTGCACCCACGGCGCGGTCGGCGAGACGACGGGTGCCAGCAGGGCGAGCAGGCCCACGGCGACGAGGATGCCGAGGCCGAGCCGTTTCATGTCGCCGACACGCGTGGGTCGAGCGCCGCCAGGACGACGTCGGAGACGATCGCGGCCAGGCCGACGAGCGCCGCGGCGGCGGCCACACAGGCCGCGGCCAGATCGGCGTCACGGAAGACGAGGGCGTCGTAGGTGAGGCGCCCGAGGCCCGGCCAGCCGGTCACCAGTTCAACGGCGAGTGCCCCGCTCACCAGCTGGCTGGCGATGAGCGACGTCACGCCAATCACCGCGGGCAGCGAGAGCGGCCACGCGTGCCGCCACGCGGCACGGCGCTCGGGGATGCCGCGCGCCCTGGCCGCCACCACGAACGAACTGCCAGCGACGTCGCGAAAGGCCGCTGCCTGCAGGCGTTCGATGAGTGCGGCTGCCGGCACGGCCAGGGCGATGACGGCGACGACGAGGGCGGGCATGTCGGTGCGTGCGAGTGCCACCACCAGCAGCAGCGCCGCCACGAGCGACGGCACCGACACGATGACCAGCGAGACGACGCCAATCAGGGCGCGGACGTGACGCGATCGCAGGCGCGCCGACGCGACGCCTGCCGGCAGGCCAAGGGCCAGCGCACAGGTAAGCGCCAGGCTACCTGCAAGGAGGGTGTTGCCGGCACGGTCGGCCACGAGCGGCAGCACCGGCAGGCCGAACCGGGACGAGGTGCCGAAGTCGAGCCGTGCCGCGCGCGTGAGCCGTTCGCGCAGGCGCTCGGCGGCGGACCGGTCGAGTCCCCTGCGAGCGCGTTCGGCCGCGTACGCCTCTCGTCCCAACGCGCGCGATTCGTAGGCCGCGTCGCCGGGAGCCGTGGCGGTCAGCAGATGAGCGCCGACAAACGACACCAGCACCAGCATCGCCAGGAACGGGAGGCGGAGCACCGCCGCTCGCAGCATCGCCCTACCGTACTCCGATCTCGGCAGCGTTCCACAACACGGGCGGCGCGAGCAGTCCGGGGCGGACGCCCGTCAGCCGGCCGCTCACCGCCACATGGACGGTGGGGGCCGCGAAGAAGAGCGCGGGCACCTCGCGGTCGAAAATGCGCTGCGCCTCGGCCATCAGCCGTCGTCGTTCCTCCTGATCCACCGTGGTGAGCTGCGCGCGGAACAGCCGGTCGATCTCGGCCTCCCACGGCGTGGCTGGCGAGGCCTGCTCGGGATGCCACATGTGCAGCGACCCCGACGAGAGCCAGAACACGCCGAGACCGGCCGGGTCGGTGTCTGTGGCCGGCAGCGCGTGGTAGATCGCGTCATAGTCGCCTGCCTGCCAGCGCCCGAAGATCGCCTGCGCATCGAGCGAGACGATATCGAGGTGCAGCCCGATGGGACGGAGCATCTCCTGCAACACCGTCATGGCGCGCTGACGCGACGTGTGACCCTGCTGGACCAGCACCGGAAAACGAGCCGGCCGGCCCTCGGTGTCTTCGCGGACACCGTCACCGTCGCGGTCGAGCAGGTTGAGGCTCTCGAGCAGGGTGACGGCACGATCGGGGGCGTAGGCGCGTGTTCCGACGTCTGGCGAATGCCACGCCTTGTTGCCCGATGTGATGAGGCCGGACACCGGAAGGCCGCTGCCCTGATAGACCGCGTCCACGAAGGCCTCGCGATCCACGGCGTGTGCGATCGCCTCGCGCAGTGCGCGCGCCTGCAGCCAGGGGCGGTCGGCCGCGGCCGCATCAGGCGCGAGGTTGAACCAGAGGAAGTCGGCCGTGAGCGCGGCTCCCAGGTCGAACACCTGCAGCACGCCCTCGGCCTCGAGGCGGCGGGCCTCGGGCACGTCTTCAGGCCGCAGTTCGGCGGTGGTGATGTCGAGCGTCCCGGCGGAGAGCTGCACCATCTCGGCATCCTGGGACGGCACGAGCCGGAGTTCGACACGACCCACGCGCGGCAACAGCGCGCCGTCGTCGTCGCGCTCCCATGGCGCAGGCGTGCGGACGAAGTGGAGGGCTACGCCAGGCTCGTGGCGTTCGAGCACGAACGGGCCGGCTCCGATCACCTCGGATGGCGGGGTGCCCACGGCCCACGCCTTGTCGAAGGTGCCCTCGGCCAGCCGCGCCTCGAGACGATGGCGGGGCAGGATGGGCAGCACGTGGAGCGGCCGGAGCCCCGGGCCGTGCGGTGCCGGGTAGGTGAGTTCGACGGTGTGTGTGTCGAGTGCCCGTACGCCAATCGGTGTGCCGTCGATGCGCAGGCTCGCCGCCAGGGGACTGCCGACGCGCGAATCGTAGACGGCCGCAAACGAGAACACCACATCGTCGGCGGTCACAGGGGTGCCGTCCGAGAACCGGGCCTGCTCGTGGAGGGTAAGGGTCACGCGGCGCCCATCGGCGTCGGTGCGCCAGGAAGTGGCGAGATAGGGCTCGAGCGCCTGGGTGGCGTGGTCGATGCGGACGAGCGACGCCTGCGTCAGGCGTGAGACCGCGAGTGAGGCGAGGTCATGTGCAACGAGACGGTTGAACGTGAGGGGCTCGGCGCGCGTGGCCGCGCGCAGCGTGGCGCTGTGGGCGTCGGTCGGGGCGGGCGGCGTCTGCAGGCGTTGCCACGCGATGGCGAGGGTGAGCGCCACGGCGGTGGCGAGAGCGAACAGGAGGAGGCGCGTGGCGTGTCGGCTCATCTGTAGTCGGCCAAGAAGTTAGCTGAACCGGCCAAGATCTTGGCCGGTCCGGTGCCAGCATGGCGGAGCGAGTCAGGAGACGCAACGGTCGTAATCCCGACAGTACCCCTGGCGGGAACCGATGTTCGAACGACCAGTTCGTAATTTCTGCGTCATCGGGTCTTTCGGCAACTGCTCGGAATATCGTCAGTGTGCAGAATCTGCAACATGGCACGCGCTGTGTATCAGTAGTCTGCCGGCTGGATGACTCTTCAACGCCGCGACGGTCCCATGAGCGGGTCGTCGCGGTGGCATCCAGAGCCGAGACGTTCCTTCGTCACCCCCGAATCCTCCTATGATGACTGCCCTCGCCTCGATCTGCCGTGTCCTTCCTTCACGGTCGTCCGTCACCCGCACCGTGGTCTGGGTGTCGATTGCCTTCCTGCTGCTGGCGCTGCCTGCGACGGCAGATGCACAGCGGGCCCACCGCGCCCGGATGTCCCGCGGACTGGCGGCTGCGGTTGCCGAAGGACGCGGCAAGGCGGTGATCGTGAGCGGATCGCCGGCGCGTCTTCGAGCGCTGGCGGCACGCCACGGGTTGTCGGTGCGGAAGGAACTGCCGTCGGGTGTCGTGTTGAACGTGGCAGATTCTGCCTCGTTGACCGCGCTCAGCGGCGATCCTGAAGTGAACGTGGTGGCAGAAGACGCACCGGTCTTCGCCAACATGGCCACCGAAGTGGTGGCGCTCGGGGCCGACCAGGCGTGGGCGGGGCTGCTCGGGGTCGGCGGCGTGTCGGGCCGCGGCGTCGGGGTGGCGGTGATCGACTCGGGCGTGGCGCTGCGGCACGAGGCGTTGGCGGGTCGGGTGGTGGCCTCGGTCGACTTCGTGACGCCGCGCGGGCGCGGCGACGATGCGTATGGGCATGGCACACACATGGCGGGCATCATCGCCGGCGAGGTGGTGCGTGGGCGCGGGCGGTTCAGCGGGGTCGCGCCAGGCGCGCATCTGGTGAGCCTGCGTGTGCTCGACGAGACGGGCAGCGG
>JAEZDP010000351.1 GCA_023418055.1 Acidobacteriota bacterium
TCGGCGACGATGTGCCGCCCCAACTCGTAGCGCAGTTCCGTCGCCGATACCTCGCCCGCTGAAAACCGCGCCTGCCGGTCGGCGATCTCTTCGCGCGTCAGGTCGGTCAACAGCTCGAAGTACGTCCACATCACCTCGTCACGCCCGCGGAACTGCTCCACGACCTTCTGCACCATCACCTCTGGCGGCTCGTGCACGCCGATGTAGTTGCCCAGGCTCTTGCTCATCTTCTCGACGCCGTCCAGCCCCACGAGCAGCGGCACGGTCATCACGACCTGCGGCTCGAGCCCGAAGGCCGGCATCAGGTCGCGCCCCACGTTCAGGTTGAACAACTGGTCGGTGCCGCCCAGTTCGACGTCCGCCTGCAGGTGCACCGAGTCGTAGGCCTGCGCCAGCGGGTACAGGAACTCGTGCATGGCAATCGGCTGCCCCTGCTCGAACCGCTGCCGGAAGTCGCGCCGCTCGAGCATCTGCGCGACGTTGTACTTCGCCGTCAGCCTCACCCAATCCACCGAGCGCAGGGGCCCCAGCCACTCGTCGTTGAAGCGGATTTCGGTGCGCTCCGGATCGAGAATCTTGAACACCTGCGCCTTGTAGGTCTCGGCGTTGTCGGCAATCTCCTCGACCGTGAGCGGCGGACGCGTCTTCGACCGCCCCGACGGGTCGCCGATGAGCCCGGTGAACGACCCGATGAGAAACACCACGCGATGCCCCATGTCCTGGAAATGGCGCATCTTGCGGAGCAGCACCGTGTGACCCAGATGAAGGTCGGGCGCCGTGGGGTCGAAGCCCACCTTGACGGTCAGCGGCGTGCCGGTGTCGAGGCTCCGCTGCAGCTTTTTCCGCAGATCCGCCTCGCGCACGACGTCCGTACATCCGCGGATGAGCAGCGCCAGTTGCTCCGCGACGGGCAGGGTGGGCGACGTGGTCGTCATCGCGACGTACTATAAACCTCGCGGGCAGAGGCCTGCCGCTGCCATGCCGTCCCGCCCCTCCACCACCACCCGCCGCGACGTCCTCCGCTGGCTCACCGGCCTCGGCGTCGGGCTCGTCGTGGGGTCGTTCGCCCACGGCGCGTTCTACGAGCGCCATCGCCTGCAGGTCACGCGGATGCGCGTGCCCGTGCCGGGCCTCAGCCCCTCGCTCACGGGCCTCCGGGTCGGGTTGCTCACCGACGTCCACCACAGCACGTTCGTCTCGGAAGCGTTCATCCGCGACGCCACCACCCGCCTGCAGGCCGAAACCCCGGACCTCATCGTCCTCGGCGGCGACTACGTCACCCAGCGCGACCCACGGTTCGTGGCGCCGGTCGCCGAGGCGCTCGGCACGCTCACCGCCCCGCACGGCGTGTTTGCCATCCTCGGCAACCACGACGACGAGACGCTCATGCCGCGAGCGTTCCGGCAGGCGCACGTCGAGGTGCTCGCCGATGCGCGGACGACGCTCGGCATCCGGGGCGACCGCCTCGACCTCCTGGGCATCAGCTTCTGGACGCGCAGCCGAGACGCCATCGCCCGCCTCGCCCGTGGCCGTGCCGACGCCACGTTGCTCCTCGCCCACGACCCGCGCCGCTTCGACGACGCCCGCGCGCTGGGCATCCCGGCGGTGCTTGCCGGACACACGCACGGCGGGCAGATCGTGCTGCCGGCCGTCGGTCCAGTGGCCGCCCGCAAGTACCCCATCCTTTCGGGACTGCGCACCGACCCGCGCACCAGCCTCTTCGTGAGCCGCGGCATCGGCACGGTCTATGTCCCCTGCCGCGTCAACTGCCCGCCGGAACTCGCCGTGCTGACCCTCGAGGCCGCGCCCCCGTCGGACGCCGGCCCCGCTCAGCCGCTCTGACCGACGACGAAGCGTCGCCCCTCGACGCGCCAGCCCCCGTTGAGCACCGTCTGAATCGCCGCGGGATAGAGGCGGTGTTCCTCGACGAGGATGCGTGCGGCCAGCGTGTCCTCGGTGTCGTCGTCGAACACGGGCACGGCCGCCTGCGCGACGATCGGACCGGCATCGAGGGCTTCGGTGACGAGGTGCACCGTGGCGCCGGCCACCTTGACGCCGTGCGCCAGCGCCTGCCGCTGTGCGTGCAGGCCGGGAAATGCCGGCAGGAGCGACGGGTGGACGTTCAGCACCCGTGCGGGGAACCTGTCGAGACACGCCGGCCCCAGCAGGCGCATGAAGCCGGCCAGGCAGACCAGATGCACGCCGTGCGCGTCGAGCGCGTCGGCCACCGAGACGTCGTACGCCTCGCGGGAGGGCGCCGCCCGGTGGTCGAGGACCACGGTGTCGATGCCCGCCGTCCTGGCCTCGCGCAACCCGGCTGCCCCTGCCGTGTTGGCCAGCACCACCGCGACCTCGGCCCGAAGACGCCCCTGGCGCACGGCCGACACGATGGCGCTCATGTTGCTGCCGCGGCCGGAGATGAGCAGGCCAAGGCGGCGCGACGGGGCGGGCGGGGCGAGTGGCGTCTCCATGCCGCGCCATCGTACGTCACGTCGCTAAAGGCCACGGCCGCCCCCGTCGATTACCGCCACAGAGTCTGCCGCCGGCCCGGTCGCACGACGGCACTCGCAGACGAGGAACACGATGACAGGCACGAACGGGCAGCGGCACCAGCAGGTTGACGAGGGACGAAACAGGCGCCAGTTCGTGCGCATCGCCGCCGAAGCGCTGCCGCACCTCACGGCTCGTGTGGTGGGCGGCCCGCAGGTGCGCCTGATCGACGTCTCGCGACGCGGCGCCCGCGTGGAGACGACCATGCCCCTGAAACCCGGCCGCCCGCTGACCATCCGCTTCCTGGCGGCCGACACCACGCTCACGCTCACGGGCGCCGTGGTCCGCTCGAGCGTCGCCGTGCTGGCCGAGCACGGCGTCGTCTATCACACGGCCGTCTCGTTTGCGGAAGACCTGGCCGTCTGCCCGGAGGCTCCCGCGGCAGACGAGACGGGCACGGGTGCGACGGCGGCGGGTGACGCCACGAGCCGTCCCGCCATCGAGCCGGACGACGTGATGGTCGTGCGGGCGCCGGACGAGACGGGTGACGAGTTGCGCGTGCGGCTGCTCGCCAACAGCTGGTAGGCCATGCGCGTCCTGCTGCTTTCCGACACGGCGCTGGACGTCGACGCCATACGGCAGTCGCTGCTGGCCTTCGACCCCGACAGCCAGCTCGAGGTGTGTGCGCCAGAGGCAACCCCGGCCTGGTTCAAGCAGGGCGAATGCGACGCCATCATCATCGACGCCGGCGTGCTCGGCGAAGGGTCGGGGCTTCTCGTCCCCGCCCTCCGCGCCCAGCGGCCGCAGGTGCCCATCGCGGTCCTGGTGAACCCCGGTGATGCCGACCAGGCGTCGCGGGCGCGCCTGTCCGGCGCCGACGCGTGGACGACGACCGGGCACGGCGACCTCTCGCGGCTCGGCGCGCTGCTGCTCGGGCGGCGTCGACGCGATCTGCACGCGCAACGGCGGGTGTGGCGCCTCTGGTACGCCGGACGCGACTCCGACCTGCGGCGCGAACTGGCACAGCAGCAGGGCGATCGTGTGCTGCTCATGGCGCTGTCGGCCGACGGCCGGCTGGTGCCTCGTCTCGAGGATCCGTCAGCAGCCACCGCGCTCGTCGTGGACGGCCGCGATGCGCCTGCGGACGTCCTGCGGGGGCTGGAGCGCGTGCGCGACGCCCATCCCGCCCTCCCGACCATCGTCGTGGCCGACGACCCGCACCACGTGGCGTTCCTGGCCGCGGGGGTGGACGATTGCCTGCCGGCCGGAGCCGACGCGGAGCGTGTGCTGCTGGCCGTCGAGCGGCTCGTCTCGGCGCGGCAGATGACCACCGAGATGGTGGCGCTGCGCGCGAGAGAGAACCGGCTGCGGGCGCTCGTCGAATACCTGCCGCATCCGGTGGTGCTGGTGTCGCCCGCGCGCACGGTGCTGGCGGTCAACCTCGCGGGGCTCGAGTTGCTGGGCGCCGAGGAAGCTCGCCAGGTCATCGGACGTGAGTTGTCGGAATGGCTGGCGCCGCGGGGAGACGACAACCTCGACGCCTTCGTGGACGCGGTCTCGGGAGGCCGCACCCTCAGCCTGACAGCTTCGACCCGCCATGCGGCGGGAGCTCGACCGGTGGCGCTGCGGGCGGTCCCGTTCCAGCGCGAAGCGGGCAAGCCGGCCTCGGTCCTGCTGGCCCTTCGCGACGACCCGCTCGAGGTGGCGCCCGTCGACACGGCGGCCACATCATCGGTGACGGCTGAGGCCGAAGTGGAGGCGCTGCGAGCGGAGGTCTCGGCGCTGTCGCAGGCATTGGCCGAAGCACAGGAGACTGCTGCGTATTCGGCCGACCAGTTGGCTGCGGCGCAGGCGGCCTCGGCCATGCAGGCGGCCTCGGCGCCAGACGAATCGGCGGCGATCGACCGCGTCTCCGTGACGAACCTCGAACAGATGCTGGCCGACGAGCGGGCCCGCGCCGAGCGTCTCGAGGCGACCGTCAACGACCTGCAGGCGTCGATTGCCGAGGCCGGCGACGTGCAGGCCGTCGGCGAACGCCTCGAACGCGAGCTGGCCCAGGCACAAGCCGCGGCGGCCGAGGCGCAGCGCGGATGGGCGGAGCGGCTGGCCACGCTCGAACACGAACGGGATGGCCTGCACCGGGAGATGGGCCGGCTGTCCGAGGCACACGACGCACGCGCGCACGCGCTGGCCGTCGCCCCGGACGAGCGGGAACTGAAAGACCTTCGAGCCCGGGTCGACACACTCGAGCACGAACTCTCGCATGCGCGTGCCGCCCTCGAGAGCCAGTCCGCCCCGGCCAGGCTCGAGGCGGCCATCGACGAAGAAACGCGCTGGCTGCTGTACGAGGTGGCCTCGATTGGCCACCTCACCACCACGCCCGAGGCCCAGGTGCTCGCCGCCAACGACATGGCGGCGCAGTTGCTCGGTCACTTTTCGCGCGACACGCTGCAGGCGAGCGGCCGGCTCCCTGAACCCCTGCTGCTTGCGGCCGGGCCGTTCGCTCAGCGCCCCTCACGCTTCGAAGTGTGTCTACAGCACGGCGACGACGGACCGCTGCACTGGATCGTGGGCCTCGCGACCCCGCACGCCGGCGTGCCTGCCACCGTCACGTGGATGCTCATCGACGTCAGCGAACATCGGCTGCAGGGGCGTCGGGCCAGGTTCCTGCGGCGGATGGAAGCGATGACCCACGTGCTGTCGGCGGCGACCGCGGAAACGACGTCGCTCGTGGACCGCGCCGAACCCCTGCTCGACGCTGCGGTCACCGCCCTCACCGACGCGCCCGACGTGGACGTCGAGGGCACCCGGTCTGCGCTGACCCGGACGAAGGCCATGCTCACCCAGCTGTCGGGCTTCGCACGCAACCGCGCCCGGCGCGCGGACGTGCGCGATCTCAACGCGCTGGTACAGGCGGCCTCGGCCATGCTCGTCCACCTCGCCGGCGAAGACATCCTCTGCAGCGTGAGGACGCACGAAGTGTCACTGCACGCCACCATCGAGCCTGCGGAGTTCGACCAGTGGCTCACTGCGCTCGTGCTGGCCGCCCGTGACGCGCTGCCCCTCGGCGGACAACTGGCCATCACCACACGGCCGGTGGACAGCGACACCCGCAGCGACGACACGTCCTTCGCACGTCCGGCCGTCGAGCTGATGCTGCATGCCCAGGGCTACGGTGCACGGCGCCCCGGGCAGGTGGCCGCACTGGAAGAGACTGCCATCCAACTCGGCGCCTCGCTTGCCGTCGAGTTCGAGGAGCGCGGCGATGTGCGCTTCGCCGTACGGATGGCGCGCGTGTTCCTCATGCAGTAGGACGGGAGGACGGAAGGGCGGAAGGGCGTGCCTGGCCGCGCCGTCATGAAGGATGATGGTGGTTTCGCCCTGCATGCCGTCCACCCTTGCCGCCGTCCTTCGTCCGCACACCACGTCTCGCGCGCGCGCCAGGGGTGAGGCCTACCTCCGCCAGGGCCGCGTCACCATCGTCCACTCCAGCGCCAGCAGCGTGTCGGCCCGCGTCCGCGGCTCGGTGCCCTACGAGGTGACGCTCGGCGTGACCGACGGCCAGTTGGAAGTCGGCTGTACCTGCCCCTTCTTCGAAGGATCCCGCGAGCCGTGCAAACACGTCTGGGCCGTGGCCCTGCGGGCCGACGCGGGTCGGCTGCTCGTCGTGCCTCCGGATCTGGTGCTGCTCCACGCGGACCATCCGGCCGATGTCCCCGAGAGTGACGCTCCCCCGCTCGACGTGCTGGCGCAGGCGTCGACGCGGTCGGGTCCAGAGTGGGAAGCGCTACTCACGCGCGTGACCTCGCCGCCGCCGTCGGCGCTGCCGCCGGCCCTCCGCGACGGCCAGGTGGTGTACGTGTTCGACCCTGTGCGCTCGACGTCCATGCAGGGGATGCTCGTCGAACTGCTGGTGCGCGAGCCCCGTCGGCACGGATGGAGCAGGCCGCGCCCTCTGTCGCTCACCCGTGCCCAGATCGCCGACCTGCCAGACGATGACGACAGGCACCTGCTCGAGCGCATCTGCGGCGCCCAGCAGGCCTACGGCTGGAACTGGGACGGCTTCGCCTCGGCCTTTCCGGTGCCCCAGGCCTTCGTGTTGACCCCCGGCCTGCAGCGGGACCTGGTGCCGCGGCTGTGCCGCACCGGTCGCATGCTCATGCGCCCGATTGCAGGCGAGACAGATCCGACGTTGCGGCCGATGACCCTCGATGCCGAGCCGGTGACCTTCCGTCTCCATGTCCGCGACGAGGCCGGCGGCTTCTCGATCAGCGGCTCGCTCGAACAGGGGGGAGAATCACGCGCCCTCGGCGATGCGCTGTTTCTCACCGGCGCCATCGTGTTGTGGCGGCCCGACGCGGGCGACGAGGCCGTCCGTGTCGCGACGTTCGATCCGAAGGGCGGCCAACGCTGGCTGGCCTCGCTCGTGCGCACCGGCGCCATCCGGGTGCCGAAGACCGGCACGTCGCGCCTGGCCGAGGCGCTCGCCACGACCGGCGTCGATATCGGGGCGTGCCCGGACGAACTGCGCGTCGAGTCTCGCCCGGGTACGCCCGTCCCCATCGCGCGCCTGCGGCGGAGCGGCGCCCGTGGCGCGCTGCACGCACGCGGACGGCTGGAGGTGACGGTGGCCTTCGGGTACGGCGCGGTGGAGGTGGACAGCACCTCGAGCCAGCGCCTCGCCTTCGACCCGGGCGCCGGCATTGCATGGCAGCGTGACAGGGTCGCCGAACGCGATGCCATGGAACGGCTGCTCCGGCTCGGCGTGCGGAAGGTGCCCGACGTCACGGGGCGCTCGAGACGTCTCGACCTGTCGGAGTCTGCCCTGGCGTCCACCGTGCGCGCGCTGCTTGGCGACGGCTGGCGCGTCGAGGCCGACGGCACGCGGTACCGCCCGCCAGGCACGTCCACCCTGGGCGTGCGCTCGGGAATCGACTGGTTCGAAGTCCACGGCGCCGTCGACTTCGACGGCGTGTCGGCTGACCTGCCGCAGTTGATGGCCGCCGCGCGCCGCGGCGAGTCGTTCGTGGCCCTCGACGATGGCACGCTCGGCCTGCTGCCCGACGAGTGGCTGGGGCGCCATGTCCGGGTCGCGGCAATGGGCCAACTGGCCGACGGCCACGTGCGGTTTCAGCTCTCGCAGACCGCCCTGCTCGACGCATGGCTGGCCGAACAGCCGGCCGCGCGCTGGGACGAGACGTTCGCCAGGCGGCGGGCCGACCTCGCGGCCTTCGACGGCGTCACGCCGCATACCGCCCCTCCGTCGTTCACCGGCGCGCTCCGTGACTACCAGCAGGAGGCGCTGGGGTGGTTTGCCTTCCTCAGGCGTTTCGGCTTCGGGGGATGCCTGGCCGACGAGATGGGGCTCGGCAAGACCGTGATGGTGCTGGCGGCGCTCGACGCGCGGCGGGCCGAGCGCCAAGAGACGGGCGCGCCACCGGCCCCGTCGCTCATCGTCGTCCCGCGGTCGCTGGTGTTCAACTGGCAACAGGAGGCCGCGCGGTTTGCACCCGCGCTGCGCGTGCTGGATGCCACCGGGCCGCGGCGCCGCGGCGACCTCGACGCCCTGGCAGAGCACGACGTCGTCATCGCCACCTACGGGACGATGCGGCGGGACATCGCCAGGCTCAAGACCCATGTCTTCGACTACGCGATCCTCGATGAGGCCCAGGCCATCAAGAACCCGTCGACGGCCTCGGCCAGAGCGGCGCGCCTGCTGCAGGCCACGCACCGGCTGGCGCTGAGCGGGACGCCCATCGAGAACCACCTCGGCGAACTCTGGAGCCTGTTCGAGTTCCTCAACCCCGGCCTGCTCGGGTCCTCGACTGCCTTTGCCGCGACGGGTGCCTCGGGGCGGACGCCCGACCAGGACATGCTCGACCTGCTGGCCAGAGGGCTGCGCCCGTTCATCCTCCGCCGCACGAAGGAACAGGTGGCCGCCGAGTTGCCCGCGCGCACCGAGCAGACGCTGTACTGCGACCTGGAGCCGGCCCAGCGGCGACTGTACGACTCGCTGCGCGTGCACTACCGGGCGTCGCTGCTTGGCCGGTCCGCGAGCAGCCCCTCCGGGCACAGCACGTTGCAGGTGCTCGAGGCGCTGCTGCGTCTCCGACAGGCCGCCTGTCATCCCGCACTCGTCGACAAGACCCTCACCGACGCGCCGTCGGCCAAGCTGGACGTGCTCATCCCGCGGCTGCAGGAACTGGTCGAGGACGGCCGTCAGGTGCTGGTCTTCTCGCAGTTCACGTCGCTGCTGGCGCTGGTGCGCGCCAGGCTCGATCCGCTGCACCTGCGCTACGAGTATCTCGATGGCCGGACACGAGACCGCGAGGCCCGCGTCCGGCGTTTTCAGGCCGGCGAATCGCCGCTCTTCCTCATTAGCCTCAAGGCGGGAGGTCTCGGCCTCAACCTCACTGCGGCCGAGTACGTCTTCCTGCTCGACCCCTGGTGGAATCCAGCGGTGGAAGCGCAGGCCATCGATCGCGCACACCGCATCGGACAGGCGCGCGCAGTTTTCGCGTATCGGCTGATTGCGCGCGACACGGTCGAGGAGAAGGTGCTCGAACTGCAGCAGTCGAAGCGGACGCTTGCCGACGCCGTGGTGCGCGCCGACGCGTCGCTGCTGCGCGAGATGCGGCGCGAAGACCTCGAACTCCTGCTGTCGTGATGGCGGCAGCCGGCGGGTGCGCGGAAAGTCGGGACGGTGTTCGGGAGTACCATCAGAGCATGCCGACCGTCTCCGCCTACGCCGCCCGCGACGCCGTCTCGCCACTCGGGCCCCACACCATCCAGCGCCGCGATCTCGGGCCCACCGACGTGCAGATCGACATCCTCTTCTGCGGGGTGTGCCACTCGGACCTCCACACGGCGCGCAGCGAATGGCCGGGGACGGTGTACCCGTGCGTCCCCGGGCACGAGATCGTCGGGCGCGTGGCTGCCGTCGGCGCAGACGTGACACGATTCGCGGTAGGCGCCACGGTCGGCGTCGGATGCCTGGTGGATTCGTGCCAGCAGTGCCAGAGTTGCCGCGACGGCCTCGAGCAGTACTGCGACGTCGGCATGGTGATGACCTACAACAGCCCCGACCCTCACCTGCCCGGACAGATGACGTATGGGGGGTACTCGACGTCGATCACGGTGACCGAGCACTTCGTGCTGCAGATTCCGGATGCGCTCGATCCTGCTGCCGCGGCGCCGCTCCTGTGCGCCGGCATCACCACGTATTCGCCGCTGCGGCACTGGGGCGCCGGTCCGGGCAAGAAGGTGGGCATCGTCGGCCTGGGCGGGCTCGGGCACATGGGCGTGAAGCTGGCCCACGCGATGGGGGCCGAGACCGTGCTCTTCACCACGTCCGCGGGCAAGGTGGCCGACGGCGCACGCCTCGGTGCCGACGCTGTCGTGGTGTCCAAGGACGCCGAGGCGATGGCCGCGCAGGCCAACAGCTTCGATCTCATCGTCAACACGGTGGCTGCGGCGCACGACCTCGACCAGTACACCGCGCTGCTCAAGCGCGACGGCACGATGGTGCTGCTCGGCGCGCCTGCCGAACCGCACCCTTCCCCGTCAGTGATGCCGCTCGTGTTCCGCCGGCGCAGCATTGCCGGGTCACTCATCGGCGGGCTGCAGGAGACGCAGGAGATGCTCGACTTCTGCGGCACCCACGGCATCGTGGCCGACGTCGAGATGATCCGCATGCAGGACATCGACACGGCCTACGCGCGCATGCTGCGCAGCGACGTCAAGTACCGCTTCGTCATCGACATGGAGTCGATGCGCTGACCTGTCGTCTCAGGAGCGGCGGACGTACTCGACCGTGCCGGTGCCCGCGGCGATGTCGCCAATCACGAGGGCGCCGGGCTCGCCGCCCTCATGCAACTGCTTGAGCACCTCGGGCGCGCGACTGCGCTCGACGACCAGCACCAGGCCGATGCCCATGTTGAAGGTGCGCCACGCGTCGGCTTCGGGCACGTCGCCCTTGTCGACCAGCCACGAGAACACCGGGGGCACCTGCCAGGCCGACCTGTCGATGCGGGCGTTCAGTCCGCTGGGCAGGATGCGCGGCACGTTGTCGGTGAGGCCCCCGCCCGTGATGTGCGCCAGCCCCCTGATCATGCGGGCATCCACCAGGGGCAGCACCGGGCGCAGGTAGGATCGGTGCGGCGTCAGCAGCACGTCGCCGATGCTGCCACCGAGTTCGGGGATCACGTCGTGCACGCCGAACATCAACGTGTCGAAGACGATGCGACGCGCCAGCGAGTAGCCGTTGGTGTGCAGCCCTGACGACGGCAGGCCGATGAGGACGTCGCCCTCGGCGATCTGCTGCCCGGTGATCACGCGGTCGCGTTCCACCATGCCCACGATGAACCCTGCCAGGTCGTACTCCCGATCGAGGTAGAAGCCCGGCATCTCGGCGGTCTCACCGCCAAGCAGCGCACAGCCGTTGTCGCGGCAGGCCCGCGCGAGGCCCTCGACGATCTCGACGGCGACGTCCGGCGACAGCCGCCCCGTGGCGAGGTAGTCGAGGAAGAACAGCGGCCGCGCGCCCTGCACCAGGATGTCGTTGACGCAGTGGTTGACCAGGTCTTCGCCGATCGTGGTGTGGCGATTCATCATGAAGGCCACCTTCAGCTTCGTGCCCACCCCATCGGCGCTGGCCACGAGCACCGGATCGCTGCCTCCGGCCGCGCCGAGATGGAACAGGCCGCCGAAGGCCCCGATCTCCGACAAGACGCCCGGCGTGAAGGTCGCCTGGGCGAGGCCCTTGATGCGGCGCACCACTTCCGCGCCGGCTTCGATGTCCACACCTGTCGATTTGTAATCCATGGGTTTCAGCTTCGATGCGTACGGGCTGCCGTCTGCCGGGACCAGGCCGCGTCAGAACTCGAGGGCGGTGATGAGCGCCTGGGCGGCCCGCCGTTCCGGCGACCCCTCGGCTGCGGCCCAGAACGCGCGCCGCACGGTCGCATAGAACCGCTCCTCGGCATAATCTTCTTCGAGCATGTCGAACGCGTCACGCAACAGCAGCGTGGCCTGTTCGCGCGGGAGGCCGGGCCAGGCCTCGAGCAGCAGCGGGACGTTGCGCATCGCCGCCGCACCAATCATCAGCGCAATGGGCGCGCGCGCCGGCTCGTTGCTCGGCATGCCGATTTCGAACAGCGCAAGCAGCGCCGTGCGGTGGCCGGCGGCGGCCAGGTCGGCGAGCGCCGCCGAGGCTGCGCGCACGAGTTCCTGATAGCCCTGATGCTGCACGCCGAACTGCAGTGACTCGCGGACGAAGCGCGTGTGCGCGTCGCAGTTGCTGCCGAGCAGGCAGATGGAGGCGGCGATGATGGGCTGCAGCTCGCGCGAGGCATCGCGCTGCAGCTTCGCCAGCACCGGCAGCCCCCGCTTGTCGCCCACCCGGCCGATGGCCCGCACGGCATCGTCCTGCAGCGGACCGTCGAGCGCAGCCACTGCGGCGAGCTCCTCGAAGGCATAGGCACCGTCGTGGTCGCCAAGCGCCTCGATGACCGACGCCCGGAAGAAGTCCACCCCGCGCATCACCTCGCGCTTCATCACGGCGCGGACTCGCGCGTCGTCGCCATGAGCGGCGAGGGCGCGGACAAGCGCGGGCCGCACGAATTCGGCCTCCTCTTTCTCGAGCGCCGCGATGAGTCGCGGGACGAGCGCCGGGTCGGGGTGCTCCTCGAACCAGGCGTACGCCACCTCACGCACGCGGTCGTTCTCGTCGCCGAGCAGCTCGCGCATGAGCGTACCGGCGCGCGGGTCGTTCAAGCCAGCCAGCAGCACGAGCGCCCTGAAGCGCACGTAGCCGTCCTTGTGGCTGCGGGCGGCCTCGAGCAGCGCTGGCGCGGCCTCGGCAGCCGGCGCGCGACGCACGCGGGCCGAGGCGTCGAGGCGGACCTTGTAGTCGAGTTCGCCGAGTCGGTCGATCGCCTCGCTCAGCGTCTGTTCGGACGCAGGAGGCCTGGCCGGCGCCTGACCAGCCTGCGCGCGTCCTGCGGCAAGCGGCGCGACGCCGACGGACGCCACGAGCAACGCCACACACGCCCGCAGGTGAACGCGCCGCATCAGTCCTCGGCTCCGAGCGGCACCTTGTCGAGCTTCAGCGCCAGCTGCAGATAGGCGTCCTCGTCCTTCGGGAACTCCACGGGATACTTGCCGGTGTAGCACGACGAACAGTACGACGGGCGATCGGCCTGGACGGTGCCGAGCAGTCCATCGAGACTCAGGTACGCCAGCGAATCGGCGTCGAGATACGTGCGGATCTCCTCGAGCGTGTGCGTCGCGGCGATGAGTTCCGAGCGACGCGGCGTGTCCACGCCGTAGAAGCACGGCGACACGGTCGGTGGACAGCTGATGCGCATGTGCACCTCGCGCGCGCCAGCGGCCTTGACCATGCGGACGATCTTGCGGCTCGTCGTGCCCCGAACGATCGAGTCGTCCACGAGCACCACCCGCTTGCCCTCGAGGATGCTCTTGACCGGGTTGAGCTTCACCTTCACCCCGAAGTGGCGGATCGATTGCTGCGGCTGGATGAAGGTGCGTCCGACGTAGTGGTTCCGGATGAGCCCCATCCGCAGCGGGATGCCCGAGGTCTCGGAGAAGCCGATGGCGGCGCAGACACCGGAGTCCGGGATCGGCACCACCACGTCGGCCTCGACCATCGACTCCTCGGCGAGACGACGGCCCATCGCCGTCCGCGTTTCGTTGACGCTGCGGCCGAAGACGTAGCTGTCGGGCCGCGCGAAGTACACGTGCTCGAATACGCAGTGCGCCTTGACGGCCGGCGCAAACGGCTTGTACGACTGCAGGCCGCGTTCGGTGATGACCACGACCTCACCGGGCTCGACGTCACGCACGTACGTGGCGTTGATGAGGTCGAGCGCGCAGGTCTCCGAGCAGGCAATCCACGCATCGCCCAGCCGCCCGAGCGCCAGCGGCCTGAAACCGTGGGGGTCGCGCGCCACGATGAGGCGGTCGGGCGTCAGCACCAGCAGGGAATACGCGCCCTTCACCTGGTGCAGGGAGTCGATGACGGCCGATTCCGGCGTCGCCGCCCGCGACTTGGCGTAGAGGTGCAGCACGACCTCGGTGTCGCTGCTGGTCTGGAAAATCGAGCCGTCGGCGACGAGCTGATGCCGCAACTCACCGGCGTTGACGAGGTTGCCGTTGTGGCAGATGGCCATCTGGCCGTGCGCGCAGTCGATGAGGAACGGCTGCGCGTTGGCCAGGCGGCTCTCGCCGGCCGTCGAGTATCGCGTGTGGCCGATGGCCGCCTTGCCCGTCAGGCCGGACAAGGTGCGGTCGTCGAAGATGTCGGCGACATAGCCCATGCCCCGCGAGACACTCACGTGGTGGCCGTCGGCCGCCGCGATGCCGGCGCTCTCCTGGCCACGATGCTGCAGCGCGAACAACCCCAGGTACGCGAGGTTGGCAGCCTCGGAATGCCCGAAGATTCCGAAGATGCCACATTCTTCCTTCCACTCGTCCACGGCGTGCGCCCTTTCGTTCAGCCTTGTCGATGGCTCGTGGCCAGTGCGCTCTCGAGCGCGTCGCTCCACAACCCTTCGAGCGCTGCCACCTCGCTGTCGATGACGACATCGCCCCCTGCCTTGATGGTCAGATGCGTGCCGCCCGTGTCCCCGATGTGACGGACCACCAGACCCGCCGCCTCTGCCTGCGTCCGCACCTCGGCCACGTCCTCCGGCGCCACCGCCAGCAGGACACGGCCCGCCGATTCGCTGAAGAGCGTGACATGCGAAGACGGCAGACCGAAGTCGCTCTCGACGACCGGCAGGTCGACGCTGACGCCGACGCCGCCGAAGCAGCACTCGGCGAGCGCCACGGCCAGGCCCCCTTCCGCACAGTCGTGCGCCGAGCGGACGAGCCCGGCGCGCACGAGGGCGGGCAGCGTCTGCTGCAGTGCCTTCTCGTGCGCAAGGTCGACCTGCGGAGGCAGGCCACGCACCTGTCCGTGCACGACGTGCAGATACTCGGTCGCGCCAAGCTCCGCGCCCGTCTCGCCGATGAGCAACAGCGCGCGTCCCTCCTCCGGAAAGGCTCGGCCCACGACCTGCGCCGCGTCCTCCACCAGCCCGACGATGCCGAGCACCGGCGTCGGGAAGATCGGCTGGCCGTCCGTCTCGTTGTAGAGGCTGACGTTCCCGCCCGTGATGGGGATCTCGAAGAAGCGGCAGGCCTCGCCGATGCCCTGCACCGCCTCGACGAACTGCCACATGATCTCGGGGCGCTCGGGGTTGCCGAAGTTCAGGTTGTTGGTGGCGCCTATCGGCACCCCGCCCGCACAGGCGACATTGCGGGCCGCCTCGGCCACCGCCAGCATCGCCCCGCGCCTGGGGTCGGTCTGCCCGTACCGACCGTTGCCGTCCACCGACATGGCCAGCGCGCGCGACGTGCCCTTCACCCTGACGACCGGCGTGCCCTGCCCGGCCAGCACGAGGGTATTGGTGCGCACCATGTGGTCGAACTGCCTGTAGATCCAGCGCTTGCTCGCGATGGTGGGCGACTGCAGCAACTGGCGGAGGGCGTCCTCGGCGCTGCCCGCGGGCTTGAAGTGTGATGCGTCGAGGCGCTGCCGGTCGTCGAGGACGTCGGGACGCCTGGTGGGCCGGTCGTAGAGCGGCGCTTCATCGGCCAGCGCCTTCGCGGGCACATCGGCTACGACCTCGCCGTGCTCGCGCACGCGAACGCGTCCGTCGCCCGTCACGTGGCCGATCTTCGCGGCGTGCAGGTCCCACTTGGCAAACACTGCCTCGACGTCGTGCTCGCGGCCGGCCTGCACCACCAGCAGCATCCGCTCCTGCGACTCGGAGAGCATGATCTCGTAGGGCGTCATGCCGGTCTCGCGCTGCGGGACCAGCGTCACCTCCACGTCCATGCCGAGATTGCCGCGCGCACTCATTTCGGACGTCGCGCACGACAGTCCAGCCGCGCCCATGTCCTGCAACCCCAGCACGGCGCCCGTCTTGAGCACCTCGAGACACGCCTCGAGCAGCAGCTTCTCCATGAACGGATCGCCCACCTGCACGGCCGGCCGCTTCTCGGCCGACGCATCGTCGAACTCGGCCGAGGCCATCGTCGCCCCGTGGATGCCGTCGCGTCCGGTGCTCGCGCCCACGTAGTACACGGGGTTGCCGACACCATCCGCCCGCCCCTTGACGATGGCGTCCGCCTTCGCGATGCCGAGACAGAAGACGTTCACCAGGGGGTTGCCTGCATAACAGGCGTCGAAGGCCGCCTCGCCGCCGATTGTGGGAATGCCGATGCTGTTGCCGTAGCCGGCGATGCCGGCCACCACGCCGTCGACGGTGCGGCGCGTACGCGCGTTGTCGAGCGTGCCGAAGCGCAGCGAGTCGAGCAGCGCAATGGGCCGCGCGCCCATCGTGAAGATGTCCCGGATGATGCCGCCCACGCCGGTGGCCGCGCCCTGGTAGGGCTCGATGAACGACGGATGGTTGTGCGATTCGATCTTGAAGACCGCCGCGAGGCCGTCGCCGATGTCCACGGCGCCGGCGTTCTCCCCAGGCCCCTGCAGCACGCGCGGCCCGTGGGTCGGCAGCGTCTTCAGGTGGATGCGCGAGCTCTTGTAGCTGCAGTGCTCCGACCACATCACCGAGAACATGCCGAGTTCGGTGAGATTGGGCTCGCGCCCGAGCATCTCGACGATGCGGTCGTATTCATCGGCCTTGAGGCCGTGGCGATCGAGGACGTCAGGAGTAATCGGCATGGGTACGGACACGGAATGTGACGTGCAACGGGCGACGGCCCTCGGCGCAGCCATCGACCTGCGGGCTCAGACGACGCCGGTCGTCCGGAGGCTGTGAACGACAGACTCCAGCAGGACCCGCCCATCTTCACTGCCGAGCGGGGCCTCGCAGGCCCGCTCCGGGTGTGGCATCAGGCCGACGACGTTGCGTGTGGCGTTGCAGATGCCCGCGATGCCGTTCTGCGACCCGTTCGGGTTGGCCTCGTCGGTCACCACGCCCTCTGGCGTCGTGTAGCGGAAGATCACCTGCCTGTCGCGCTCCAGGCGCTCGATGACATCGTCGGCCGCGTAGTAGTTGCCCTCGCCGTGGGCGATGGGCAGGCGCAGTACCTGTCCCGCGGTGCAGGCCGCGGTGAACGGCGTATCGACTTGTTCCACGCGCACGTGCACGTGATCGCAGCGGAACTTCAGGCCGCGGTTGCGCAGCAGCGATCCCTCGAGCAGGCCCGCCTCGGTGAGCACCTGGAACCCATTGCAGATGCCGAGCACGGGGCCGCCTTCCGCCGCGAAAGCCGACACGGCCTTCATCACCGGCGAGAAGCGCGCCACCGCACCCGTGCGCAGGTAGTCGCCGTACGAGAAACCACCGGGCAGGATGACGACGTCGGCGCCCTGCAGGCTGGTGTCCTTGTGCCAGAGGAAGTGTGCCGACTGACCGAGCACGTGCTTCACGGCGTGGTACGCGTCGTGATCGCAGTTCGATCCGGGAAAGACGACGACGGCAAACGTCATGGACCAGTCTCCTCAGGCCTCGAGGCGATAGCTCTCGATGACCGGATTGGCCAGCAGGGTGTCGGCCACTTCACGCACCAGCGTGGTGGCCTCTTCGGTCGAGTCGGCCTCGACCTGCACCTCGAAGTACTTCCCCTGCCGCACGTCGGCCACGCGGGCATGGCCCATCGAGTGCAGGGCCTCGACGATGGTATGGCCCTGCGGGTCGAAGACCGACGGCTTGAGGGTGACAAAGACACGCACGGTGTGGGTGGTGGACACGGGCGACTCCGGGCTGGACACGGGCTTCACAGGCTTCTGGCTACGGGCTTCAGGCTTCTGACTACGGGCTTCAGGGTTCGCCGAACACGCGGGCGAAGATCGTGTCCACGTGCTGCAACTGCACATCGAGATCGAACGCGCGGTCGACATCGGCTGGCTCGAGCACGCCCATGATGTCGGCATCGGCCAGCAGGAGCCCCTTGAAGTCGGTGCGGTCGTGGAACGACCGCATCGCGTTGCGCTGCACGAGTTCGTAGGCGCGCTCGCGAGCGAGGCCGCGCCGCGCGAGTTCGAGCAGCACCTGGCCCGAGAACACCACGCCGCGTGAACGCGCCAGGTTCTCGAGCATGCGATCGGGATACACCACCATGCCAGTGACGATGCGCGTGAAGCGCCGGAGCATGTGGTCGAGCGCGAGGAAGCTGTCGGGCAGGATGACGCGTTCGACCGAGGAGTGCGAGATGTCGCGTTCGTGCCACAGCGCGACGTTCTCGAAGGCGGCCACGGCGTTGCCCCGCACGACCCGGGCCAGCCCGCACAGCTGCTCGCAGCCCACGGGGTTGCGCTTGTGCGGCATTGCCGACGAGCCCTTCTGTCCCTTGCCGAAGGGCTCCTCGACTTCACCCAGTTCTGTCTTCTGCAGCCCACGAATCTCGAGCGCGAACTTCTCGATCGACGCGGCGGTGATGGCCAGCGTGCTCATCAACTCGGCGTGGCGGTCGCGCTGCACGACCTGCGTCGAGATGCTGTCGGCGGTCAGGCCGAGCATCTCGCACACCCGCGCCTCAATCGACGGCGGCAGGTGCGCGAAGGTGCCGACCGCTCCCGAGATCTTGCCGACCGCGACGGCTTCCCGCGCGCGGCGGACACGGACGATGTCGCGCTGCACTTCGGCGTACCAGAGCGCGAGCTTCAGCCCGAGCGTCATCGGCTCGGCGTGAACGCCGTGCGTGCGCCCCATCATCGGCGTGCGGCGGTGCTCGAACGCCCGCTGCCGGATGGCGGCGGCCAGTACGGCGAGGTCCTCGAGAATGAGGTCGCAGGCCTGCCGCATCTGCAGGGCGAGCGCCGTGTCGACCACATCCGAGGAGGTCAGCCCGAAATGCAGCCAGCGGGCCGCCGGACCGACGGCTTCGGCCACGGCCGTGGTGAAGGCGATGAGGTCGTGTTGGGTGGTCTGCTCGATCTCGTCGATGCGGGCGATGTCGAAGGTGGCCTTCGCGCGCAGCTCGCGCGCGGCGTCCTGCGGCACGATGCCTGCCTCGGCCATCGCGTCGGCCGCGGCGAGTTCGACCTCCAGCCAGCACTCGAAGCGCCGCTGTTCGGCCCAGATGGCCGACATCTGCGGCTGCGCGTACCGCCGAATCATCAGGCGACCTCCAGCCGGGCGCGGGTCAACGTCTGCGGGCCCTGGGGTCCGAGCGTCGTGACGCCGACCGGTTGCGCGGCAAACAACGCGTGCGACACGCGCAGCAGGTCGTCTGGCGTCACCCCTTCGACCTTCTGAAGAATCTCATCGAGCGTGACGTGGCGACCGAAGTACATCTCCTGCCGCGCCAGGTGCGTCATCCGGCTCGACGTGCTCTCGAGGCTGAGCATCAGGCTGCCCTTCAGGTGGTCCTTGGCCCGCCGCAACTCCTCGTCGCCGACGGGCGTGGTGCGCATCGTCTTGAACTCGTCGACGATGAGATCCACGACCTCGGGCACGCGCTCGGCGGCGCACCCGGCATACACCGTCAGCAGGCCCGTGTCGCGGTAGGCCGATAGCCCGCTGAAGACGGCGTAGGCCAGGCCGCGCTTCTCGCGGATGTTCTGGAACAGGCGTGAGCTCATCGAGCCGCCGAGGATGATGTTGAGCAGGTACGACGGGTACCTGTCCTCGTGAGTCTGCGGCAGCCCCGGCGTGCCGACCACCACGTGGCTTTGCTCGAGGTCTTTCTCGCGTTCGATGAACGGCGGCGAGCTGCCCGGCGGCGTGTCCACCCAGTCGGCGCCGGCGTCCGGCACGTCGCCAAAGGCCTCCTCCACGAGCGCGCGCAGCGAGGCGTGGTCGAGGTGCCCGGCCGCGGCCACCACGAAGTTCCGCCCGACATACGCGTTGCGGAAGTAGTCGAACAGCGCGGCCTGGTCGAACGACGACACCGTCTCGGGCGTGCCGAGGATCGGACGGCCGAGCGGATGCCCCTGCCAGTAGTGCTCGGTGAACATCTCGTGGACCAGGTCGTCGGGCGTGTCCTCGACCATCTTGATCTCTTCGAGCACCACCTTCTTCTCGCGGTCCAGCTCGTCTCCGGGAAACGAGGGATGCAGCACCAGGTCGCTCAGGATGTCGAAGGCCCGGGGCACGTGCTCGTCGAGCACCTTGATGTAGTAGCCCGCGTACTCCTTCGACGTGAAGGCGTCGAGGTGCCCGCCCATCGAGTCGATGTCCTGGGCGATGTCCACGGCCGAGCGGCGCGCGGTGCCCTTGAAGAGCATGTGCTCGACCAGGTGCGCCATCCCGCTCTGCGGGGCAGACTCGTGCCGCGAGCCGCGGGCGAGCCACACGCCGAGGCTGACCGAGCGCACGTGGGGCATCGACTCGGTGACGAGCCGGACGCCGTTGGGGAGAGTGTCGTGAACGATCATGGATGGTGGGGACGGCCCTCTGGCGACGCGCCAGGGAGCCGGAAACGAACATGATATCAGCCCCACGGCTCATGCCGTACGCCGTACGCCTTACGCCTCACGCCTTACGCTGACAGGACTCAGGTCGCAGCCAGCGCGGACCGACGCGCCTGGCTTGAGGCGTGGGGCGTGTGGCGTGCGCCGTGTGGCGTGCGGCGGTAGGCAGCTACACTGGAGATGTGACTTCGCCCTCCCTTCCCGATCTGGCTGAACTGGAGCCGGCCGAGCTGGCCGACCTGGTGACCCGCCTGGGCGGAAAGTCGTTCCAGGGCCGCCAGGTCTTCCGCTGGATTCACAGGAAGGGCGTGACCGACCCCGCCGCCATGACCACGTTGGCGCGTCCCCTGCGCACGCGGCTGGCCGAGGCCACCCGCATCGAGACGCCGGCCCTCGTGCGCAAGGACGTGTCGGTCGACGGCACGACCAAGTTCCTGTTCCGCCTGGCCGACGGGCGGAACATCGAGTCGGTGTTCATTCCCGATACTCCGGCGCAGACCTTCTGCATCTCGACCCAGGTCGGGTGCGCCATGAAGTGCGCGTTCTGTCTGACGGGCACGATGGGGCTGACCCGGCATCTGACGGCCGGCGAAATTGCCGGGCAGGTGCGCGTGCTGGCCGCCGACCTCGGGTTCCTCGAGACGCCCTTCAACATCGTGCTGATGGGGATGGGCGAGCCCCTGCACAACTACGACGCCACCATGAAGGCCCTGCGGATGCTGGCCGACGAGGACGGGCTGCACGTGTCGCCACGCCGCGTGACGCTGTCGACCGTCGGCCTCGTGCCCGCCATCGAGCGGCTGGCCCGCGAGCCGTGGATGCCCAACCTCGCCATCTCGCTTCATGCCACCACCGAGGCCCAGCGCGACGCCATCGTCCCCATCAACCGGAAGTACTCGCTCGAGCAGCTGATGGCGGCCTGTCGAGCCTTCCCGCTGAAGAAGCGGAATCGCATCACCTTCGAGTACGTGATGCTCGACGGCGTCAACGACACGCCGGAGGATGCCCGTCGGCTCGTGAAGCTGCTGCACGGCATCCAGGCCAAGGTAAACCTGCTGCCGCTCAACGCCGCGGACGGCATCCCGTTTGCGCGTCCTGCGGACGCACGGGTCGACGCGTTTGCGCAGATTCTCGCCGACGCGCACGTCACCGTGTCGGTGCGCAAGAGCCGCGGACGAGACATCCGTGCCGCGTGCGGGCAGCTGGCCGTGAACGAGGACGTCCCGGCCTGAGGCCTCCCCCGCGGAGCGGTTCGCGGGCGGGAACAGCACCAGCCGGTTGCGTGGTATCGTCCCCGCATTCCCGGAGGGTTCATGCGTGCGTTCCCTGCAACCGTGCTCTGCGTGCTGCTGGCCGTGGGCGGCATCCGCCTGACTGCCGCCGACGGTCATCCGCAGGCACCGCGTCCGGCGACACCGACACCTGCGTCTCCCGACGCGCGCGCGCCGGACATGAACCAGTACTACACGCTGGGGCCGGACTCCTTCGAGCGTGAGGATGTGCCGAAGGGGGAGTTGCGGGGGCCGTTCGTCCTGCCCGACAGGCCGGCGTATCCGGGCACGCAGCACACCTACTG
>JAEZDP010000305.1 GCA_023418055.1 Acidobacteriota bacterium
AGGAGTGGTTCCCGCGACCGGTGCATGGCGCCGACGCGGTCCAGCGGATGCGCATCCAGTTGGCTCGCGCGCTGGCGCTCGATCCGCCCCTGGTGCTGTTCGAGCACCCCACCGCGTCACTGCAGCCCACCGAGCGCGGGACGTTTGCCTCCCAGGTGGCTGACATCGCGGCGCGACGCGGCCTGACCCTGGTGGCCTGCAGCCAGGACCGCACGTTTGCCAGGATGGTGGCCACCCGGTACCTGCAGCTGCAGCCGGCCACTGGAGAGCTCGTGCCGATTGAGGCCTGATGCCTGGCCTGATGCCCAAGGCCTCATGCCTGATGCCTCAAACGCCAGCGCGTAGCCCGAAGCCGATAGCCTGAAGCCATGAAGCCATGAAGACTTTGCTCCTGTTCGACATCGACGGCACGCTCATCACGACAGGGGGTGCCGGGTATCGCGCGATGAAACGGGCAGTGGAGGACGAGTGCGGCGTGCCGCAGGCGCTCGAGGGCATCCCGGTGGCGGGTCGCACCGACAGCATCATCCTGCGCGACGCGCTTGCGGCGCTCGACGGCCGCGTCCTCGATCTGCCGCTGCGCAATCGCATCCAGGCACGCTATGCGGGATACCTCCGCGACGAACTCGAGCGGACCGGCGGGGGACCCGGAGTGTGCCCTGGCGTCCGGGAACTGCTCGACGTGCTGCTCGATGACGACAGGTTCGACCTGGCGTTGCTGACGGGCAACTTCTCGCAGACGGCCGAGATCAAGCTCGGATACTTCGATCTCTGGGCGCCCTTTCCCTGGGGCGCGTTCGGGGAGGACGCCGTCCATCGCAACGACCTGTTGCCGGTGGCGTACCAACGCTACGAGCAGCGCACGGGACGACCGGCCGAGCCGCGGCGCACGGTGATCATCGGCGACACCCCGCACGATGTCGCCTGCGCCCGCGCGGGGGAGGCCCGGGCCGTCTGCGTGACGACAGGGCAGTTCGACCGCGAGAGCCTGCTCGAGGCCGGTGCGGACGTGGTGTTCCACGAGTTGAGCGATGTGGCGGCGGTCGTCGAGGTGCTGGCCGGTGAGGTGTAACCGTGGAAGCCAACGGGGCCCGGTGGCCCTCCCGGTCTTCAAAACCGGTGGTGTCCTGCCATGCGGGACGGCTGGGTTCGACTCCCAGGGGCTTCCGCCATTCCGCGCGTCAGCGGTCGCGCGCAGACACACCAAGACGCCAACGGCCGAGTCCCAGGGGAACCCGGCCGCTGTGAAGAGGGATGCTGATGAGGCGGGTCAGGCGTCCAGCAGGCGGACGTCCCCTGCCCGCGGGCCCTTGGCCGACTCCTCGATCGAGAACTCGACGCGCTGGCCCTCCCGAAGCAACTCGAACACTGCACCACGAACGGCGCTTCGGTGGAAGAAGTGCTCCACACCCGTTTCATCCCTGATGAAGCCGAAGCCCTTGTCGATGAGCAAACGTGCGATTGTGCCGGACGACATACGTAACCTCCGATGCGATCCCCGGGGCGATCCCGGAGAAGAACCCCGTCCATGCGCCCGGCTCGAAAGAGTCGCGCGCGTCCGGGGGCGCTGCCAGACGCCGGGCACGCCTACGTGCGTGCCAGAGAGGCGTCCCGATGACGTGTTGCAGCGTATGCCGTCGATCGTAGCACGGCCGCGCGACGCTGCCTGCGGTGACCGCGCGTGGTGCGCCGCCATCGCCCGCAGACAGGTGAGACGCGCCCGCGTGGCGTGAGGTCCCCATGGCCGGCCCTCGCACCACGGTCGCAGGCGGCGTGCTCGCGGGTGGAGCCTCGAGGCGCATGGGCGGCGAGCCCAAGGCCCTTCTGCCATGGCCGCCCGGCGCCACGGCCACGTCGATGCTCGATACGGTCCTGCTCGCCTGCGTCACAAGCGGCATCACACCCGTGGCCATCGTCACCGGCACCCATCACGACGAGATTGGGGCGGCGGCCTCCGCGTGGCCCGACGTACCGGTGCTGTTCAATGCCCGCCACCCCGAAGGACAGCTCACGAGCCTCTGGTGCCTGCTCGACTGGGCGGAATCGCTGCCCGAGCCGCCCGCGTGGCTGCTGGTGACACTCGTCGACATGCCCGCCATCACCCCGGCGACGCTGACCCGCCTCGTCGCGGCGGCGGACGCCGCCGGCCCCGGCATAAGCGTGGTCCGCCCCACGGTGGGCGCACGCCATGGGCACCCGCTCCTGTGGCATCGGCGGGCGTGGCCTCGCCTCCGGCAGGCGCCTCTCGCCGAGGGCGCGCGTCCCGTCGTGCATGCGCTCGTCGCCGAGGGCAGCGTGCTGGACGTGCCGGTGGACGACGAGGGCGTGCTGCGCGACATCGACTCTCCCGACGACTACGGGCCACTGCCCGACTCCTGACCCGCCTCCCGCCCCTCGCCTGCCAGCCGGACATCAACGAAGCGTCAGGGTCAGACGTATAGCGGTGTGACAGCCAACCTTCGAGGAACGACATGCGACAACGCGCGTGGGTGACGACAACGACGACCGCGGCCGCTCTGATGGCGCTCG
>JAEZDP010000425.1 GCA_023418055.1 Acidobacteriota bacterium
CCTCCTCCATGGTCCTCTCCGAGACGGCGTCCTCGACGTCGAGGACATTGGCCGCGGCAACGCGTCTGGAGGCCTCGACCTCGTGGTGTGTGCGCAGGGCTACGCGATGAACGGTGCCGGTGATGACGAGTGGGGCGTGCTGCTCGGGGCGCTGCTCCAGCAGTTCCACGACCTGCACCGTGGTTTCCGCCTGCGACGCATGGTGGGTCAGGTCTTCGGGACAAAGGGCGCGGACATCATCGTGCGCAGCGGCGCGTACCCGGACGTCCGGCTGACGCGGAGTGTCGACCGCCGCGGCGACGACGTCGTCTCGGCGCTGTTCGGCCTGACGCACGAGCAGGCCATCGCCGGGTGCAGCGCGCTCCTGCCGATGTTCACCTACTTTCCGCCACGCGTCTTCTTCACCGAGCCCGAACAAGCGGTCTTGCGCGAGGCGCTCGACGGCGCGACCGACGTGCAGATCGCCGCGCGGCTCGGCATCGGCCTCGCCGCGGTGAAGGCCAGACTCACCCGCGCGTATGAACGGATGCAGGTACGGCTGCCCGGGATCCTGCCCCAGCGAGTCACACATGACACGACCCGCGGCGCGCAGGTGCGCCACCTGGTGCTGGAGTTCGTCCGCGACAACCCGTCGGAACTGACGCCCTACGTACGTCGCCGCGACTGAACGGCTGCGGGCCACGGCGCGTTCGCCATCAAGATCAACTGAATCGCCGCACCACCGTCATCGTGCAGTGACGGTTGTTTCCCCTCAACCAGCCTCCTGACGGCTCAGCCGCCGTCAGGAAGAAGCCCAACGCTTCGAGCGCCCGCGGTGTTGGCGACCACCGCGTGCCCGGTGAAGGCGAACGGCAACACCGGACGACCGCCGCTGACGGCATCGAGGTCCGCACGTCGAGCGCGCGCGTCGTTGGCGACCGCACTGCCGATACGTCGTCGTCCGTCCTGACCGTGATGCGAAGGTCGAACTGTGAGGGTCGGTCGAGCAGGGCGAGGCCTCGAACGAACGGTGACACGTCATGACGTGGGCCTGTGCCGGTACCGGAGCACACCCTCCGTCGACGTCGGCTCGACCACCTTGCCGCGGCGCAGCACCTCCAACTCTCCTTGTGACGCCATCGCGACGGCACGCTCGCGCACGACAGGCATCAGCGTGCGCCACGTCGCGCCGCCCGCCACCCGTGCGATGTCGCTCGGACACGCCGAGCGGCCAGGCCAACGACTGCGGAGCAGCGCACGTGCGGCGGCGTCGATGCGCCGTGAGGTTGCCAGCGGGTCCGGAGGGAGCCACCAGCCGCGCCCGCGTTCGCCGAGCGCCACCTTCGCGTCGTTGACCCGCCGCCGAGCCGCCCGGACATCCTCCGGTCCGACGGCATCACGCACGGCACGCCGCGCCGCCATCAACTCGTTCACAAGCTCTTGGCGCAGGTTCGATGGAATGTGCGGGTCGGAACCGCGCCAACGACGGCCGTCGACGGTGATGTAGGCCGTGTCAGGTGCAGCACGGGCCTCGCCCCGGCGTGCGCGTGCCGGCTCACGTGCCATACGCCGTCGCGTCTCCTCCGCACTCGGCGACAGACGCCACGACAGTGCCTATGCGCATGGCTCGATGTGACTGACGTTACCATGTGAACCTGCCTGCTCCGAGTCTCCGTCGCGCGTGCTCCGCCCCCTCGGCGCCTTCGCGTGACGTCGCCTCCCTGGCACGCACCGCCACGAGCCTACTCATGTACCTGGCCGTGCTCGCAGTTCGCCCGAAGATTCGCCGTACACGTGTGCGGTCAAGGTTCTCAGTGGAACCCGTCTGGGGGCACGATGGATCGACTCTGGGCGTCGCCTGCGGGCCGGTGCTCCGACGTGGAAGGGTAGGCTGCAATGGCGACTCGTTCGTTCCTGGTCGACCTTGGATGGCTCGTCGCACTGGTGGTGACGGTTGCCGTTTCGCTCACGCTCGATGCCGTCGGACACCTCACGTACTTTACGAGCCTGACGTTCTGGGCCATCCCGCTGGTCTATCTCTGGCCCGTCTTCCGGCGCCTCACCTCAGGCGGCCACGAACGTCGCCGACGCGCGCTCCTGTGGTCTGCCGGGGCCATCGCCGCCCTCGGCGTCGTCCTCGATCTACTGTTTGGGCACTTCACGTTCCGGTTCTCCGGCTGCGACGCGCCGGATTCGCCGTACGTGGCCTGCGTCCGAGGCGTGGGCGGGCTCGTGCCCGTCGAGGAACTGCTGTTCTACGTGATGGGGCCGATCGTCATGGTGCTCGTCTATGCGTGCTGTGACGAGCGATGGCTGGCGCGGTATCACTCGGGCGACGACCGCATCGACCACGCGCTGATCCGGGTGTCGCCGCGACTGGTGCTGGCAGCCGCGGGTACCGCTGCCGTGGCACTGTTGGCGTGGCGATTGAACGGCACCTTCCCGACCTACTTCGTGTTCCTCAGCGCGGTCGCCATTCTGCCGGCGCTGTTCCTCTACCGGGCCGTCGGCCATCTCACCAACTGGCCGGCGGTGGCGGTGACCACCCTGTACGTCCTCGTGACCTCGATCATCTGGGAAGTCACGCTCGCCATCCCGCGCGACTGGTGGGCATATGAGCCGACAGGCATGCTGGGCCTAATCATCGCCGCGTGGTCCCCGGGCACCGCAATCTTCCCCGTGGAGGCAGCGATCGTCTGGCTGTGCGCGCCGCTGTCCTGCGTGCTCATCTACGAATTCGCACACGCCTTCCTCGGTCACGCCGCACCGACGAGCGCGCTGGCGCTGTTCGGCGATCGCAAACGACAGCCGCGTCGCCCAGCGCCGTAACGGATGACGCGTCGCGTCACGGCACCGCGGCCGATGGCCCGCTGATGCCGATGCCACGCCTCGCGGCGGCAGCGGACAGGGTTTCGTACAAGTACGTCGCTCGGGCCGGCGCGTGACTGCTGCCGGCCTGCCACGTGAATGTGGTGGTCGCCGGGTACTGCGTCAGGGTGTCGAGCAGATCCGCGAGGGCCTCGAACGAGTGGACGCCCGCGCGAAACACCGTCGCGCCCGTCCACTCCTCCGCCTGGATCACGACCTGCCGCACCGGCGGTCCCTGGCGAAACGGCGAGAAGTCCTCACGGCACGCCGCTGTCACACACGAAGCCTGCACGCGCAACCGGTCGTCGGCTGTGGCCAGCCACCCGCGCCCACGCAGGAGCGCCTCCCGAAGGGCGCGCTCGAGGGCGGTGGCCTGGGCCACGGGATCGTCGGTGCGCGAGGGCTGTCGGAGCAGGTCGGCCTCTCGGCCGACCCACTCCCCGTGCCACTGGTCCAACCGTCGCCAGAGCGCCTCGTGTGCCGCATCCGTCCCCAGGAGCGCCAGCGTCCGTGCGGCACTTGCAGCAACCGGCAGGTGCTCATGCCACAGGGCGTCGATCACCACGCGCTCACGCAGCCGCAGCGGCCAGGACCGCGCGAGGTCCTCGAGCACCATCTCGCCGCACCGGGACCCACGATCACTCAGCGCTGAGCGCAGCAGACGCTCCCCTCGCTCGCGGTCTACCGACAGTGAGAGGGCAAGCACGCTGGCGCGAGGCGCACACGGCGCCTGCTCCGCGTGCGGCCACCCGATGAGCACCTCGAGGTCCTCCCTGGTGCCGAAGCGGACCAGCGCGGGCAGCAAGCCGCGGGCGTTGGCACCCTGCCCTTCCTGGAGGTCCGAGAGCGGCGTCGCGGCTTCCCGCGCGCGCCTCAGGTGTGCGGCGAGCGTGCGTCGTGCCGCCGGCACGTGCTCGAGCGGCACCCGCAGGCTGCGCGCACTGAACCGCAAGCGTCCCGACACGACGTCGTCGTGCGACACACGCACGGCGTCGGAGGCCGAGAGTTCAGCGAGCCGCACCAGCGCCGCGTCGCGCGTCTGGTCATCGGTCGACGAAGCGGGATCCAGGAGTCCGAGCAACACTCGCAGCATCGCGGGGCCCGCCACGTCGCCCCACCGGTACGTCAGCATCAGCCG
>JAEZDP010000013.1 GCA_023418055.1 Acidobacteriota bacterium
CAGCGGAACTCATAGAAGTGCAGTCCTCGGGGAAGTTGTCGAGTGGCGGCCAGCGGAGCTGGTCGGTGACGGAGGGATTATGCGTGCGACGAGCAGTTTCTGCAAGGGTCGCGTGTCAGTTTGTCAGTACTTCTACTTTGCTGTTAAGAGCGACATGGGGTCAGACCTGCCGGCTGCTGTCTCGGGGTCAGACCTGCGCGGTGATCTTTCGGGGTCAGACCTGCGCCGTGACGTGCCCTCTGACGGCCGCAGATACGGGTACAATACGGGGCCGTCATGACACCCACCCCAACCTCCCGGGAACAAGCCGTCGCCGAAGTGGCCCGGCTCGTCGCGTTCCTCGCCGACCTCCCGCCACAGGGCGTCGTGCCGGAACTCAGCGAGTTGGGCGGCCACCTCGAGCGTGCGGTCCGCGCCTTTCACATGGAGGCGATCCGCTTCCGGGCGTACACCATGAGCCGCCTCATCAAGCTGCACGCCGCGGAACTTCCTGCTGACGTGCCCGTGCTGATGGAGTCCATCACGAAGGCGCTCGACGCGGCCGGCTTCCAGACGCGGTCGGTCAGCGCGTAGCGGGCGGACCCGCCGCCGGCGGGCCGGGCGGTGGATAGCCGTGCCAGTACCCGGCAAACTCCGGATTCACCTGCGTGGTGTCGCGCCTGCCGGTGAGCCGCGCCACGGCGTCGAACATGTCCTGCGCAGCGTCCCATCCGACCGAGTTCGTCTCTTCGTAGTGGCCCGCGGCCTCGCCGAACGCCTGCCCGTACCGACACGATGCCAGCACCGCCTCGTGCGCGACAGGCGAGGTCGCGGCCTCCCCTCGATCCGCGATCGCTTTGCACGTCGCGCCTGCCACGCCGTCCACGTACTCGATGACGCCTGCCGCGTGCAGCCGTGCGCACGCCCCCGGACCCGCGAGCCGATCGGCCACGCACCGCACCCTGAAGTCCGACAGCGGCAGGATGTACCCGAGTTCGTCGTTGCCGAGCCCTGCCACCCAGCGGAAGCGTCCCGGCATCAGACGCTTGACGTAGCCGGGCGTCTCGACGGCCCCAGCAGGCACGTGGTGCTCGGGACGCGTGTCCTGCCAGTGCTCGGGATGACCCTTCACCTCGGCCGGCAGGCCGATGACCAACTCTCCAGCCACTTCACCCGGCAGCAACAGCAGCGAGACCTCGCCGACCTCGAGCAGCGTCACCGCGCTTTCCGTATGGGTCCCCTTACGAATCGTGCCGACGACAGGGTCATCCTCCGTCGCCTGCCCATCGTCTGTGCACCTCTCGAGGGACGGTGACGGGCCCTCCGCACAAGTGTAGAGCCGGCCCGGCCTGAAGCCGATCGCCGCACGTCCCGTGTCGGCGTCGACCACCGCGAGCTTGCGAAAACCGATGTTCGACATGCGCGTTACGAAGCGCTCGGTGCGCGCGTCGAACTGCGTGGGCGCCAGCGGCGTCGCCTGTGCGAGCAGGGACTCGGCCGCGCGTCCCAACTGGTCGCCGATAAGGAACGCCTTACGGAAATTGCGGACGGTGTAGTCGCCACCGTCGCCGCCAGGCGGCCGCCCGCCCGCCGGCGGGGTGTAGCCGTTGCCGACGGGCGCACGCTCGTCCACCTCCCACACGGGGACCCCGAGCGGGGACGCCATGGCGCCGATGGCCCCGTTGACATAGAGCACCTCGCCACCCACCCGGGGGCCGAACGTGCGCGCCAGGGCGCCCGGGAAATCGGCGGTGAGATACCGCCCCTCGGCATCACACGCCGTGCCACTCCACCCCAGCGACGTGCACCCGTCGGCGATGTGCTCCTGCGGCGGACTCCAGTTGAGCGTGCTCTCCGGATGATTCGCCCACTGCACGACCGTGGCAATGACCCGCCCATCCGTCGCACGCGCCTGGAGAACTCCGAGCGTCGGATCGAACACACGGATGCCGCCGAGATCGCTCGCGCCGAAGTAGTGCGTCCCTTCAGCCGCACGTAACGTTGAGGGCTCGAGCGCCTCCACCGCACTCACCACGGCGTCGCGCGTCTGGTCGAGCATGAACTCGAACCAGGCGGGGTTCACGTGAAACGCGGTGTCGGGCCCGTGATGGTTGTGCGTGGCCGTCACGAGCACCTTCACGGTGTCGCGCAACGGTTCCGGCAGCGCGTCGCGCACCCGCTCGCGCAAGGCCGTCACGTCCGGCGCGAACATCATGTACAGGTCGGCCGCCACCAGCACGACGATGCGCGGGTCCCCGTCGCGCTGGAGGGCGAGCGTGCGCACGCGAAGGTCGTCGCGCACCCAGTGCGCATCGGGATTGCCGTTGCCGACGTGAATCGCGCCCTGGTCGAAGGCCGCAACGAAGACGCCAGGCGACGTCGCGTCGATGTCGAGCGGCAGCACGCCGGGATCGGCGTAGGCATGGGATCCGCCCACGGTGGGCAGCACCGACCGGCTCGATGCTCCTGCGCGCCAGCCCGTCGAAGCGGTCTCCTCGGGCGCCTGGCGCCCACACGCCACCGCCAGCAGCATCGGCACGACGCACGTCACCAGCGCTGCCGCGGCCCGCATGCTCAGAGCCCCTGCACGGTCGGCGCGGGACGCACGACCTTCGTGAACGAACCACGCTGCAGCAACTCGCGTCCCTTGCCGCCCCGCGACGTCACCTCGTACTTCGCGGTGCTGATCGTCTGCTCGGCGCCGCGGCTGGTCTCGACGGTCATCAGGTCGCGATCGCCCTTCGACGCGATGACGCCCAGCACGCGGTCGGCCGCGGGATTGATCTTGATGAGGATCACGCCCTTGCCGGGCCCCGCCAGGACGTTCACCTCGCCCACGGGGCAGATCATGGCCCGCGCCTGCCTCGTCGCCGCGATGATCGTTTCGGCGCCCGTCACCACCAGCACGTCAACCACCTCGATGCCATCCGATGGCCGGGCAAAGCGTCGGCCGGCCCGCGTGCTGACTTCCGCATACGGCGACAGCGCAAACCGCAGTGCGTACCCATCGCTCGTCACCGCCAACGCGTGGTGCGGCGGCGCGGACCCATCCTCCCGCGCGGCGATGTCCTTGAGGATGCGCGGGTCGAGGCAATACGCCGCCACGATCCGTTCGCCGTCCCGGAACTTGAAGAAGCGCTGAATCGGCTCGCCGTAGCCCGTGGTGGCCGGGATGTCGATGACCCGGGCCGTGTAGGCGGTGCCCGTGGTCGTGAAGAACACGATCGGCGCTCGCGTCGATCCGGTGAGGGCCGTCAGCACCTCGTCGCCCTCGCGCAGTCGCGTCGTCGTCAGGTCCTTGACCTCCTTCTGACGCTTCACCCATCCGTCACGCGTAACGATCACGACGTTGTCTTCGGCCACGATGAAAGCGTCGGGGTCGTAGGTGACTTCGCCTTCGTCGCTGGCCAGCCTCGTGCGCCGGCGGTCGGCCTTGGTGTCCGAGTACACCTTCTGCACCTCGGCCACTTCGTTGCGGACCACCGTCCAGCGACCGGCTTCGTCGTCGAGCAGGCCGAGAATCTCGCGGCGTCGCTCGCGCTTGTCGGCCAGCTCACGCTGCACCACGAGGATCTCGAGGCGGGCGAGGCGGTAGATCTTCAGCTCGAGGATGGCGTCCACCTGCTCGGCGTCGAGACCGAACCGCGCCATGATCTTCGTGGCCGAGTCGGCCTTGCCGTCCGACGCGCGGATGATCGCGATGATCTCGTCGAGCGCGTCGAAGACCTTCTCGAAGCCCTCGAGAATGTGGATGCGCTTGTCGAGGGCCCGGCGCTCGTGCTCCAGCCGCCGTGTGACGACCTCCAGGCGGAAGTGCAGGAAGTGCCACAACATGGCCTTCAGGTCGAGGCGCTCGGGGCGGCCGATGTCCTCCTGCTCGGTGGGGATGAGGCACGTCAGGTTGACGTTGACGTTCTGCTGCAGCGGGGTGTGCCGGTAGAGATACGCCATGACGAGCTTCTCGTCGGCGTCACGCTTCAGCTCGAGTTCGATACGGATGTCGTCGGTGCTCACGTCGCGCACGTCGAGCAACGGCGGCAACTTGCGCGAGAGGACGATGTCGGCGATACGCGTGACGAGATCCGACTTGTCCACCGTGTAGGGGATGGACGTGATGTGCAGCAGCTTGCTGCCGCGCGACACCTCGCCGGCCGTCCAGGTGCCGCGCAGGCGGATGGCCCCGCTGCCGGTGCGGTAGATCTCCTTCAGCTCGTCGGGCGAGTTGAGCATCTCGCCGCCGGTGGGGAAGTCGGGGCCCTTGATGTACCGGCACAGTTGCGGGGTGGTCAGTTCCGGGTTGTCGATGAGGCGCAGCAGCGCGGTGCACACCTCACCCAGATGATGCGGCGGGATGTTGGTGGCCATCCCGACAGCAATGCCCATTGCACCGTTGACCAGCAGGTTCGGGATGCGTGCGGGCAGCACCACGGGCTCGGTGCGCGTGCCGTCGTAGTTGGGCCGGAAGGCCACGGTGTCCTGATCCAGTTCCTCGAGCAGTTCGTCGCTGAGGCGGGCGAGGCGGCATTCGGTGTAGCGCATCGCGGCGGCACCGTCGCCGTCGAGCGACCCGAAGTTGCCCGATCCGTCGATGAGCGGGTAGCGCAGCGAGAAGGGCTGGGCCATCCGCACGAGCGTCTCGTAGAGCGCCGAGTCGCCGTGCGGGTGGTAGTTGCCCATGACGTCGCCGACGACCTTGGCGCACTTGCGGTGCTTGACGTCGGCGGTCAGGTTCTGCTGCCACATCGTGTAGAGGATGCGGCGCTGCACCGGCTTGAGGCCGTCGCGCACGTCAGGCAGGGCGCGGGACGTGATGACCGACAGCGCGTAGTTCAGATAGCGCGACTGCGCCGCCTCGTGCAGGGCGACGCCGGTTTCCGAAGGGTTGTCGGGCGGTGGACCGCCGGGGCTATCGGGAAGATCGAACAGGTTCGGTTCAGTACTCATGCGGAAGATGTCGAGCGGCGACGGCCGGACGAGGCGGGCCGTCACCCGAGAGGTGCTGCCGGCCGCTAGGCGAACCCGGCCGGGCTGACGGCGCCAATCCAGGCCGTGTAGCCGTCGCGATACCCTACCGCATCCTGACGTGCCCGGGCACGGGCGATGAGCGCATCGGCGGCGGCTGGTTCCAGCGGCGGCTGGCGTGCCACGTGCGCCAGCACTTCCTGCGCCTGTGCAGCGCCGGCGGCTTCGGCCGAGGCCGTCACCCCGTCGATCGACCGCTCCTCGTCGCGTGGGCCCACGCCGAGGTAATGCCCGACCAGATGTGCGGACACGGCTTTGGCGTGTACCTCCGAGGCCTTGATGTTGCCGCGCCCCGTGACCACGTTCCCCACCCCGAACACGTCGGCACGATGGCCGTAGCGTCCCGTGTCCCAGTCGGCGTAGTCGTAGTACACGCCCTTCATCACCACGCCCGGGATGGGCTCGGGCAGCGAGCCGATTGCGCTGACGACGAGGGGGCTGTGCAGTTCCACGACGTGGTCGTCGAGTTCGACCAGGCGCCCGCCGGTGACCTGCGTCTCGACGAAGCGCACCCCCGCCACGTGGTCCTCCTCGACGATGAGGGCACGCGGCACGACCTGCGGCCGCATGTGGAACAGGTACTTGTCCTGGGCCTTGGCCAGCATCCGCCGCCGCACCGCCTCGATCTTGCTCCGTTGTTCGGGCGTGGCGTTGTCGGGCATCGGCGCGATGGGCATGTCCTCGACGCGTCGCCTGTAGGTGAGCCAGCTGTCGGCGACGCCCAGTTGATGGGGGTCGTCGATGCCGTGCTCCTTGCACACGGCGGGAATGCCGCGGTGCTCGAGTTCGTACATGTCCACGGCGATCTCGCGCTCGTGCAGCGCGCGCCCGTACAACTCGAGCTGAAAGACCTTGACGACGTCGATCGACGCCAGGCCGCCGCCGATGCAGATGGCGCCGGGCGGCACTTCGAACGTGGGACCGTCGTAGCCGCCTTCGTCCTTGTGGTTGAACCAGTAGATGAACGGGTTCTGATACGCGAGGCCGCGGCCGATCCAGCGGTCGGCGTCGGGCACCTCGAGTGGCCGGTCGCGCCACGCGCCGTTGGCCAGCAGCACGGCGCTCCACCCCCACGACACCACATCGTCGAACTGCAGATCGCGTCCGAGCCGGGTGCGCGGCACGAAGTGGACGCCGGGGCGGTCGAGTCGGGCGTCGATGCGCCCGTACTCCATGCGCCGCTGGTCGCGATGCCAGCGCGGCAGGCCGTCCTCGATCTTCCCGTAGGGCCTGGCGTTCTGCTCGAAGACGACGACCTCGACGCCGTGGGACGCCAGCACGTCAGCCGCCGTGGAGCCGGCGCACGCACCACCAAAGATGGCCACGACGTGGCGGGGCGAAGCAGAGCTCATCTCGAGACCTCCGGGCGGGTCGTTGGGCGCGCGGGCGCGCCGATGTCCACGACGATACGCTCCCACCGGCGCTGGCGGAAGCGATACCACGACAACACGCAGCGCGCGACATGGCCGGCGACGATCGCCCGCCAGATGTCCACCGGCTGGAACACGCCGATGCGCTGGAACACCAGGCAGAGGCCGAGGGGAATGACCACCTGCGACACAATCGAGATGTAGAACGGGCTCCGCGTGTCGCCCGTGCCCTGGAGCGCTCCGGTGTAGGCCAGGGCCACGGTCACAAACAGGCCCGACACGGCGAGATGCGCGAGCAGGCCGCGCGCAATCAGCCGGGTCTCTTCGTCGTCCATGCCGAAGATGGCGAGGAGCAGGTCTGGCACGGCGACAAACGACAGGCCGACCACGGCGGCGACGGCCAGTCCCAATCGCGAACTGACGGTGACCCCGCGGCAGGCACGCTCGACCTGGCCCGCGCCGAGGTTCTGGCCCACGACGACGGAGGTGGCGCCCATGACGCCTACCGACGTGAAGGTGATGAGCGAGAACAACTCTGTGTAGGCGATGGCGTAGGCCGCCTGCGCCTGCGCGCTCTGCGGCAGCGCGCCGATGAAACGCAGCAGCATCACCCCGCCCACATTCATCGCCACGCCCTGCAATCCGGTGGGCAGGCCGAAGCGGAACAGCGCGCGGATGATCGACCAGTCGGGCGCGACGATGAGCGCGCGGGGGAGGTGCAGCACCGAGCCGGGCTGCCACATCTTCAGCAACCCCATCGCCGACACAATGCCCGCGGCGGCCACCGTCCCCATCGCGGCCCCGGTGGCGCCGTAGGCCGGAATGGGCCCGAGTCCGCGGATGAGCACGACGTTGAACAGGCAGTTGAGCACCGACAGCACGATGCCCAGCCGTAGCGGCGTCTGTGCGTCACCCGCCGCGCGGAAGGCGCCCCCGAGCAGGAAGAACAGCAGCAGCCCGATGCCGAAGGTGAACATCGTCCGCAGGTAGGGCAGCGCCACGGCCTGCACCTCCGGCGTGGCGTTGACGAAGTCGAGCAGGGCGGGGGAGAGGGCGTAGCCGACGGGCGCCATCACGCCGCCTGCTAGCAGCAGCGTGACGAGGATCGCCTGGTAGACCGTGCGGTTGACCTTGTCGGCATCGCCGGCCCCGGCAAAACGCGCGACGAGCACGCCCATGCCGCTGTAGAGGGAGCTGATGAAGACGATGACGACCAGGAAGACCTGCCAGCTCACGCCGATGGCGGCATTCGCTGTGTAACCGACGAAATGGCCCACCATCGCGTGGTCGATGATCCCCTGCAGTCCGCCCAGCAGGTTCTGCAACATCGTCGGCCAGGCGAGTCGCCAGACGGCCCGCTTGAGGGACCCCTCCACGATTGAGCGGTCGAACCGGGAGGGAGAGGGAGAGGCCATACGTGAAGGTGGCGCGGGTCGCGGCGGAGCGGGTAGACTACCCGTTCCGCGCTGGCACCGCCAGCGTCGGCCGGGATCCTACTGACGGAGACTCCAGCGCCATGTCGCTCCTCGATCGCTTTCGGCAGCCCAAGTGGAAACATGCCGATCCTGCCGTCCGCCTCGAGGCGGTGAACGAACTGGAAGACGACGCGCAGGACGTGCTCGGTTCCCTCGCCCGTGAGGACATCGACGCAGGAGTGCGGCGGCGCGCGGTGGCCCGCGTCGAGGACCCTGCGGTGCTGTCGGTCGTCGCACGCACCGACCTCGACGAGGGCGTCCGCGCCGAGGCGCGCAAGCTGCTCATCGACATCGCGGTGGACGTGGACCACGAGGGCGACGCCCTGGCGGCCCTGAGCGGGCTCGATGACGAGCGCGACCTGGCCAGCGTGGCGCGTTCGACTGGAGCGGAGGCCGTGGGGCTGGCCGCGTTGCGGCGTATCGCCGCGCCGCGGCTGCTGGCCAGCGTGGCGGGCCGGGCGACGCTGCCGGCCGTGCGGATGGGCGCGCTGGCGCTGGTGCAGGATGCCAGCGAACGCGTGCAGGTGGCCTTGGCGAGCGAACACAAGGACGTCGCACTGGCCGCGCTCGAAGGCGTGAGCGACGCGGCGATGCTCGAGCAGGTGGCCAGCCGCGCCCGCAACAAGCTGGTGGCGCGACGCGCACGTACGCTCGTGCGCGACCAGCAGCCGAACGCCGAGGTGACTGCGCCACCGCCTGCCGGCGAACTGACGCGCGAACGGCTCTGCGAGATGGTCGAAAGCCTGGCGACCGAGCCCAGGGTCGACGCGATCGCCGCGCCGCTCGAGGCGGCCGTCGAGGCCTGGGGCCAGCTGTCGCCCGATGCGACGCCCGCGAACCTCGATGCACGATTCTCGGCGGCCGTCGCCGCCGCACGTGCCCAGCTCGCACGTCGCGAAGCGGAAGTGGCGGCAGTGCAGGCCGAACGCGAGGCGCGCGCCACGCAGGACGCGCAGCGCGTGGCCGTCTGCGAGGCGCTCGAGCAGTACGAAGGCGACGACGTCGATGGCGCGATTGCCCAGGCGCACGGCTCGTGGTCGGCACTCGACGCGGAGGGCGTAGTCGAATCGCCAGGTCTGGCCGAGCGGCTGGCCGCCGCCGTGGCGTTGCAGCAGGCCAGGGTCGCGGCACGCACGGCCGACGCTGCGCGCCACGAAGCACTGCTCGCGCTGGTGGACGACGCCGAGCGCCTCGCCGGGGTGGACGACCTGGCCGCGGCCCACAAGGATTGGGCTGGCGTGCTCACGCGGTGGTCCAGCCTGGCCCGGGATGGCGCGGCGGTCGATAGCGTCCTGGTGTCGCGCATGAAGGCGGCCGAAGCCGCCATCGCGCAGCGTACGGCCGCCCTTCGCGAGCAGGACGCCGCCCAGCGCCGCGAGAACCTCGCGCGTGCGCGCGCCGCCTGTGACCGTCTCGAGGCCGTGGCGGCCCAGCCCGACATCACCCTGAAGGACGCCGACCAGGCGCTGCGCGACGCCCGCAGCGTCGCCGACCAGCTCGGGCCCTTGCCCTCACGCGACGACCAGACGGCCATCGTCGATCGGCTCAAGAAGATTCAGGCGCGCCTGATGGACGCCACGCGCGACCTGCGTCATGCCGACGACTGGAAGCGCTGGGCAAATGCCGACGTGCAGCGTGAGCTGTGCGAGAAGGCCGAGGCGCTGGCCGCGTTGACGTCGCCGACGGATGTCGCCGGCAAGCTGAAGGCGCTGCGTCAGCAGTGGAAGCAGGCCAGTGCCGGCCCGCGCGGCGCCGAGGGCGATGCGCTGTGGCAGCGGTTCAAGTCCGCGGCGGACCAGGCCCAGGCGGTGGTCGATGCGCACTTCGCGCAGCGGGCCCTCACCGAAGCCGCGACGCTGGAACAGAAGCAGGCGCTCGTCGAGCAGGCCGAAGCCCTCTCCACGTCCACCGACTGGCTCAAGACCTCCGACGCACTGCGCGCGTTGCAGCAGCAGTGGAACACGATGGGGCCCGTGCCGCGCGACCAGGCCAAGGCCCTCAATGCCAGGTTCCGTGCGGCGTGCGACACGTTCTTCACGCGCCGCAAGGAAGACCTGCAGCAGCGGAAGGAAACGTGGCACGCCAACCAGGCCGCGAAGGAAGCGCTTATCGCTGAAGCGGAGCAGTTGGCGCAGTCGTCGGACTGGGGACCGGCGGCCGATCGTATCAAGCAGCTCCAGGTGGCCTGGAAGGCGACGGGTCCGGTCAAGCGCCAGAAGTCCGAACAGCTCTGGCAGCGTTTCCGCGCCGCGTGCGACACGTTCTTCGACAGATTCAAACACCGGCACCAGGCCGAGTTCGACAGTCGCAAGGTGAGTCGCGAGCAGGCGCTGCTCGACTTCGAGGCCCTCGCGCCCGTCGACGCGCCCGACGAGATGCCCGACCAACTCGTGTCGCGCGCGCAGGGCGCCTGGCAGGCGTGGCGCACGGGCGCGCCGTTGCCGCGCGAGGTGGTGCGCCCGATGCAGGAGCGCTTCGCCGTCGCTGCCGAGCGGCTCTGGGAACGTTATCCGGACGCGCTGCGCGGCACCGCCTTCGACCCCGAACAGACCAAAGCGCGGATGACCGAGCTGGTGTCACAGGTGGAAGCGCTCGGCACTGAGCAGGCCGTCGCGGTGGCTTCGACCGCGGCGCCGACGGCCGCGCTGGCCAGCATGTTGAAGGAGGCGCTGGCCTCCAACACGATTGGCGGCCGGGTGGACGAGCAGTCCAAGCGACGCGCGGCCGAGGAAGCCGTGCGGGCCGCACGCGCGGCCTGGGCTCGGCTCGGTCCGCTCGGAGGCGAGGTGGGGCGCGATCTCGAAAGCCGGTTCCATCGCGCCTGCCGGCGGTTCGAAGAGCCACGCAAGCGCTGAGCGGTCGGGAGCATGCCGACGCCCACGCGCATCCAGAACGCCCTGCGAGGGGCCTTCGGTCGGTGGCCGGCGTTGCAGGAGACGACGCTCCAACTGCTGGACCTGTGGACGCGTGTGGCGCTGCTGCCGTTTCGCCGGTCCGCGCGGCGTGGCGACGCCACGGAGCGTGAGGATCTCGTCGCGGCCACCACCACGTACAACGAGGCGGCGGAACGCTACTTCCAGCATCATCGCCAGCCGTCCGCGCTGCTCGACAAGCCGTTCAGCGATCGCCACAACGTCGCACGCCATCTCATCGACGCCGGCATCATCCTGGACCGCCTGCGGCTCTCTGCAGGCGATGTCGTCATGGAGTTCGGCGCCGGTACGGGCTGGCTCTCGCACTTCATCCACCGCTGCGGGTACCAGACCATCGCGGTGGACGTGTCGCCCACAGCCCTGGCACTCGCGCGACAGCTGTTCGACAGGGAGCCCAGCACCAACAAGGCCCTCGACCCGCAGTTCCTGCCCTACGACGGCCACCGACTGCCCGTGGGTGATGCCACCTGCGACCGCATCGTGGTGAACGACGCGTTCCATCACGTCCCCAATCAGGGCGTGGTGCTGCGCGAGATGCACCGGGTGCTCACGCCCGACGGCTTCGTCGTCATGTCGGAGCCGGGCCGCGGGCACGCCGACACCGCCCAGAGCCGAAGCGAGACCGACGAGTGGGGCGTGCTCGAGAACGAACTCGTGATCGAAGACGTGGCGGCATTGGCACGCGCCTGCGGGTTTCGCGCCGCGACCGTCGTCGTCGCCAGCCCCTTCGTGTTCACGGAGGTGCCTGCCGAGGAACTGTCAGGGTTCGTCGGTGGGCACGGGTTCGCGCGCCACTGGAAGGCGTTCACCAGTGCCCTCGACCGCCACCACTACATCGTCCTCTACAAGGGCCAGGTGCCGCGGAGGGTCTCGGACGAGACCACGTCGGCGAGCATTGTCGTGGAGCCGCCGGGGCCCTGCACGCTGCCGTCGGGCAGTGTGCTCCCGGTACGTCTGCGGATCGTGAACACCGGCACGCTGAAGTGGGAAGGTGGATCGACGCCGCGTGCCGGATGGGTACGAGTCGGCGCGCACCTCTACCGCGGCGATGGCACGGGCGGGGCGCTCGACTACGACTGGTGGCGTCAGGCGCTGCCGGCCGCCGAAGTGCCACCCGGGCACGACATCATGGCCGACGCGACGCTGCCGCTGCCAGCCGAGCCAGGGACGTACACCCTGGAGTTCGACATGGTGGTCGAAGGGCAGGCGTGGTTCGGCAGTCTGGGATCGCCCACGACCCGCGTGACGGTCACGGTGTCGCCATCGCCTGGCGCGTGAGCTGCCGACGCGGAGGGCTGAGAGCTCAGGGCGCGTTCGGGTCTTCGAGATACGTGTAGCCGTGCAGGCCTTCTTCGTAGAAGCGCAGCAGGCGTCCTGACTCGAGGTAGTCGAGCCGTCCATCGCGCACCGCGGCTTCGACGTCCATCCGCATCTTGCCGAGCAGGTGCTCGACGTCGAACTCCACGTAGTCGAGCACTTCCTTCACCGTGTCGCCCTTGATGACCGCGTCGAGCACGACGTCCTGCTTGTCGTTCAGGCTCACGTGCACGGCGTGCGTATCGCCGAAGAGGTTGTGCAGGTCGCCAAGGATCTCCTGGTACGCGCCGATGAGGAAGACGCCGAGCAGGTAGGGCTCGTCTTTCAGCGGATGCAGCGGCAGGGTCTTCTTGACGTCGCGGCGATCGATGAACTGGTCGATCTTGCCGTCCGAGTCGCAGGTGATGTCACCGAGCACGCCGTATTGGCTGGGCCGCTCGTTCAGGCGGTGAATCGGCATCACCGGGAAGAGCTGGCCGATGGCCCAGCTGTCGGGAATCGACTGGAAGAGCGAGAAGTTGCAGAAGTACGTGTCCGACAGCAGCTCGTCGAGGTTCTGCAGGTCCTCGGGCACATCGTCCATCTGCGCGACGAGCTTCTGCAGCTTCACGCAGATGGCCCAGTACAGGTTCTCGCAGTGGCAGCGCTGCTCGAGCGACAGGTAGCCGGCCGAGAACAGGTTCATCGCCATGTCGAGCGCCGCCTGGGCGTCGTGGTAGCTCTCGGCGGCGTTGCGCGCGGTGAGGTTCTTCAGCGTCTCGATGAGATCGACGACAGGCTGCTCGAGCTCTTCGGTGACGGCCACGGGCGTCTGTTCCTCGCCGAACTCCGACACACCCAGCACGTTGAACACCAGCAGACTGTGGTACGCCGCAATGGCGCGACCGCTCTCGGACACGATCGTCGGATGCGGCACCTTGGCCTCGTCACAGATCGTCTGGATGTGGAAGACGACGTCGTTGGCGTACTCCTGCAGCGTGTAGTTCATGCTCGACTCGAAGTTGGTCTGCGAGCCGTCGTAGTCCACGCCGAGGCCGCCGCCGACGTCCATGTACTCGAGTCCGGCGCCCGCCTTGTGCAACTCCGTATAGATGCGCGACGCCTCGATGAGCGCGCCCTTGACGATGCGGATGTTCGGAATCTGGCTGCCGAGATGGAAGTGGAGCAGCTTGAAGCAGTCCTCCATGCCACGCGCCTTGAGTTCCTCGAGGCCGCGCAGGATCTCGGTGACCGTGAGGCCGAATTTCGAGCGGTAGCCGCCGGAGTTCTGCCACCGGCCGCTGCCGCGCGCCGCAAGCTTCACACGCATGCCGATCTGGGGGCGGACGCCCACCTTCTCGGCATACTCGAGCACGAGGCCCAGCTCGGTGTACTTCTCGACCACCGGGATGATGTTGCGCCCGATCTTCTGGGCGAGCATGGCCATCTCGATGAACTCGGCGTCCTTGAAGCCGTTGCAGATGATCGGGGTGTCGTTCGAGGCCAGTGCGGCCACGGCCATCAGCTCGGGCTTCGACCCGGCTTCGATGCCGAAGTTGAACGGGCGGCCGAACTCGATGACCTCCTCGACCACCTGCCGCTGCTGGTTGACCTTGATGGGGTAGACGCAGATGTACTTGCCCGTGTAGTTGTGCTGGGCAATGGCCGACTGGAAGGCGTCGTGAATCTCGCCGAGCCGGTGCTTGAGGATGTCGCTCAGACGGACGAGGATGGGCAGGTTGATGCCGCGCATCTGCAGCCGGTCCACCAGCTGCTTCAGGTCGATCGAGCGGTCCCGTTGCTTCTCCGGATGCACCAGCACATGGCCGTTGTCACCGATGGAGAAGTACCCCTTGCCCCAGCGTTCGATTTCGTACAGCTCCGACGCATCGACGACGTTCCAGGTGTCGGTGGCGGTGGTGGCGGCAAGGACGCGGGGGGGAGCGGTGCTCATCGCTCCCCATCATACAGAAAGCACCGAAGGAACAAAGGAACGAAGGAGGGAAGGAACGAAGGAACGAAGGAACGAAGGGACGAAGGAAAAGAGGAACGAAGGAGGCAGGGACGGAGGTGCGCGTCCCTACCGCTGCCGTCGATACTGCGCCACGCGCACGGCCGCGTCCACGGGCTTGGTCTCGATGCGGCCCTGCACGATGCCGCCCAGTTCGAGGACGACACGCGGCGAGGCGATGGTGCCCCGGACGTCGGCGCCCGCGCGGACGTCCACGATTTCTGTGGCGGTGAGCTTGCCCGAGACCCCGCCGTGCACCGTGAGGTCACGCGCCAGGATGTCGGCACGCAGACGGGCGTGGCTCAGCACCACGACGCAGTGGCCCGGCGCCGACACGGCGCCTTCGATGCTGGCCGAGATCTCGAGGTCTTCGTCAGCGGCGACCGTGCCGACGATGCGGAGCGTGGCGGGCAGACGCGACGC
>JAEZDP010000323.1 GCA_023418055.1 Acidobacteriota bacterium
TGCGCGTGTACGGCGAGGTGGCTGCGCCCTTCGTCCTCACGTGGTCCGGCTTCATGGACGACTTCGACCACGTGGACGACACGAGCGACTTCCACTGCGTGACGTCGTGGTCGCGCCTCGACATGCGGTGGCGGGGCGTCCGGCTGGCCGACGTGATCGCGGCTGCGGAGCCGCTCGAGACGGCGCGGTTCGTCACCTGCCACGCGTACGACGGCTACACCACGAACCTGCCGCTCTCCGAGGCGCTCAAGCCGGACGTGCTGCTCGCCCACACCTTCGACGACCGGCCGCTCGAGACCGAACACGGTGGACCATGCCGTGTGGTCACGCCGCAGTTGTACGCCTGGAAAGGCGCCAAGTGGATCTGCCGGCTCGAGCTGACCGCTGACGACCGGCCCGGCTTCTGGGAGTCGCGCGGGTACTCGAACACCGCACATCCCTGGCGCAACGACCGCTACGCTCCCGGCGCCAGCATTCCAGACCTTCCGTAAGCGCCTCGTTTCGGCGCCACCACGGGGTTGGCGCAAACACGAGTAGAATCCCTGTATTCGACATCGAGACAGCGTTCCGCGGCCGTCGGTCGCCGGGACGACTGCCTGCGCAGTGGGTGGCAGTCACACGCCTGGACGCAGACCATGGAGACGACGTCAGCTGGCGGCGAGGTCTACGGGTATCCGCTGTCGTTTGCGCAGCGGCGCCTGTGGTTCATGGACCAACTGTTCCCGGGCACGCCGCTCTACAACCTGCCCCTCGTGCTGCACCTGGCATTGCCCGTGGACGTGGCGGTGCTCGAACGGGCACTGCGGGCCATGGCGCGGCGGCACGAGACGTTGCGCACGACGTTTCGCACCGTGGAGGCCGGACCCGTGCAGGTGGTGCACGAGGAGGCCGACGTCCACGTGCGCGTCGTCCCGCTCGACCACCTGCCGGCCGCCGACCGGGAAGCTGCGGCCATGGCCTTCGCCGCCGCCGACCTGCAGCAGCCCTTCGACCTGACGACCGGGCCGCTGTGGCGTGTCACGCTCGTGCGGCTCGGCACGGCCGACCACCTGCTGCTGCTCACCGCGCACCACATCATCTCGGACGGCTGGTCGATGGGCCTGATGCTGCAGGAACTGCAGGCGCTCTACCAGGCCTGTGCCACTGGTGGCACATCGCCGCTCCCCGAGCTGCCACTGCAGTACGTGGACTACGCCATCTGGCAGCAGGAACACCTCTCGGCGGAGCGCGTGGCGGAGCTTCTGGGGTACTGGCGGGAGCGCCTGGCCGACCTGCCGGCCCTCGAACTGCCGACCGATCGCCTGCGGCCTGCCGTGGCCTCGTTGCGCGGGCGCCGCCATCATTTCGAACTGGCCCCGCAGCTGCGCACGGCGGTCGATGCCCTGGCGCACCAGGAGCAGGCCTCGTCGTTCATGGTGCTGCTGGCGGCCTTCGCCCTCCTGCTGCAGCGCTACACCGGCGAGGACGACATCCCGATCGGCACACCCATCGCCGGTCGCGGACGCGCCGAGTTCGAACGGCTCATCGGGTTCTTCGTGAACACCCTCGTGCTGCGGGTGGAAGTGGATGGCGACCCCACGTTCAGGCACCTCGTACGCCGTGTCCGCGAGCGCGCCCTCGAGGCCTACACCTGGCAGGACCTGCCGTTCGAGAAGCTGGTCGAAGATCTGCAGCCGGTTCGCGACATGAGCAGGCACCCCCTGTTCCAGGTGATGTTCGCGCTGCAGAACGCACCGACCGCCGGGCCCGAGTCGCCCTCGTCTGCGCTCCGCTCCGTCGAAATCGAGACCGGCCTCACCAACTTCGACCTTGCCCTTGACGTCTGGCGCCGTGGTGACGGCTATGCGGCACGCCTCGAATACAACGTGGACCTGTTCGAGACGGCCACCATCGAGCGCCTCACACGCCACTGGCTGACCCTTATCGATGCCGTCGTGGCCGATCCCGACCAGCCGGTGTCGTGCTACGCCCTCGAGCCTGGCACGGACGTGCACACGGCACCGGACGCGCCAACGTACTCCGGCGATGCGGCTCGTCCCCATTCCGACACCACCGCGCCACTGAGCACGCTGATCCGTGCTCGCGCCGACGCACAGCCCGACGCCCCGGCCATCGTGGACGGCCCGGAGATGGTCAGCTATCGAGACTTGCACGCGCGTGCCTGCGCTCTTGCCGCTCGCCTGCAGGGCGCAGGGGTGGGGCCGGACGTTCCGGTGGCCGTGTGTCTCGAGCGCTCGGCGTCGCTCGTGGTTGCGATGCTGGCCGTGTGGTACGCCGGCGGCGTCTACGTGCCGATCGACCCGCGCGATCCGGACGAGCGCGTCGCACACCTGCTCGACGACATCGCCCCGCCGGTCGTGTTGACCGCGCGGCGGCACCACGCGCGGTGTGCAGCGCTCGGCACGCGTGCGCCACGCACGACGCGTTCGCTCGTCCTGGCTCTCGATGCCGAGCCGACGCCGGCAGAGGAGGGCGCCGGCGAGCGCGCACTCACGCCGCACGCCGGTCCGGGCGACCTGGCCTACGTGGTCTACACCTCGGGCACGACCGGTCCCCCGCGCGGCGTGGCCGTCGAACACCGGTCCCTCGTCAACCACCTGCGATGGATGCAGACCATCTGCCGGATCGGCCCGGGGGATCGGACGCTGATGTGCACGTCGATCGGCTTCGACGTCTCGCTG
>JAEZDP010000069.1 GCA_023418055.1 Acidobacteriota bacterium
GCGAGGCTGACCGTGTCGAGCACGTGTCCCTGCGCGACGAAGAGGTCCATGTCGCCGTCGTTGTCGTAGTCGAGGAACTTCGTGCCCCATCCCGAGCCGCGCACGGTGGCCCGGCCGACGCCGCTCACATGCGTCGCGTACGAGAACCCGTCAGGCCCATCGTTGCGGAACAACGCGTACCGTTCCAGGCTCAGCGTCGTGACGATGAGGTCCGGACGCCCGTCGGCGTCGTAGTCGCCGAAGTCGGTGCCCATACCGGCAAAGCTCCGTCCGTCCTCGTCGAAGGCCACACCAGAGGCCACCGCGACCTCCGTGAACGTGCCGTCGCCGCGATTGGTGAACAGGAACTGACGCATCGAGTCGTTGGCGACAAACAGGTCCACATCACCATCGTCGTCGTAGTCGTCGATGGCGACGCCCAGCGCCTTGCCGGCGTGGTCGGCGATGCCCGACTCGCGGGACACGTCGCGGAACGTGCCGTCGCCGTTGTTGCGGAAGAGCACGTTTGCGATTGGCGGGAAGAGACGCGGATGGCAGTACGCGCGGTCAGCGCCGTCGGCCGAGCGACACTCCACGTTGGACTCCCACGACCAGTCGAGGTACCGGCCCACGAACAGATCGAGGTGCCCGTCGTGATCGACGTCCACGAAGGCCGCGCTCGACGACCACCCCCCGACCGTCACGCCTGCGGTGGCTGTGACGTCCTCGAAGCTGCCATCGCCGCGGTTGCGATAGAGCGTGTTGCCGCCGTAACCGGTGACGTACAGGTCGAGGTGCCCGTCGGCGTCGAAGTCGCCCGTCGCCACGCCGAAGTCGTAGCGATGGCCGGCGACACCCGCGGCAAGGGTGACGTCCTCGAACTGTCCGTCGCCCGCCTGGCGGTAGAGGCGGTTCCAGAACTGCGGATCGCGCTTGTCCGGGGCACGCGCCGAGGTCATGTCGACGTCGAGTGCCGCGCCGTTGGTGAAGAACACGTCGAGTCGGCCGTCACCGTCGTAGTCGAGCAGCGCTACGCCTCCACCCATCGTCTCGGGCAGGAACTTGACGGCGGTCTTCGATGCGGCGTGCCGGAACGTGATGCCGCGTGCCGCGGCGACGTCGCTGAACAGCGCGTGCGGGACGGGCGGATCAGGCTGTCCGAACCACCCGGGCGGGGACGCGAGCACGGCGACGGCTGCTGGAAGCGCCAGCCATCGGGGGCCGTTCACCGCCGCACCTGGGGGGCGCGCGCGGTGGCCGTCTGAAACGCCTCCATCGCCCGACGGGCGTCGTCGGGCCTTCCGAGCACACGGTAGGCGCGGGCGAGCAGGTAGTGGGGTTCAGGGTAGTCGGGGTCGAGCGTGACGGCCTGGGTGAGCCACTTGACGCCTGCGTCGGTGGCCTCCAGCTTCAGCAGCGCCTTGCCGGCCAGCAACAGGTTGCGCGGGTCGCGCGGGTTGCGCTGTGCGGCTTCGGCCGCGGCGTCGAAGGCGCGCTGGAACTCGCCCTGCCGCAGCAGCAGGTCGGCGTAGTTGGCGTACACCACGTCGTAGGCGGGCGCATCGGTCTGGGCGATGGCCATCGCCGTGGCGTAATGGCGCACGGCAGCGGCCTCGTCGCCGAGCGCTTCGCACGCCAACCCGAGGTTGTCCCACGCCTTGTACGACCTGGGGTCCAGCGTCGTGGCCCGCTCGAAGGCACGGTGGGCGTCCTGGTGGCGTTGCTGCTGGTAGTAGATGCGCCCCAGGTCGTAGGCAAGCTCGGCGTCGTCAGGGGCACGTGCCGCGGCCGACAGCAGGGTCAGCTCGGCGTCGCGGTCGTTGGCCACCAGATACAACGCGCGGGCACGGACCTTGAGCGCCGCGACGCTGAGCGGGCCCAGCGCCTCGAGCTGGCCCAGGGTCGCAAGCGCGGCCTCGACGTCGCGCGACAACAACTCGGCCTGCGCGAGTGCGAGCAGCAGAGGAGGCGTGGCACCGCAGACCGTGACGGCCGCGGTGAACTCCGCACGAGCCTCCGTATAGGCCTGGCGTTCGTAGGCTGCCCGCGCGTCGGCGATGCGGGCCGTGCACGACGTGTCGGCGGTGCCGGGCTGTGCCGACACCGCCAGGGCCACGCTGAACCACCACATGCCAGAGAGTGTACCGGCCTCAGAACGTCAGGCGGGCCGACAACTGGATGCGGCGCGGCGCCTGCGCGACGCCGAAGATCCGGCCGAAGTTCGCGCTCGCCACGTCGAGGTCGGGTCCGCCCAGGCCGGACCGGTTCAGCACGTTGATGAAATCGGCACGCACCTCGACGCTGCGGCCGCTGCCGATGCCCACCCGCTTGAGCAGGCCGAAGTCCTCGGTGAACAAGGCCGGTCCCCGCACCGACAGCTGCGGCGGCGCGGTGCCGATGGTCGTGGGAATGCCCTGCGACGAGATCTCCTGCAACTCGAAGGCGGCCGGGTTCAGGTAGGGCGTGCCGAGCACGGTGTCAGCCGACCCGCCGTCGAAGATCACCTGGTCCACCCCGGGCACCACATTCGGGCGAATCGCGAAGCCAGCGCCGTTGAGGCGGCTATCGAAGACCGCAAGCGTGTTTCCTGCGCGGTAGTTGTGGATGCCCGTCAGCGTCCAGCCGCCGATGACCTGGCCGAGCAGCCCGCCGACGTCCAGTGCGCGTCCGGGGCCGACGGGCAGGTCGTAGACCCACGTCAGCTTGAGGAAGTGCGGCACGTGGCGGAACGGCGCGCGCGACCACTCCTCGCCGCGGCCATCCTGCGTGCGGATGAGGTCGTCGGTGCGCGACCACGTGTACGCGCCGAGTATCGCAAACCCGCTGTTGTACCGGCGTTCGATGGTGGCCTGGAACGAGTCGTATCGGGTCTTGCCCTGGAAGTCGTTGAGCAGCGTGAGATCGAGGAACTGCGGGTAGGGACGCAGGGCCTGCTGCACCGTGCCCGCGAAGCCCGGATAGGGCGTCGGGATGCCAAGCTGCGGCTGGCTCGAGAGCGGCGAGAACAGCAGGTTGCCGTACTGCGCGAGCGCCTCGTACGGAATGCGGTTGATGTTGCGGTCCACCCCCGGCATCGGCAGGTCGTTGCCGCGCGCCCCGATGTAGGCCAGCGTCGTCGCCAGGTTCTCGCCGAGCTGCTGGCGGACGGTGACGTTGAAGTTGTGGTACTTCTCGCGCCGCGCCTCGTTGCCCACCGTGATGGTCATGCCCTGGTTGTTGCGCTGCGTGACGTCACGATTGGGTAGCGGGCCCACGTAGTCCGGATAACGGTCGCTCAGGTACATCACCGGGTCCTGCGGGTTCGGCGTCGGCCGCGTCGCGCGGTTGACGACGATGTTGCCGTTGTAGCCGGTGGAGTCGAGCCCGCCGAATTCTCCGTCCGTGTAGGCCGTGCCCGGGCGGTTGCTCACGCTGTAGCCGCCGCTCACCGCCAGGTTCGGCGACACGGCATAGGCCATCCCGAGGCGCGGCTGGAACTGCTTGCGGTACGGGTCGATGAAGGTCTTGCGGCCCTCCTGGTCGGCAAACCGCAGCGCGCCTGGCAGGTTGCCCGCGGCGGGGTTGGGCAGCGTCAGGTCGAGATTGGTGACGTAGCCGTTGGTCTCGTAGACGCCGTTGATCATCTGCCAGCGCAGGCCGAGGTTCAGGGTCAACTTCGCCGTGACCTTGAAGTCGTCCTGCAGGTAGAACGAGTAGTCGCGCTCGCGCAGTTTGGTGTTGACGGCCTGCACGGCACGGTCCGACGTCGCCACGGCCCCGAGCAGGAAGCTCGCGTAGCTGTGGCCGGTGGATGTGTCGAAGCCTGGAAGGGCCGTCTGCGCGGGCAGGAAGTTGTAGTTGGGCGTTGCGTCGGCCAGATCGTTGTCCACGTAGTAGAAGCGGCCCTCGAAGCCGGCTTTGACGTTGTGCCGTCCGCGGATGTAGGTGATGTCGTCCTGAACGATCCAGCTGCCTTCGTCGCTGTTGCCGCGCGAGTTTGACCCGAAGTTCCCCATGTTGCCGAGGATGGGCGTGCCACCCATGGTGAAGCGCGGGAAGGTGGTGTCGGGCACGTTGGAGAGGCCGATCTGCGAGGGCCATCCCTGGTTGAAGTAGACGCTGCGGTTGTTGTTCCCGAACCGGTTGTAGCCGATGGCGACGCGGTGCAGCAGGCTGTCGCTCACGACCCAGTTCTCGGTGGCCCGAATCAGCCAGCTCGGGGTCTTCTGCAGCTGATAGAGGTTGGTCGGCTTGCCGGGCGGCAGGCCGTAGCGGCCGGCCACCGAGTTGTTGCGGGTACGCCACTCGCGATTCACGTAGAACGACGCCCGGTGCTTCGTGGTGATGACCTGATCGACCTTGGCGGCGAAGGTCTGCTGGTCGAAGACGGGGCAGCAGCCGGCGAGCACGGGCTGGTTGTTGAGCAGGCGATCGAGGGCAGGCGTGTCCCACAGGCCCTGCTCGATGGTGTTGCGGGACACGGTGTCCCACAGGGCGCGCGGCACCTGGTTGTTGGGGAACGGATCGCGCACGACCCTGCCGTCCACGACACGCGTCGTTCGGGGATCGTAGAGCTGGCCGAAGCGGACGGGACGTCCGAGGGCGTCGGTACCGAGGAGGGTGCCGGACCGCGCGTCGCCTGTGTAGGACGGATCGAGCAGGCGCGAGAAGTCGCCGTTCTGGAAGTCGGCGGTGGGCAGGGTGCGGAAGGCCGTCGACAACTGGTTCTCTTCGTGCGTCTTCTCGAAGGTCATGAAGAAGAAGCTGCGGTCACGCCCGCGGTACAGCCGCGGAATGGTGATGGGCCCGCCGGCGGCCAGGGCCCAGTTCTGCAGCGTGCGGTCTGGCTTGGGACGGTTCAACGCCTTGCTGACGAAGCTGTTGGCGTCGAGCGCCGAGTCCTGGAAGTAGTAGGCGCCGGCGCCATGCAGGTCGTTGGTGCCGCTCTTGACGACGAAGTTCGCCACGGCCGTCTGGCCGCCGCCGTATTCGGCGCCGATGGTGCCGGTCTGCAGCTTGAACTCCTGCACCGCCTCGGTGGGCGGCGACATCTCGTTGTTGCTGCCGCCCTGGAGGTTCCGCCCGAGTGGCATGCCTTCGACCAGGATCTCGTGCGAATAGTTCCGCCCGCCGTTGATCGACCCTTCGAACGTGTTACCCACGCTGCCGGGCAGGCTCGAGAAGATGAACTGCTGAATCTGGCGCTGACCATCCGACACCGGCACGGGCCAGGTCTGATACTCCTTGTTCGAGACGTAGCGGCCGATCTCGGCGGTGCCCGTCTCGATCATCGGGGCGGCGATGGTCACTTCTTCGGTGAGCGCATCGACGTCCATCTTGAAGTTGACGGTGAGCGTCTGTGCGGCCCGCAGCGTGACGTCGTTGGCCACGGCCCCGCGGAAGCCCTCGGCGGTCACCGCGATGCGGTACACGCCCGTCGGCAGGTATGGGATGACGTAGACCCCGGCGTCGGTCGTCGTGGTGCTGAACTCGACGTTGGTCTCGACGTTGGTGGCGACGACGGTGGCGCCGACCAGCACGCCGCCCGCCGAATCGGTGACCGTGCCGTTGAACTGCGAGCGTGCCACCTGCGCCATCGCCGGCGCACTCGCGAGGCACAGGGCAAGCAGGGTGAGGGCCGTGCCAAGGACCGACTGGCGTCTGGTCATGTCTACCTCCGACGGCGGGACGCAGCAGGCCGAACGGGGCGCGCGCGAGCAACCGAGCGCTCACGCCGCACACGGCATCTGCGTCCGCGTGTAGCATCTGCCTGGGGAGGGCGGGCAAGATATGGCACCAACGTGTGAGCGAAGTCAAGCGCGACGGCGCCCAGCCGGACGGCCACGCTCCGCCTCCCGCGTCACGTCTTTCACACTCGTCTGTGTGATGCCGGCAGTCGCGCTGTCGCTTGCCACCCAGCCCGCGCCGCCGACGCGACGGGCGGCGCCCGCCTCAGCCCACGCCACGTCCGGCGTGAGCTTCGACGACGTCACCGAACGCGCCGGTCTTGGCGGCTTCCAGCACGTGGCCGGCTCGCCAGAGAAGGCCTACATCCTCGAGGCCCTCGGCTCCGGAGTCGCCATGCTCGACCTCGATGGCGACGGACGGCTCGACATCTATCTCGTCAACGGCGGCACGCTCGACCCTGGACGCGGGCGCATCGCCTCCACCCGGCCCGCGGCGCTGTACCGCAACAACGGCGACGGCACGTTCACCGACGTCGCGCGGGACGCTGGCGTGACCAACGACCGGTGGGGCCAGGGCGTTTGCGCCGGTGACTTCGACAACGACGGACACGTAGACCTGTTTGTCGCGAACATCGGCATCAGCCGCCTGTATCGCGCCCAGGCTGCGGGACGCTACGTGGATATCGCCGCGCATGCCGGAGTGGCGGTCGACGGCGGCGCGAGCGGCTGCGCGTTTGGCGACTACGACAACGATGGCTGGCTCGACCTGTTCGTGTCGGGTTACGTGGCGCTCGAACTCACGGCGCTCCCGCCGGCCCCTGGCACCACCGATGGCTCGGGCGTCACCGACCGCGGGAGCGCCGATGACTCACGCGGCATGGCCGCGGCCTATGCGGAGGGGGCATCTGCCTGCCGGTACCGCGGCGTGGTGGTCATGTGTGGGCCCCGCGGCCTTCGCGGCGAGGTGGACTACCTGTTCAGGAACAACCGCGACGGCACGTTCACCGACACGACCCGTGCGGCTGGCGTGACCGACATGGCTCGCCGATACGGGTTCGGTGTCGCGTGGGCCGACCTCGACGCCGATGGCTGGCTCGATCTGGTGGTGGCCAACGACTCGGGCCCCAATCACGTCTACCGCAATCGCGGTGACGGCACGTTCGACGACGTGGCCTATGTCTCGGGCGCCGCGCTCGACGGCAGCGGGCGCGAACAGGCACACATGGGGCTGGCCGTCGGCGACTACGACAACGACGGCCGTCCCGACCTGCACATCACCAACTTCGCCGACGACTTCAACGTCCTCTACCGCAACCTCGGCGGCTTCAGCTTCGACGACGTGAGCTATCAGATGGGCGTCGCGGGCCCGTCCATGCCGTTTCTCGGCTGGGGCACCGACTTTCTCGACTACGACAACGACGGCTGGCGCGACCTGCTCGTGGTGAACGGCCACGTGTACCCGCAGGCCGACGCGTTGCCCTGGAACAGTTCCTACGCGCAGCGTGCGCTGCTGTTTCGCAACCTCCACGGCCGCCGCTTCGAAGAACTCGGGTCGGCCGCGGGCGCGGCCCTCACGACGCCGCGAGCGGCGCGCGGATCGGCCGTGGGCGACTTCGACAACGACGGCGGCATGGACATTCTCATCGGCGTGCTCGACGGCGCGCCGGTGCTGGCCCGCAACATCGGCGGCGCGACAGCGGGCCATTGGCTCTCGGTACGCCTCGTCGGCGATCCCGCACAGCGCACGCCGCGTGACGCCACCGGCAGCACCGTGACGGCCGTCGTCGGGCCGAACCGCCACTGGGGCGATGTGGCGAGCGGCCGCGGTCAGGTGTCGCAGTCGGACACGCGTGTGCACGTCGGGCTCGGCCCCTACACGTCCGTCGAGTCGCTCGTCGTGCGATGGGCCGGGGCAGACACGCGTACCTACGCCATCGACAGGGTGGACACGATCGTCACCATCGACCAGAAGACCGGGGCAGTGACGTACGCGCCCCGCTGATTTCAGCGAGTCCTGGTGGCGCGGATGCGCGCGACGTTGCCGTCGTAGGTGATGGGCGACCCGGATCCCGCCGGCGGGAATACCGATTGCTGATAGACCGGATACGCTTCGGTGCGCAGATGCGACGGCATGTGATGGCCGAGCCGCGTGGCGCGTTCGTGCCGCAGCGCGCCCACGTCCACCGTGGCCACGACGATGCGTTCGCCCGGTCCGGGAGAGGCATCGGCAAGCAGGCGGCCCTCGAAGTCGACCACCTGACTGCCGCCCGGCCATGAATACGGCGGGTAGTGGCGGAGGCTGGCGCCCTGGTTGGCGGCCACGACGTACGCGACGTTCTCGATGGCCCTGGTCCGGTTGATGAGCGTCCACCAGTTCATGGGCTCGGTGGCGCCCCAGGGGTCCATGTAGGCCGAGACACGCACGAGCACTTCGGCGCCGTTGGCCGTGAGTTGCCGCAGGACCTCGGGAAACAGCCAGTCGTAGCAGATGGCGCAGCCGATCCTGCCGATCGGCGTGTCGGCCACCGGGAAGAGCGGCAGGTCGTAATCCGGCAGGTCATGTGGGCTGGCGTGGACCTCGAACGGAATCCACGGGTTCACCTTCCGGTAGCGGTAGAGGATGCCCTCGGGCCCGATGAGGCACGTGGTGTTGAACACCACACCGGGCCAGCGCGGGTCGCGCTCGAGCATCGAGCCGCTCTGGATGTAGATGCCGTGCTGCCGGGCGCTGGCGTGCAGGCGTTCGGTGTGCACGTTCGGGATCTCGACGGCCAGGTGCTCGAGCAGCGCACCCACCGACGCGTACGCCGGCGCTGCGTGGGCGAACTCGGGGAACACCACCAGACGCACGGGCACGAAGGGCGTGCTGCCGACGACCGCCGCGTCGATCATCTCGAGCATGCGGTCGGTGTTGGCCGTCATCGCGTCGCGCGTCTTCGGCGTGGGCAGGTCGGTCTGACAGGCTGCCACCGCGTACCGGAGGTGGCTCACGGCGCGACTCCAGCCAGCCGCGGCACCTGCCGGCCCACGACACGCGTGTTGTAGCGTCGCACCCACTCGGGTTCGTCGCGCTCCCGCTCGACGCCCCCCTGCGTGGTCGCGAAGGCCTCGACGCGCTCGGGATAGGCCGTCATGCCGCGGTGCGGCAGCGGCCAGGCATGGTCGGGGCTCGCCGAGTTGATGTCCATCTCCTTGCTGAACCCGTGGC
>JAEZDP010000070.1 GCA_023418055.1 Acidobacteriota bacterium
GCGAGCTCGCCGAGATGACGCGCACGGCGGCGGAGAAGGCGGCGCAGCTCACCCAGCGCTTGTTGGCGTTCAGCCGCCGCCAGCCGCTGGCGCCGCGGGTCGTGGACGTGGCCGACCTCGTCGGCAGACTCGATCCCCTCATGCGCCGGACGCTCGGCGAACACATCGAGGTGCACATCAGCCGCGGCGCCGACCTGTGGAAGGCGATCGTCGACCCGTCGCAGCTCGAGACGGCCATCCTCAACCTCGCAATCAACGCCCGCGACGCGATGCCTGGTGGGGGCCGCCTGACCATCGAGACGACGAACGCGACGCTCGACGACAGTTCCATCGAGGCCGTCGCCGACGCCGTGCCCGGCGACTACGTGGTGGTGACGGTGTCGGACACGGGCACGGGCATGAACCCCGAGGTGGCCGCCAAGGCGTTCGAGCCCTTCTTCACCACGAAGGACGTGGGTCGTGGGAGTGGCCTGGGCCTCAGCATGGTGTACGGCTTCGCGCGCCAGTCGGGCGGACACGTGCGGCTCTCCACGGAACCCGGCGAGGGCACCACCTTCACGCTCTACCTGCCGAGGGCCGACGCGGACCAGCCCGATGCCCTCACGGTGGACGCTGTCGAGGAGGCACCTCGCGGCACTGAGCTCATCCTCGTCGTCGAAGATCAGGAACTCGTCCGTCGCCACACGCAGGACGCGCTTCGGCAGCTCGGCTACTCGGTGAAGGCCTTCGAGAGCGGTCCCGACGCCATGACCGCCCTGGACGGCGGCCTATCGCCCGACCTGCTGCTGACCGACGTCGTCCTGCCCGGCGGAATGAACGGCCCGGCCATCGCCGCGGCCGCACGCGAGCGGCTCCCCGCCCTGCGGGTGCTGTTCATGTCCGGCTATGCCCAGGACGCGTTGGTCCACCACGGCCGGCTCGACGAGGGCGTGCAGCTCTTGAGCAAGCCGTTCCGCCGCGCGGATCTGGCACGGAAGGTTCGCGATGTGCTCGACGGCCCGAGAGAAGCAGGCCATTGAAATCGCTAATAATAAAAGCCAAGTCGTGTTGGAATCTTTATATCGCTGGCGCTTCCTGCTAGCATGAGCGCGTGGGACAGACGCTCCTCAAGAAGGTCTGGGATCAGCACACCGTCAGGCGCCTGCCGACGGGCCAGACACAGTTGTTCATCGGCCTGCACCTCGTGCACGAAGTGACCAGCCCGCAGGCCTTCGACGAGCTTCGTCGGCGGGGGTGGCCCGTCCGGTTCCCGCAGCGGACGTTCGCGACGGTGGACCACATCGTGCCGACGGCGAACCTCGCGCGGCCGTTTGCCGACCAGATGGCCGAGGCGATGTTTGCGGCGCTCGAGCGGAACTGCCGCGACTTCGGGGTGCCGCTGTACGACCACGGCACGGGCCGCCAGGGCATCGTGCACGTCATCGGGCCCGAACTCGGTCTCACCCAACCCGGCATGACCATCGCGTGCGGCGACAGCCACACGTCGACGCACGGCGCCTTCGGCTCGGTGGCCTTCGGCATCGGCACCTCGCAGGTGCGCGACGTGCTGGCCAGCCAGTGCCTGGCGCTCGAACCACTCAAGGTGCGGCGCATTCGCGTGGAAGGGGCGCTGCCGCCCGGCGTCTATGCCAAGGACGTCATCCTCGAGATCATCCGCGTGCTCGGCGTGAAGGGCGGGGTGGGGTACGCCTACGAGTACGCCGGGTCGGCCGTCGACGCGATGTCGATGGACGAGCGCATGACGATGTGCAACATGTCGATCGAGGGGGGCGCCCGCGTGGGCTACGTCAATCCCGACGCGACGACCTTCGCCTACGTCGAGGGACGTCCCTTCGCGCCGCAGGGCGACGACTTCGCGCGTGCCGTCTCGTGGTGGAAGGGCATCGCCAGCGATCGCGACGCCGACTACGACGATGACGTGGAGCTGCGGGCCGACACGTTGAGCCCTGTCGTGACCTGGGGGCTGCACCCCGGGCAGTCGATCGGCGTGGACGGCCGTGTGCCGACGCCGTCGGAGGTGGACGCCGAGGAGCGTCCGCTCGTCGAAGAGGCCCTGGCGTTCATGGACTTCGCGCCCGGCCAGGCCATCGAGGGCACCCGCATCGACGTCGCGTTCGTCGGGTCGTGCACGAACTCACGGCTCTCGGACCTGCGCGAAGCCGCGCGCTACGTCCGCGGTCACAAGGTGGCGCCACACGTGCGCGCGATGGTCGTGCCGGGTTCGCAGTCGGTGCTTGCCGCTGCCGAAGCGGAGGGCCTCCACGACGTCTTTCGCGAGGCCGGGTTCGACTGGCGCGGGTCGGGCTGCTCGATGTGCCTCGGCATGAACCCCGACAAGCTGCAGGGCCGCGAAATCAGTGCGTCGTCGTCCAACCGGAACTTCAAGGGGCGGCAGGGCAGTCCTACGGGGCGCACGCTGCTGATGAGCCCGGCCATGGTGGCGGCGGCCGCCGTCGCCGGTGAAGTGGTGGACATCCGCAAGCTCGGCGTACCCGACACGGCCGCAGAGCCGGTCGGGGGAGGTGTGGCATGAGCGCCATCACCCGCATCGAGGGCCGCCTGATCCCGCTTCGCGGCAACGACATCGACACCGACCGCATCATCCCCGGCCGGTTCCTGCGCGTCATCACCTTCGAGGGGCTCGAACGCCACGTCTTCGAAGACGACATCGCCTCGCGCGCGGCACAGGGGCAGGTGCACCCGTTTTCCACCGCGGGGTACCGCGGGGCATCCATCCTGGTGGTGAACCGCAACTTCGGGTGTGGGTCGTCGCGGGAGCACGCGCCGCAGGCGCTGCAGCGCTGGGGCATCCAGGCGGTGGTGGGCGAGTCGTTCTCGGAGATCTTCTTCGGCAACAGCGTCGCGATCGGCCTGCCGTGCGTGACTGCCAGCCCCGAGAGCCTCGAGCGACTGCAGGAACGCGCCACGCCCGACTCGCAGGCCACGGCCGTGCTCGACCTCGTGTCCCTGACGCTCGACCTCGAGGGGCTCGCCGTGCCCGTCGCCATGCCGCGGCCGGCCCAGGAGGCGTTCACGTCCGGCGCGTGGGACGCCACTGCATCACTGCTCGCCGACTCCGAGCAGGTGGAAGCGACCGCCTCGCGGCTGCCCTACGTCAGCGGCTGGTCGTAGCCGCCGCGTCTGCCTCCTCACGAGCGATCGATTCCGGCTGCTCGAGGCTGCGCGCCACGTCGATGAACGCCAGCGCGGCGTGCGACAGCTGCGCGTGTTCGGGATACACGAGGCGCAGGTGGCGGGGCAGGCGTACCTGGGCCACGGGGACGGCGGCGAGCCGGCCCGACGAGATCTCAGCCACGGCGCACCGCCGCGGCAGCAGCGCCACGCCCAGGTTCATCTCGACCGCCCGCTTGATGCCGTCGAGGCTCGGCAGCGCCAGCGTGATGTTCAGTTGTTCGTGACGCTGCTCGAACAGGCGCAACACGCGGTCGCGCGCCGGCGACGCCTCGTTGTGCGCAATCACGTTCTGCCGTCCGAACTCGGCCATGGTCACGTGTCCGCGCGTGGCCAGCGGATGGCCAGGCGCCGTCAGCATCACCAGCTCGTCGTCGCCAATCACGATGGAGGCGAGGCCCTTCTCCGCCGGGGGAAAACTCAGCACTCCGACGTCGAGACTTCGCTGCAGCACCTCGACGCCGATCTGTCGCGACGGCACGCGCCGGATGTCCACCTGCACCTGCGGGTAGACGGCCCGGAAGCGTTCCACCACCGGCAGCACCACATGGACGGCCGCTTCGTTGGCGCCGACCAGCACGCGCCCCCGCTGCAAGTCGCGCAGCTCGCGGACGGCGCTGTTGGCCTCCTCGGCCAGCCGCATCAGCCGCTGGGCGTAGTCGAGCAGCACGCGGCCCGCTTCGGTCAGCTTGCCGTCCTTGGCCGCCCGGTCGAAGAGTCGCTCGCCCAGGTGGTCTTCGAGGCGCCGAATGGCCTGGCTCACGGCAGGTTGTGTGCGATGCAGGCGCGTGGCGGCCTTCGAGAAACTCCGTTCCGACGCAACTGTGAGAAACACCTGCAGTTCAGCGAGATCCATGCACTCCTCGGCGCATCCGTTGTGACCGTGCCCGCCAGTATAGGTTATTCTTGCAAAAGGATTATAAATTTGACTAACCATCTTCGCTGGGCTGAAGTGGGTGTCAGAGACCGAGGTCCCTTATGTCAGCCGACGTGATTGTCTTCGATACGACGCTCCGCGATGGGGAGCAGGCACCCGGGTTCTCGATGCGCGTCGACGAGAAGCTTCGGCTGGCGCGCCGCCTCGAGGCCCTGGGCGTGGACGTCATCGAGGCGGGCTTCCCCATTGCGTCGGCCGACGATGCCGAGTCGGTGGAGCGCGTGGCCAAGGAGATTCGCGGCCCTGTCATCGCCGCGCTGGCCCGATGCACCTCGGCTGACGTCGAGTGCGCGGGACGCGCGGTGGCCGGGGCCGCCCGCGGGCGCATCCACACGTTTCTCGCGACGTCCGACCTCCACCTCGAGCGGAAGCTCCGCATCACCCGCGAGCAGTGTCTCGAGCGGGCCGTGGCGGCCGTCACCCAGGCCCGGCAGTTCACCGACGATGTGCAGTTCTCGGCGGAGGATGCCACCCGCAGCGACATCGGGTTCCTGTGCACGGTCGTGCAGGCCGTGATCGAAGCGGGCGCCACCACCATCAACCTGCCCGACACGGTCGGCTACTCCACGCCCGAAGAGATTCTCGAGTTCTTCCAGACCATCATCGCGCGTGTGCCCGGCAGCGACCGTGCCGTCTACAGCACGCACTGTCACGACGACCTGGGCCTGGCCGTGGCCAACAGCCTGGCGGCGGTTCGCGGCGGCGCGCGACAGGTGGAGTGCACCATCAACGGCATCGGCGAACGGGCGGGCAACGCGGCGCTCGAAGAGTTCGTGATGATCACGAAGGTGCGCCAGGATCGAGCGGCGTTCACGACGCGCATCCAGACGTCCGAAATCTTCGCCACCAGTCAGCTGCTGACCGAGCTCACGGGCGAGGCCGTCCAGGCCAACAAGGCCATCGTCGGACGCAATGCCTTTGCGCACGAGTCTGGCATTCATCAGGACGGCATGCTGAAGGATCGCCGGACCTACGAAATCATGTCGCCCGACAGCGTGGGCGTGCCCAAGACCACGCTCGTGCTCGGCAAGCACTCGGGCCGCCACGCGGTGGCGCAAAAGTGCGAGGCCCTGGGCTTCACGCTCGGCAAACGCGAACTCGACCAGGTGTATCGCCAGATGATTGCGCTGGCCGACCAGCAGAAACACGTGACCGACGAGGACCTCGCTCGCATCGCCACCGCGCTGCGCGACGGACTGCCGGTGGCCACGCCCGTGGGGTACGGACACGGGGTGTAGCGGCCTTTCGGTCCACGGTCCACGGTCCACGGTCCACGGTCTGCGGTCTCCGGTCTGCGGCCTTCCCGCTCCTTCGCTCCTTCGCTCCTTAGTTCCTTCGGTCCTTAGTTCCTTAGTTCCTTAGTTCCTTAGTTCCTTAGTTCCTCTGATGACTCGTACGCTCGTCCTCCTCCCCGGTGATGGCATCGGCCCCGAAGTCGTCGCGGCGGCTGGTGTGGTGCTCGACGCCGTCACACGTAAGTTCGGCCATACGATTGAGCGGCACACGTTCGCCATCGGGGGCGCGGCGCTGCGCGCGGGCCAATCGGTGCTGCCCGACGAGACACTTGCCGCCTGCCGGGCGGCAGATGCCGTGTTGCTGGGAGCAGTGGGCGATCCGGCCTACGACCACCTGCCGCGGCCCGAGAAGATCGAAACCGGCCTGCTCGCGCTGCGATCGTCGCTCGGCGTCTATGCCAACCTCCGGCCTGCACGCGCGTGGGATGGCCTCGAGGACGCCACCCCCTTCAAGCCGGAGCGCTTTCACGGCACCGACATCATGATCGTGCGCGAGCTGCTCGGAGGCCTCTACTTCGGAGAGCCGCGCGGCATCGCGGAGGACGGCTCGGCGGCCGTCAACACGCTGCGCTACACCGAGGCCGAAGTGGCTCGTGTGGCACGGGTGGCCTTCACGCTGGCGCTGGCGCGCCGCGGCCGGCTCACGTCGGTGGACAAGGCCAACGTGCTCGAGACGTCGGCGCTCTGGCGTCGGGTCGTCACGGCGATGGCCGTCGATTTTCCCGACGTGCAGCTCGAACACCAGCTGGTCGACTCGTTTGCGATGAGCCTGGCGCTCACGCCCAACCGGTTCGACGTGGTCGTCACCGAGAACCTGTTTGGCGACATCCTGTCGGACGAGGCAGGTGCGGTGTGCGGGTCGCTCGGGCTGCTGCCATCGGCAAGCCTTGGCGACGGTCCCGGCCTCTACGAGCCGGTGCACGGCTCGGCCCCGACGTTGGCCGGCAAGGACCTCGCCAATCCGGTCGGTGCGATCGGGTCG
>JAEZDP010000119.1 GCA_023418055.1 Acidobacteriota bacterium
GCACGCCGTCGCGGTAGTCGGCCCGGACCTTCTCGCTGTCGATCCGGGACGGCAGGGAGAACGACCGGCTGAACGTGCCGTACGACCGCTCGACGCGGTGGTACTGCTCGTTCTTCACCTCGGCCTCACGCTTCCGCTCGCCCTTGAGCGTCAGCGTGTTGTTCTCGACGCGGATGTCGATGTCCTCCTTGGCCACGCCGGGCAGTTCGGCGCGCAGCACGATCTCCTGGTCGCCGTTCTCGAAGATGTCCACCGGCGGCAGCCACTCGCCGCGCTGCATGACGTCGTCGTTGTCGTAGCGCCGCGTGTAGGCGTCTCCGAAGATGCGGTTGATGCGGTCCTGCATCTGCGCCAGCTCACGGAAAGGTTCGAATCGCACCATGGTCATGTGTTCCTCCTACGTCGAAATCTTCTATGGCAACGCCGGCCCGAGCCGGCTGATTACGCTAGAGTACCACATGGTGAGTGCTTGTCAAGCAGTAAATATGAGTGTTCGCAAATCATATCAGTTGGTCTTCTTGAACCGCAGGACAGCCAGGCCGATGATCGTCGCCGCATAGAAGGCCAGCCAGCTCACCGGGACCCAGAGCTCAGCCAGCCCCGCGCCGCGCAGGACGATGCCCCGCACCACCTCAATGAAATAGCGCGCGGGGATGATCCGGGACAGCCACTGAAACACCACCGGCATGCCGTCGATCGGGAAGACATAGCCAGACAGGAACACGAAGGGCAGCAGGAACATCATCGACAGCTGTGACGCCTGCATCTGGGTCGCCGCAATCGTCGAGATGAGGATGCCCAGACCGAGCACGGCGGCGATGAAGAGGAAGCCGATCGCATACAGCAGCGCGACGCTGCCGTGGATGGGAATGTCGAACAGGAAGCGCATCAACAGCAGCGTCACGGTGAGCTGCACGTAGCCGATGACGACAAACGGCGCGATCTTGCCGAGAATCAGCTCGGTGCGCGTCAAGGGGGTCACCTGCAGTTGTTCGAGCGTGCCACGCTCCCGCTCGCGGACGATGGCGCCCGCCGTGAACTGGATCAGCGTGAACGTGAGGATGATCGCCAGCAGGCCGGGGATGACGAACGTGGCCGTCCGCAGGTCGGGGTTGTACCAGGGGCGCAGCCGCAGGTCCACCGGCAGCGAGGCGTGTGGCCAGTGCGCGCCTCGCGCCAGGGTCTGCACCGACAACTGCGAGGCCACGCCCGAGGCAATCGCCATGGCCTGCGAGGAGGTAGTGGTGTCGGACGCGTCAACCACGAGCATCGCGCTGGCCGGCGCGCCGCGCCGTCGGTCGCGGCCGTAGTGGCGGTCGATGACCAGTGCCACGCGCGCCGCCGACGAGTCGAGCGCGTACTGCATCTCGTCGAAACTCGCGACGCTGCCGACGATGGTGAAGTACTCGCTCGCGGTCAGGCGCGCCACCAGTTCCCGACTGTCGTACGACCGGCTCTCGTCGAGGACGACGGTCGGGAGGTGCTTGACGTCGTAGTTGATGGCATAGCCGAAGATGAGCGTCTGCATCAGCGGGACCAGGACGATCATGCGCAGCGTCAGGCGATCGCGCTTCAGCTGCATGAACTCCTTCCACGTCAACGCAAGCAGGCGGCTCATGCAGCCTCCCCGCTCGCGGCCCGGGAGCGTGCCAGGGCAACGAAGACGTCTTCGAGCGAGGGTTCAGTGAGCTGCGGCGACCCTTCCGCCAAGAGCAGTTGCCGTGCGCGCACGTCTCGATCGCGACGGCTCACCGCGCGCAGCCGCCGCCCGCTCAGGTAGACGTCCTCGAACGCGTCGTGTGCCCGGAGCCTGGCGGCGACGGCAAAGGCATCGCCGCGCAGTTCCACCTCGTGGAGCCGGCCGGCGAGGTGCTGCTTGAGTTCATCCGGAGTGCCCCGCGCGATCAGGCGGCCATCCAGGATGAACCCCAGCACGTCGCACTGCTCGGCCTCGTCCATGTAGTGCGTGGTCACGAGCACCGTCATGCGGCGATCTGCCGCAAGTTCGTAGATCAGGTCCCAGAAGAGTCGGCGGCCTCGCGGGTCCACGCCTCCGGTGGGCTCATCGAGGAAGAGCAGGTCCGGGTCATGCAGCAGGGCGGCGGCAAGCGCGACCCGCTGGCGAAGCCCCGTCGAGAGCCCCTCGGTCAACGCCGTCCGGATGGGCGTGAGGTCGAGTCGTCGTGACAGGCCGGCGACACGATCGGCGAGTGACGCGCCGCGCAGGCCATAGACCCGCCCGAAGAACCGCAGATTTTCGTCCACGGTGAGGTCGCCATACAGCGAGAATCTCTGGCTCATGTAGCCCAGGCGGCGCTTCCAGGCCTCGGTGTCACGCACGACATCGAGGCTGCCGAAACCGGTGATGGTGCCGCTGCTCGGGGCCAGCAGGCCGGTCAGCATCCGGACGGTCGTCGACTTTCCCGAGCCGTTCGGTCCGAGGAAGCCGAACACCTTGCCCCGGGGCAAGTCGAAGGTGACGTCGTCGACCGCGACGAAACGCCCGAAGCTGCGGGTCAACCCGTGGACGGACACGAGCGGTTCGCTCATCGCGCCTCCTCGTTGGGCGCGGGACCGTCGCTGAGCCAGACGAAGATGTCTTCGAGCGACGGCGGAATGACGGTGATGTGTGTGGCAGGCACCTGGCCCTCGAGTGCCGCGCGCACGTCGTGCACCACACGGGCGTTCTGGCCATGGCGAGCCCGCACGTGCAGACGCGTCCCGAACACCGAGACGTCGTCGACCGACTCCACCGTCATCAGCCGACGACGGACGGCGACGCGCTCGGCCGTCCTGACGTCGAGCAGCGTCCGGGGATAGGCCCCGGCCAATGTCTCGCGCGTCCCTGAAGCGGTGAGCCGGCCTCCGTCGAGCATGGCCAGCCGGGTTGCGTACTCCGCTTCGTCCATGTAGGGCGTCGAGACGACCAGCGTCAGCCCTTCGTGGTGCAGCTGGTTGAGCAACATCCAGAACTCGCGCCGCGAGACGGGATCCACGCCGGTCGTGGGCTCGTCGAGCAGCAGCAGCGCGGGCTGGGTGAGCAGCGCGCTCACGAGCGCGAGCTTCTGCTTCATGCCGCCCGACAGCGCGCCGGCGAGCCGGTCGCGAAAGCGGTCCAACCCGACCCGTGCGAGCAGATCGGCGGTGCGGTCACGCGCCAGCTCGCGTGACACGCCATACAGCCGGGCGCGCAGCGACAGGTTCTCGTCGACGGTCAGGTCTTCGTAGAGCGAGAAGCGCTGCGGGACCAGGCCGAAGCTGGCATCGCGGTCTCGCATGACGCTCCCCGACGACGGCGACAGCAGCCCTGCGACGAGGCGGAAGAAGGTCGTCTTGCCCGCCCCGTCCGGCCCGATGAGCGCGAACAGCTCGCCGCGCCGAATCTCCAGCGACACATCGTCGAGGGCCGTGGTGGGGCCGAACGTCCGCGTGAGGTGCTCGGCCCGGATGACGGCGGTGCTCATCGCCGGTCACCGGCGGGCGGGGGGGCCGCGCGCGAGCCGTCATCGGCCGGCGTGACTTCTGCCGGTTGTCCTGGCACCAGCGGTGCATCCCAGCCCGCGTCGAGGTCCACCTTCGCGGCATACACGAGGTTGACGCGTTCGTTCCTGGTCTCGACGGCTTTGGGCGTGAACTCCGCGATGGGCGAGATCTCGGTGAGCCGGGCCGCGAAGCGTCTGCCGGGGTATGCATCCACCTCCACCCACATCGCCTGCCCCTGCCGCACCTGGCCCAGGCGCGTCTCCGGGATGAAGGTGCGCACATACAGCCGCTCGGCCAGGCCCAGCGTGAGCGCGGGTTGCCCGGCGGCTACCAGCGTTCCAGGTTCCACCAGGCGATGGAGGACCACGCCATCGGCGGGGGCTCGAAGGCCCGCCTCCTGGTTGATCACCTCGGATTGGCGGGCCACCGTCTCGGCGCGCCCCAACTCGGCCCGCGCCTGCGCCGTCTGCCACTGTCGTGCGCCTTCGCGAACCACCGTCAGGCGCTCACGAGCCGCTGCCACGGCCGCGCGGGTGCGTGCGAGTTCCGTCGTCGCGCGTTCGAGATCGCGAGCGCTGCCAACCTTGCGCTCGCGAAGGAAGGTCTGCCGCTCGACCTCGCGCGCGGCGAGCGCGGCGGCGGCCTCTTTGTCGGCCACGTCCGCCTCCGCGGCCGCAATCTCCGCGGCGCGGCTGCCGGCCGACAGGTCGCGCAGCCGTGCGGTGGCGGCATCGACGGCATGGCCTTCACGTTCGACGTTGAGTGCCGTCTCGCCGAGGTCGAGCCGCACGAGCAGGTCGCCGGCAGACACACGGTCGCCTTCGCGGACGAGCACCTCCAGCACTCGGCCGGTGGCTCGGGGCGCGAGGTCGGCGAGCGGCGCCTCGATGCGGCCGTTGAGATGCCAGCGGTCGACCGCCTGTCCTCGGCGACACCCAGCAACCGACACGGAGAGAAGCACCAACACGAGAGCGGCGTACAGCCGACGATCAGCGGTCATCTGAGGGGCCTCCAGAGATGTCGATGCCGCGCGACGCCAGCAGCCGCCCGGTTGCGCGATCGAGTTCGGTCAACGCCACGGCCCGATCGGCGTCTGCGGTCAACAGCGCGGACTCGGCATCGGCGAGTTCCGTCTGACGCGTGAGCAAGAGAAACGCAGACGAGATGCCGCCAGCGTCGCGGTCCTGCTCCGCGGCGAGTTGGCGGGCTGCGGCCTCCGCCGCGTCGACGGCGGCGGCTCGTCGCGCCATGGCCGCGTCGAGTCTCGCCGCCGCCAGGCGCACGT
>JAEZDP010000209.1 GCA_023418055.1 Acidobacteriota bacterium
CCACGCCGACCGGCACCACCATCCGCCCGCCCACCTTCAGCTGGTCGCGGAGCGCCTGCGGGATCTCGGGCGGCGCCGCCGTCACTACGATGGCGTCGAACGGCGCGTGGTCGGGCCACCCGGCATAGCCGTCGCCCTCGCGGACGGTGACGTTGCGCAGCCCCAGCTCCGAGAGCAGGGCAGCGGCGTGTGCCGCCAGTTCGGGGACGACCTCCACCGAATAGACATGGCGGACCAGCGGCGAGAGCACCGCCGCCTGGTAGCCCGACCCCGTCCCCACCTCGAGCACCACGTCGTCGGCCTCCAGCCGTGCCGCCTCGGTCATCGCCGCCACGATGTAGGGCTGCGAGATGGTCTGGCCCGCGGCGATCGGCAGCGGCGTGTCGTCGTACGCGCGCCCGTCCATCGCCGGCGGCACGAAGCGATGCCGCGGCACCTGTCGCATTGCGTCGAGCACGCGCGGGTCGGTGACCCCGCGCGCCTCGATCTGCGTCCGCACCATCCGCTCCCTCTCGGCCTGACGATCGTCGGTCATGGCGGTCTCCTGCGGGTGAACGTCGGCGGCGGGTCGGCCGCCGCAGCCGCCCAGCGCCAGCAACGAGAGGCTGAGCACGGCCTGCGCGGTCATCACGTGCCGACCGTCTCGTGCTTCGAGAACCGCAGCGCGCCGTCCGCGACATCCAGCAGCACGTGGTCGCCTTCGCGGAACTCGCCCTGCAGGACCGCCATCGCAAGCGGGTCGAGCACGCGGCGCTGAATGGTGCGCTTGAGCGGCCTCGCACCATACACCGGGTCGTAGCCCTCCTCGACCAGGGCGTGTTTGGCCTCGTCGGTGAGCGTCAGCGTGATCTTCCGCTCCTCGAGGCGTGACAGCAGACGCGCCATCTGCAGGTCGATGATGTGCGCCATGTGCTCGCGGCCCAGCGGGTGGAAGACGATGGTCTCGTCGATCCGGTTGATGAACTCGGGCCGGAAGTGCGCCCGCAGCTCGTCGAGCACCTGCCGGCGCGTGCCTTCATCGACCGAGCCTCCACGCATGGCTTGCTCGGCGAGGTAGTGGCTGCCGAGATTCGACGTCATGATGACCACCGCGTTGCGAAAGTCCACGGCCCGGCCCTTCCCGTCGGTCAGCCGCCCATCGTCGAGCACCTGCAGCAGGACGTTGAGCACCTCGGGGTGCGCCTTCTCGACCTCGTCGAACAGGATCACCGAATAGGGACGTCGCCGGACCGCTTCGGTGAGTTGACCGGCCTCCTCGTAGCCGACGTACCCGGGAGGCGCGCCGATCATCCGCGAGACGGTGTGCTTCTCCTGGTACTCGGACATGTCGATGCGCACCATCGCCTGGTCATCGTCGAACAGGAACTCGGCCAGGGCGCGGGCCAGCTCGGTCTTGCCGACGCCGGTGGGGCCGAGGAACATGAAGCTGCCGAGCGGACGGTTGGGATCCTGCAACCCGGCGCGGGCGCGTCGAATCGCGTTGGCCACCGCGCGGATCGCATCGTCCTGGCCGACGACGCGCAGGTGCAGCCGCTGCTCCATCTGCACGAGCTTCTGCACCTCGCCCTCGAGCAGACGGCTCAGGGGAATGTGCGTCCACTTGCTGACCACTTCGGCGATGTCCTCTTCGTCCACTTCCTCCTTCAGCATCTTCTGCGACTGCTGGAGCGTGGACAGGCGCGCCTGCTCGTCGGCCAGCTGGCGCTCGAGTTCCGGCAGGCGCCCGTACTGCAGCTCGGAGGCCTTGCCGTAGTCGCCATGCCGCTGTGCGGTGTCGACGGCCGACCGCAGCGCCTCGATCTGCTCCTTGATCTCGCGGCCCCCCTGGATGGCGGCCTTCTCCTGCTCCCAGTGCGAGACGAGTTGCGTGCGCTCTTCCTTCAGGTCGGCCAGTTCGCGATCGAGGCGTTCGAGCCGTTCCTGCGAGGCGGCATCAGTCTCCTTGCGCAGGGCCTCGCGCTCGATCTCGAGCTGCATGATGCGGCGTTCGACTTCATCGAGCTCGGCGGGCATCGAGTCGATCTCCATGCGCAGCCGCGACGCGGCCTCGTCGACGAGGTCGATGGCCTTGTCGGGCAGGAAGCGGTCGGCGATGTACCGGTGACTCAGGACCGCGGCTGCGACGAGAGCCGAGTCCTTCAGCCGGACGCCGTGGTGGATCTCGTACCGCTCGCGCAGGCCGCGCAGGATGCTGATGGTGTCCTCCACGGTGGGCTCGCCCACCTGCACGGGCTGGAAGCGGCGCTCGAGCGCGGCATCCTTCTCGATGTGCTTGCGGTACTCGTCGAGCGTGGTCGCGCCAATCGTGTGCAACTCACCGCGCGCCAGCATCGGCTTGAGCATGTTCGAGGCATCGAGTGACCCCTCGGACGCGCCCGCGCCCACCACCGTGTGGAGCTCGTCGATGAACAGCACGACCTCGCCGGCCGAACTGGTCACCTCCTGCAGCACGGCCTTCAGCCGTTCCTCGAACTCGCCGCGATATTTCGCGCCGGCCACGAGCGAGCCCATGTCGAGCCCGACGATGCGCTTGTTCTTCAGGCCTTCGGGGACGTCACCGCGCACGATGCGCTGGGCGAGGCCCTCGACGATGGCCGTCTTGCCGACGCCCGGCTCGCCGATGAGCACGGGGTTGTTCTTGGTGCGGCGTGAGAGCACCTGGATGACGCGGCGGATCTCCTCGTCGCGGCCGATGACGGGATCGAGCGAGCCCTTGCGCGCCTGTTCAGTGAGGTCGCGGCCGTACTTCTCGAGTGCCTGGTACTTGCCCTCGGGGTTCTGGTCGGTGACACGCTGCGAGCCCCTGACGCTGCGCAGCGCCTCGAGCACACGGTCGCGCGTGATGCCGGCCTTGCCGAGCACCGCGCCTGCGGGCACGCGATCACCCTCGGCCGAGATGGCCAGCAGGAAGTGTTCGGTGCTGAGGAACTGGTCCTGCAGCGTGCTCGCCTCCCGCTCCGCCGCGTCGACGATGGCGCGCAGGCGCGCGCCGATGCCTGCGTCCGCGCCGCCCTGCACCTTGGGCCGCTTGGCGAGGTCGGCGTCCACGGCCTGTGCCAGGCGGTCGGGGTCGCCGCCCATCTTGCGCACGACGTCGGGCACGATGCCGCCCGACTGGCGAAGGAGCGCCTGCAGCAGGTGCTCCGGGTCGATCTGTGGGTGTCCGAGCTGCATGGCGAGGCGTTGCGCCGCCACCAGGGCTTCCTGGGCCTTCTCGGTGAGCCGTTGCATGTCCATGATGAGTCCCTCTCTGTCGATATCGAGTCGTCAGGGCCGGGTCGCGGCGAATCAGACGGGTTGTGCCGGGCGCCCCTCCAGCGCCGCAAGCGCTTCGTAATGCTGTCGTTCTTCCGCACTCAGCTGCGTCGGCACCTGAAGGTCGAGGCCGACGAGCAGGTCGCCGCGCGTGTCGGGCGTGCCGCGCACCGGCATGCCCTGGCCGCGCAACCGCAAGGTGCGCCCCGCGGTGGTGCCGGGCGGCACACGCATGCGGATGGGCTTGCCCACGAGGGGCGCCACTTCCACTTCGCCGCCGAGCACGGCCGTCGGAATGGACACTGGCACGCGGACAGCGAGGTCGTGATCGCCCCGACGCTCGACGCGGGGGTGGGGGGCGATGCGCACCTTGAAGTACACGTCGCCGCCGTCTGAGGCCGCACGCACCCGCTGACCGTCGGTGATGCCGGCGGGGAAGCGGACCTCGAGGTTCCGGTCGCCCCGTCCCTCGGTGCTCAGCGTCACGCGCCGGCTGGTGCCGGTGAAGGCTTCTTCGAGCGAGATGGTCAGCTCGTGATGCTGCTGCGGCGCCGAAGCGGCGTGCGCCGACGGACGCTGGCGCCGCCCCCCCTGCCGGGGCGGCGGCTGCTCGGCACCGGCGAAGAACGTCCTGAAGAAGTCCGAGAACGGGCTCGACTGCCCGAACATCTCTTCGACCTCGTCGGGATGCATGGCCCTGCCGCCCGGCTGGCCGCCGAAGTTGAACGACCAGGTGGCGCCGCCCGGACCCCCGGGCCGTCCGCCGAACCCGCCAGCGCCGAAGGGGGAGCCTCCGGCCCGTTCGGCCTGCTCGTAGGCTTTCCAGTTCGCGCCGAGTTCGTCGTACTTGCGCCGCGTCTCGGGGTTGCTCAGCACCTCGTTGGCTTCGCTGATCTCCTTGAAGCGGGCCTCGGCGGCGGCGTCCCCCGGGTTCACGTCGGGGTGGTACTTGCGCGCCAGCTTGCGGAAGGCCTGCTTGATCTCCTTCTCGGTGGCCGTCTTCGACACCCCGAGGGCCTTGTAGTAGTCGCGAAATTCCATCGGCACGCCTCAGAGGCCGAGCATCTCGCTCAGCCGGTCGATTTCCTGTGTCAGGCGGCGCACCGAGGTGCGCGACCAGTCGTCCTGCTGCGCCAGGGGTCGCAGGCGGCGCACGACGTCGGCGACGGCGAGCAGGCGCTGCACCCCCGCCAGGTTCACGCCCGCCTCGTCCACGAGGTGCTTGATCGTGCGCAGCCGCTCGATCTCGTCGCGCGTGTACACCCGCATGCTGCCGAGCGTCCGCGACGGGCGGATGAGCCCCAGCCGCTCGTACTTGCGCAGCGTCTGGGGGTGCATCCCGAGATGCCGGGCGGCCATGCTGATGAGAAACAGATCGTCCGGGTTCATCGCTGACACCAGCCGAGTGTATACATTGATGCGTACCGTGTCAACGTCGTAACGCGCTGCGAGTAAGCCTCTGCCACCGATGCGATACTCATGATCCGCCTGGGTCCGGTGCGTCCGCACCGGCCACGCGCCTTGAACCTGTGGACGTCACGCTCGCCGACCTGCTCACCATCGGCCTCCTCGTGCTGCTCGAGGGGCTGCTCAGTGCCGACAACGCCCTCGTACTGGCCATCCTCGTGCTGTCGCTGCCACGCGACCAGCAGCGCAAGGCCCTGCGGTACGGCATCATCGGCGCCTTCGTCTTCCGCGGCCTGGCGACGGTCTTTGCCGCCTACATGATTCAGCTGTCGTGGATGAAGCTGATTGGCGCCGCCTACCTGCTGTGGCTGCCGTGGTCGCACTTCCGCGGCGGCAATAGCGAAGACCGCCGTGCGGTCAAACCGGCGACCAGCTGGATGGGGCTCGGCGCGTTCTGGACGACGGTCGTCAAGGTGGAACTGACCGACATCGTCTTTGCCATCGACTCGATTCTCGTGGCCGTGGCCATGTCGCCCAAGCTGTGGGTCATCGTCACCGGCGGGCTGCTCGGCATCGTCGCGATGCGGCTGCTCATCGGGCAGTTGCTGACGGTGGTGCAGCGGTTCCCGGCGCTGGTGGACGGCGCGTTCGTGATCATCGCCTGGGTGGGCATCAAGCTCATGGTCGAGTACCTCCACCAGATGGGTGTGGTGCACTTCGAGATTCCCAAGTGGCTGTCGCTCGGCCTCATCGTGGTCATCTTCGGAGGGTTCTACGCGTATGCCCGCATGAAGGGGCCCATCGACCAGCACGAGCAGGACGACGTGGCGGCGGCCGCGCTGCTGCGCGAGGATCAGTGACGAAGGAACGAAGGAACGAAGGAACGAAGGACCCAAGGAACGAAGGAGGAAACGACCCAAGGACCCAAGGAACGAAGGAGGGAAGGACCGAAGGACCGTGGACCGAAGCCCGTAGACCGGTATGGCAGACCTGATCCTTGCGACGGGGCGTCCGCCACGGCAAGCTGACAGCATGATTGGCGTCCTCTACGAACATCCCGCGTGGTTCGTCCGCCTCTTCGAGGGGCTGGAGGCACGCGGCATTGCGCACGAGCGGATCGACGCCGGCGCCCTGCGGTTCACGCCTGCGTGGTGGCACGATCCGGCGGCGCCGGAGCGGCGGTTCGATGTGGTGGTCAACCGCATGAGCCCGTCGGCCGACCGCCGCGGCCATGCGCATGCGATCCTGCCCACGCTGCAGTATCTCGAGTCGCTCGAAGCCGGCGGCGTGCGCGTGGTGAACGGATCGGCCGCCTACCGCATCGAGCTGTCGAAGGTGCGGCAGATGGCCTTGCTGGCCGACCTCGGGTTGCCCTATCCGGCCACGCGCGCGATCAACGCGCCGTCGCAGGCCGTCGCGGCGACCGAGGGCCTCCGGTTTCCCGTCGTGGTGAAGCCGAGTGTCGGCGGCAGCGGGGCAGGGGTCTTGCGGTTCGACACCGTCGACGCGTTGGGGGCGGCCGCTGCGGACGGGCAACTCGACTTCGGCGTCGACGCCCTGGCGCTCGTGCAGGAGTTCATTCCTGCTCGTGGCGGCCACATCACGCGTGTCGAGGTGCTGGAGGGACGGGTGCTCTATGCCATCGACGTCCACCTGACGGGCGCGAGCTTCAACCTCTGTCCGGCGGACCTCTGCGAGGTGCCCGAGAGTGGCGCGCCGGCTTCGGTCGAGACGCCGCTCGCCGCTGCGCCGACGGCCGGGACGTTGCTGGGCGGCGCCTGTCCGGTCGAGGCGCCCCGCACGGGCGTGCGGGCCACCCAGGCGCACCCGCCCGCCTCGATCTGCGAGGCCGTCGTACGGATGACCACGGCAGCCGGCTTCGACGTGGGCGGCGTGGAGTACGTCGTGGACGACCGGGACGGGCAGCCCTATTTCTACGACATCAACGCGTTGTCGAACTTCGTCGCCGACGCACCTGCCGTGATCGGGTTCGATCCGTGGGAGCCCTTTCTGGACTTTCTGGCGCGCACGCACGTGGACGCGCGTGAACGGCGGCTCGCGCCCGCGAGATAGGCGCGACGCCTCCATTCCCCCAGCCCCGCGCTGGCTCCGCGTTGATGTCCGCCGGCGATTCGCCGGTGAAGCCGACGGCTCAGGTGGCGGCAGGGTCACGCCCGGCGGATGCCATAATGGCTGGAGGGGCTCAGCCCCGGAAGGAGAACAGAACGTGCCGTATCCCGAGTTTCTGATTGCCCCGATGCGCGAGGAACTGACGCGCCTGGGCGTGACCGAATTGCGTACCGCTGCCGAAGTGGATGCTGCCGCCACGGCGCCCGGCACCACGATGATCGTCGTCAACTCGGTGTGCGGGTGTGCGGCCGGCAAGGCGCGTCCGGGCATCGCCATGGCGATGGAACACCCGTCCAGGCCAGACCGTTCAGCGTCGGTGTTTGCCGGCGCCGACATCGAAGCCACCGAGCGCGCCCGCCAGTACTTCACGGGCTATCCGCCCTCGTCGCCGGCGGTGGGCCTGCTGCGCGACGGCAAGCTGGTGTACATGATGGAACGCCATCAGATCGAAGGGAACAGCGCCGACGGCATCGCCGCCGAACTGACGGCGGCCTTCGACAAGTTCTGCGCCCCCGCCCCCGTCAACTGACGCTCGCCCCTTCGCACGGCATCGCCACGCGGTGCCGTGCGCGTCACCGCTGCAGACTCGGTCACCCTGCCGCGCTGGGTCGGACCGGCGGCGGCAACTCGCGCGCGTTCGGCTGCTCGGCGTTGACGAGCGGCAGGGCGCGGCCCGAACGATAACGGTCCCAGGTCGCAGACACCGCATCGGCCAGCGTGCTCACGAACGCCGGATGGGCGTTCACCGACGAGGCACGCGCCATGGCGACGCCCAACTCGTCGCAGGTCGCGCGCGCCTCGTGGTCGAGGTCGTACAGCACTTCGATGTGATCGCAGACGAACCCGATCGGGCTCACGACCACCGCTTCGAGGCGGCCCTTGGCGTGTTCACCGCGAATCCAGTCGTTGATGTCGGGCTCGAGCCAAGGGTCTTCGGGACGGCCGCTGCGGCTCTGGTAGGTGAGCGTCCAGTCGGCCACCCCCAGGAGCGCGGCAACATCGGCTGCCGAGTCGCGCAGATGCTGCTGATACATGGCGACGCCCGGCATGTGGGCGGGGATGCTGTGGGCCGTAAAGGCCAGGCGCGCACGGCTGCGCAGGTCGGGGGGCAGACGCTCGTAGGCCTGTCTCGTGTGGTCGGCCACGGCCGCCGTGAAGCCCTCGTGCCGGTGCCAGTCGCCGACGTAGGTCACCTCGACGGCCCGGCCCCCGGCGGCCACCAGTTCCTCGTTGGCCTGTCGGACGTTGTGGCGATACTGCGTGCAACTCGAATACGAGCGCTGTGCCGCGGCAAGCACGCCGATGGCGCGTCTCACGCCGTCGCGCGCCATGTGCTGCAGCACGTCGGGCAGCAGGGGCGCCCAGTTGCGCATGCCCACGTAGACCGGCAGTGGCAGCCCACGGCTCGCGAGCTCTCTCCGCAATCCGTCGGCCTGCTCCATGGTGTAGGTCGTCAGCGGTGACACGCCACCGAACAACTCGTAGTGGTGGGCTACCTCCTCGAGGCGGGCCGCCGGAATGTTGCGGCCCCGCAGCACGTTGCTCAGAAAGGGCCGGATGTCGGCTGGTCCCTGAGGACCGCCAAACGAGACGAGCAGCACGGCGTCGAACGGGGCAGCAGAGGCACGAGACATACGCGACCCGATTATGACGCAGCGCCGAAGGCGCGCGGTGCATCAAGGGCGACGCCCCTGACTCGAACGCACCTGCTACCATGGCAGGTCATGGCTATGCGTAAGATTCTCGTCACCAATGACGATGGGGTGAGGTCGGAGGGCATCGAGGCGCTGGCCGAGGCGCTAGCGCCGCTGGGAGAGGTGACCGTGGTGGCACCGCACGCCGAGTCGAGCGCGATCGGCCACGCCCTGACGCTCGCAAGGCCCCTGCGCCTCGAGCAGATTGGCCCGAGGATCTTCATCGTGGACGGCACGCCCACCGACTGCGTGAACGTGGCCGTTGCGCACTTGTACGACGAGCGACCCGACCTCGTCGTGTCCGGCATCAACAAGGGTTGGAACGTCGGCGACGACGTGACCTATTCGGGGACGGTGGGGGGCGCGCTCGAAGGCGTGCTGTTGGGCATTCCGGCGCTCGCCGTCTCGCTGCAGCGCACGCCGGTGTTCGACTTCTCGCATGCCGCCGCTGCCGCCGGGACGCTGGCGCGTGAGGTGCTGACGCGCGGCTTGCCGCCGCGGACCCTGCTGAACCTCAACCTGCCGACCGGGGCGCCACGTGGCTGGCGCCTGACCGTGCAGGGCGAACGCAACCACATCACCGAGGTGTTCAGGGGCGACGACCCTCGCGGGCGGCCGTACTACTGGATCGACGAGGGGCTGAGCGAATGGGTGCCACACGGCCAGTCCGACTACGAGGCCGTGCGCGAGGGGTACATCTCGGTGACGCCGCTGCAGCCGAACCTCACCGCCCACGACGCGCTGCGGTTCGTCGAGGCGATGCTGCCAGACGAGGCCGCCGATCAGGCGCGGTAGTTGACGTGCGTGCCCTTGCCGTCGGCGGGCGCGGGCACCTGCTCGACGAGGCTGAGCAGCGCCGCGGCCTGCGCCCGTGCCTCACGCATGGCCTTGCCGAGCACGGCAATGGTGCGATCAGCGGCCTGAGCCGGAGCCGACGAGGTGGCGCCGATGCCTTCCACGCCCGGTCAATCGGCAGGGAGCGAGATATCATGAACGGCAGATCGCCGTGCATGCGTCCGCTTCCAGAACAGCTCGTTGAGGCGTGGTTGTTTGACGCTATCGGATCGGTCGAGTAGAATCGGGCGGTTGTCGGGGCGTGGCTCAGCCTGGTAGAGCACTCGGTTCGGGACCGAGGGGTCGGAGGTTCAAATCCTCTCGCCCCGACCATTCACTCACTACCGTTCGTGCCTGGTCGGCGCGAGCGTCTCTTTGGGCACTTCGCGGCGCACGCGCCGCTCAGGGCGCAAGTCCTCTCGCCCCGGCGAATCACTCACGTCGTTCGCGCCGGCTCAGGGCGAACGCCTGCTGGACTCGCGGCGCGATGCGTGGCCCAGCCCCACGGGCGCACATCCTCTCGCCCGCGCCACAGAATCCCTGGATGTAGTTTCGAATGGTGCTGGTGCGGCGTCCGCGGTGAGCCCCGCCGTGGCGGCAGCGCCGTGCGCTCGCGGCGTGGGCCGGACGCCGCTCCCGTCTGCGCCGCATCTCATGTCGAACCCGCAGCGGTTGCGAGTAGCCCACCGCCTCGCGGCTGACATGTTACCGGGAACGCGGGACGCAGCGAGTGACGGGCGGCCGCAGGAGGCGGCATGCACGTCGGGGCGAGGCGGCCGCGTCCCTCCGGCAGCGCCTGCCCGCAGATGCACTGTCCTACTGCTCGTCCGCTTCCTGCGCCTCGTCGCGCTGCCACTCCTGGAG
>JAEZDP010000220.1 GCA_023418055.1 Acidobacteriota bacterium
GTGCTGCCCGGCAAAGCCCGCAGCTCCCGTGACCAGGCGTCGAGGCATCAGGCCCTCAGAAGGGACGGGCGCCGCCGAAGCCGCCGGCCCCTCCGGTGTTGCCGCCGAAGGCCCCGAGGAAGTTCGAGAAGGTGCCGAGCCCCGCCAGCGTGAAGCCGATGTTGAAACGGCGGTCCTGCGGCACGGCAAACGAGGCGAACTGAGGAAAGTTGTACTGCTGGTACTCGATGACGATGCCGCAGCACTGCGCGTTGTAGTAGCCGACAATGCGCTGGTCGAGCATGGTCTCGCGCCCGATGTCGTAGTAGAACGCGTAGGTGCTCCCGAACCTGTTGCCCTTCGTCCGCACGGTCGTGCTGGCGTTGAAGAACTTGTCGGGCCTGTCGGGAAACGCCGAGAACTTGCGCTGGCTCCAGCCCCCCGACACCGACAGCACGTCGCTCAAGGCATAGTTGCCGTTGAGCCGGATGCTCTGGAACTCCTTGATGTCGTTGTCGTAGTCGAGCCTGGCACTCACCGACGTGGCTTCGGAAGGCGAGAAGTTGGCGCCGACGGCGATCGGTGAGAAGTTGCTCGGCGCCCGCCCGAAGAAGTTGAGGGGGAACTGCGCGAAATCGAGCTGGCTGGCGCGCGGATCGGTGTAGTAGCTCTGCGTCACGCTCACCGTCAGGAAGTCGCGGTTGCGCGCGGTCGAGGCGCCCGCCCGGCGCTTCGCCGTGAAGCGGTTGACCAGTCCGTAAGAGAGGCGCGTGGTGCCGCCGTAGGTGAAGTCGTAGCCCTCGAGCTTCACGATGCGGTCGTAGTTGTCGAAGAAGGTCAGCCGCTGCACCGTGAACGTGGGTTCGATGGTGTGCTTGTACTTCTCGGCATAGCCGTTGTTCGGCGTGTCCCACACGCGGCTGAACTTGGGGCCGACGATGTCGGTGCGGAGGTCCCAGTAGCGGCGCGTGACGGCCTCTTCGGCCTGGACGTCGCGGTTGTCGGCGTCCTTGATGTAGCTCTCGGAGTAGTACGTCGTGTGGTAGGCCACCGACGAGTTGAACGTCAGGAACGGCCATCGGTTGAAAGGCACGCGAATCGAGGGCGTCATGTCGACGCGGGTGAGCCCCTGGTCGGAGATGACGTTCGGTGCAGTGTCGACGCGCGCCAGGCGCACGGCCTCCACGCCGAGCCCGGCATAGATTGGCGTGCCGCCGAGCTGCGTCTGCGCGAAGCTGTAGGTGAGGCGCGGCGTGCCTCCGGTGACGTTCGACGACTCCTCGGTCCAGAACATCTCCGTGCGGTCGTAGTTCACACTGGCGCTGTGCCGGCCCCACGCACCGCCGAGGCTGCCGCGCACGGTGCGGGTACGCGACGACCAGTCGTAGGGGTTCTGATTGAACGTCGCGCGTGTCGTGATGCTCGAGAAGTAGTCGACGTTGCCGCGGGCGCGCAGGTTGAGCGGCAGCGACTGCACGGCGTTGGCGCGGATCTCGTAGTTGCGCTGCGCGGGCGTGCTCACGACGCCGCTGCCGGTGGTGTAGGCGGCTTCTTTCTCGTTCAGGAAGTAGGTGCTGACCGTGCCCTGCGAGCCCGGCCCGGCCACATACCGGTACTCGGCGCCCGTGCCCTGGCCGCGCTTGGTGAACCAGTCGTGCATCAGCGACAGGTCCTGGCTGCGGTTGATGGCCCAGAAGAAGGCGTTGCTGATGCTCTGGCCGCGGATGATCGACGAGCCGTAGGTGGGCAGCAGGAAGCCCGTGGCGCGGTCGTCGCTCTGGATGGGGTAGTACATGGCCGGGAGGTAGAAGACCGGCACGCCCTTCACCTTCAGCACGGTGTTGGTCAGCAGGGCATATTTGTCGAGGTGCACCGTCGTGGTGCTCGAGACCAGCTCCCAGCGGGGCGTCGGCTGCACGCAGCTGGTGAAGCCGCCACGCGTGATCTTGTACTTGCGGGGGCCGATCTTCTCGATGGTCTCGCCGTAGAACAGCGCATCGGGCTCCTGCGTGCCGAAGAAACTCTTGTCGGCCTTCTCGCCGAGCGAAGCCGAGCCCGACGCGTTGAAGAACGTGCCGGTCTTGGTGCCCAGGTCGAACTCGAGCCGGTCGGCTGCCACACGGCTCTCGGGCGCGGAGTACACCACGTTGCCCGTGGCGATCATCTTGCGCGTGTCGTGGTAGTAGTCCACCACGTCGGCGTAGAACTTCTGGGTGCCCTGCTCGAGTTCCACCTGACCTTCGAGGTGGTAGTGGTCGCCTCGCACCTCGATGCGCGACTGCTTGGCCAGCCTGAAACCGGGCACCTGCTGTGCAGCAGCAGACCCTGCCGCCGCGACGCACAGCACGGCGAGGATGAGGGCGACACGACGGATCATGGGCAGTTGAGCTTCGGTCGTCGGGCAGGCACCGGCGGGCGCCCGAAGAATATCACGGGGCTTCGGGCGTTTCGCGCAGATGCGCGAGCACGGCACCAGCCAGAAACAACGACCCCGCTACGACGACCGGCGCGTCGCTGCGGTCGGCCCGTCGCAGCGCCTCGGCCGGTGTGTCGGCCACCTGCACGGGCAGCGCCGGGGCGAGGCGACGTACCGCCGCGGCGAGTGGCTCGGCCTCGAGCCCGCGTGGCGGATGGACCGTCGTGGCGACGACGGCGCCGGCCACACCGAGCACGGCCGGCAGCATGGCCTCGAGGTCCTTGTCGCGCATCAGCGCCAGCACGAGCGTGCACGGCGCGAGGCCCGCTTCCTGCAACCACAGCGCGAGCGCGTGAGCCCCCGCGGGGTTGTGCGCGCCGTCGATGACGAGGGGCGGACGTCCCTGCCGCTCGACCACCTGCAGCCGCGCGGGCCACCAGGCGTCGCGCAGTCCCGCTTCGATGGCGCGTGCCGGCACGGGCATCAGCTGCGCATCGAGCGTCTCGAGCAGGCGCACCGCGACGGCCGCGTTGTCTGCCTGGTGCCGTCCGTTGAGCGCGAGCGGCAGTGGCCCGTAGCGTCGACGGCTCGTCTCGAGCGTCACCCATGTGCGGGAGCCTCGCAGTTCCACCGTCGAGGATGTGTCGTCGACAACGTCGATGAGCGTCGCCTGGCGGGCCTGCGCCTCGCGACGCACGACATCGGCGGCTTCCGGCTGGCGGACGCCCGACACGACATGGGCGCCGGGTGCTATGACGCCGGCCTTCTCGAAGGCGATGGCCGACAGCGTGTCGCCGAGATGGGCCGTGTGGTCGAGCGCGATCGACGTGATGGCCGCAAAGGGCGCCTGCGCGACGTTGGTGGCATCGAAGCGGCCTCCCATGCCCACTTCGAGCACGGCCACGTCGAGACCGGCGTTCTGGAAGAGCACGAAGGCCGCGACCGTGGCCACCTCGAAGTACGTGGCCGGGCCGGGCAGCAGGCCGTCGCGCGTCAGCGCCTCGTCGGTGTCGAGCACCAGATCGAGGGCCTGCGCGAGAGAGCCAGCCGACACGCTCTCTTCGGCAATGCGGTACCGCTCGGTGAGGTCGACGAGGTGCGGAGAGGTGTAGAGCCCCACGCGATGGCCGGCGGCGTGCAGGGCGCGCGACGTGAAGGCGGCGACGGATCCCTTGCCGTTGGTGCCGGCAATGATCACCGTCGGGCAGGCGCGCTCGGGGTGGTCGAGAGCTGCCGTGAGCACGCGGACGTTGTCGAGGCCGAGCTTGATGCCGAAGAACTCGCGCCGCGCCAGCCGTTCGAAAGCGGTCACTGCGGGGTGTGCATGAACCGCAAGGCGCCGGCGATGCTCTTCTTCATCGAGCGGCGGTCGACGATGAAGTCGACCATGCCGTGTTCGACGAGGAATTCTGCCCGCTGGAACCCTTCGGGCAGCTTCTGACGAATCGTCTGCTCGATGACGCGCGGGCCGGCGAACCCGATGAGCGCATGCGGCTCGGCGATGTTGAGATCGCCGAGCATGGCGAAGCTCGCGGTCACGCCGCCCGTCGTCGGGTCGGTGAGCACCGAGATGTAGGGCAGCCCCGCCCGGCCGAGGCGCGACAGCGCGGCGCTCACCTTGGCCATCTGCATCAGCGAGAAGGTGCCCTCCATCATCCGGGCGCCACCCGAACACGACACGATCACCACTGGCCGCCGATGCCTTACGGCGCGTTCGATGGCACGCGTGATCTTCTCGCCGACCACCACGCCCATGCTGCCGCCGATGAAGCGGTATTCCATGGCGGCAATCTCGGTGGCGATGCCCTCGATCTCCCCGGTTCCGCAGACCACGGCGTCCTTCATCCCGCTGCTTGACTGCGCCGCACGCAACCGCTGCGAGTACGGCTTGGTGTCGATGAAGGCCAGGGGATCTGTGGACGACAACTCACGATCGTGTTCCTCCCACGGCCCGTCGAAGAGCATGCGCAGGCGGTCGAGGGCGCCGAGCCGGAAGTGGTGGTCGCACTTGGGGCACACCTGGAGGTTGGCTTCGAGGTCCTTGTTGTAGAGGGCCTGCGAACAGCCCGGGCACTTCACCCACAACCCTTCGGGGATGCGGCTGCCGGTGTCGGAGGGCGTGATGGGCTTGGGGACGCGCTTGAACCAGGCCATAGGAGGAGTGGAGGAGTGAAGGAACGAAGGAGCTAAGGAACGAAGGAACGAAGGAGCGAAGGAGCGTCCGGCACCACGTTCGCCGAGCCGGTGCGCTGTATGGTGTCGTCGTCGACGACAGGATACGGCAACCGCGTCGGTGTTGTCAGGCCCGGCGGGGCACGTAGTACTGCGTGCCGGGCTGCTTGTGCTCGATCTGCTTCATGAGGTCGTCGACGTCTTCGTCGTTCCAGTCGAGGTCCAGATGGGAGGTCTCGACCACCAGCAGGGGCGCCGCTGTGTAGTGGAAGAAGAAGTGGTTGAACGCGTCGTTGAGTTCGCCGAGGTCGGTGGCCGCCCCCTGGCGTGCGTCAGGGTCGCGCCGGCCACGCTCCCTGGCGCGCTTCCGCAGACGCTCGGTCGGCGCCTGCAGATAGAGGACCAGGTCGGGGGAGGGCAGCGTACCCGCCAGCAGATCGTAGAGACGCTGGTAGATGAACAGCTCGTTGTCGTCGAGGTGGAGGTACGCGAAGATCTTGTCCTTGTCGAACAGGTAGTCGCAGAGGGTGACCTGGGTGAAGAGGTCGGCCTGCTTCAGCGCTTCCTGCTGGCGATGGCGCGAGAGCAGGTGGAAGAGCTGAGCCTGGAAGGCGGCACCCGCACGTCGGGCGGCCTGGTCGGCATGGAACGGGTTCTCGGCCTCGTCGAGGACGAGGTGGGCGTCGAGGCGGGCGCTGAGCCGCTCGGCGAGGACGGCCTTGCCAAGCCCGGGCGGGCCTTCGATGGCCAGGTAACGGACGTCCAAGATGGCGCGCAGTATAGCCGTCTGCTCAGCAGGCCGGCAAGGTGCCCGCATGCTAGCATTCGCGATTGATGCGCCGTCTTCTGTCGTTGTCGTCGTGGTTGGCCCTGTGTGCCGCGTGCGCTTCCGTCCCTCCGCCCGTCCCGCCGGTGGTGGTGCCCTACGAATCGAAGCTCGCGAGCATCCTGCGCCTCGAAGACCATCGCGTGTTGACCGATGCCAGGGCCGTGCCGCAGGCGCCGCCGCCGGTGGTGGATGCGCGCGGACGGCCGGTGCCGCAGGCGCCGCCGCCGCCACCCACCGACCTCCTGACGCTGCTCGGCGACGACGAAGCCCGTGTGCGCCGCCGCGCCGCCCTCGCAGTCGGACGGGTGGGACTGCAGGAGGGCGTGGGGCCACTCACCGGCACGCTGGCCGACTCTGATGCCGAGGTGCGGGCCATGGCCGCCTTCGCCCTCGGTCTCCTTGGTGGGCCTGCCGTCGTCGAGCCGCTTGGAGCGGCGCTTGCCGACCCGTCGGTGCTGGTGCGCGGGCGCGCGGCGCAGGCCCTTGGGTTGGCGGGGCCCGACGTGGCCGCAGGCGCGGCGCCGGCCATCGCCACGATGGTGTCGGCGCTCATCGACGGGGGCGCACTCTCCACGCCGCCGGCCGACGACGTGGCGCTGCCGCCCGAGGCCGATGCCGTGCTCCGCGGCGTGACGGCCCTCACCACCCTGCGCAGCTTCGACGGGTTGGCAACGGCCGTTCTCGATGCCGCGGGGCGTCCGCGGTCCTCGTGGTGGCCCGTGGCGTTTGCGCTGTCGCGCGTCGGCGACGAGCGCGCCGTGCCTGCGCTCCGCGCGCTGCTGTCGGCCGCTTCGCCGACGACCGTTGCGTACGCCGTTCGGGGCCTCGGCGAGTACAAGGCGGCCGAGGCACTCGACGAGGTGCTGCCGCTGCTTGGGGCAGGCGCCGGTGTCCATCCGCATGTACGCGTGAATGCCGTCCGCGCCGTGGCCCGCATGGGCGACGAGCGAGCGGTCGCTCCGCTCGTGGCGTTGCTCGACAAGGTCGGCGACGACCAGGGGCTGACACTCGAAGTGGTGGCGGCCCTCGGGCAACTGGCGCACCGCGACGCGATCGACCCGCTCATCGACCGCCTGACGGCGCGATGGCCCCCCCTGCGTGCGGCCGTCGTCAAGGCCCTGGCGGCGACCGACCCCCAGGGCTTCATCACGATCCTGTCGGGCCTGGACCCCGACCAGGACTGGCGCGTGCGCGCGGCGTTGGCCGAGGCCGTCAGCGCCCTGCCCGGTGATGTGGCCCAGCCGACGCTCACGCGGCTGCGTGACGATGCCGACAAGCGGGTGATTCCGTCGGTGCTGCGTGCGATGGCCCGCGCGGGCATGGGCGGCCTCGACGAGGAACTCACGCGGCGGCTGGCCTCCGACGACGAGGCGATTCAGGAGACGGCGGCGTCGATCGCGGCCGAGCGATCACTGGTGTCGGTCCGTCCTGCACTCGTCGAGGCGTTGAACCGACGCGCGAGCGATCGCGCCGGCGGTGGGCTGCGATGGACGTTGCTCGACGCGATTGCGAAACTCGATGCCGACGCGGCCGTGCCGCTCTTCGAGGCGGCGTTGGCCGACCCCGACTGGTCGGTCCGCCGACGTGCGGCGGCCTGGCTCGACGCGCGCAATCCGTCGGCCGGTGCGGCTGCGGCCATACGTCCGGCGCCGACCGGGCGGCGGGTCGACGAGTACGACGCCGAGCGGCTGGTGGCGCCCCGGTTCTCTCCGCAGGCCTTCATCGACACCCGGCACGGCACGATTGAAGTGGCGCTGCTCGTCCTCGACGCGCCGCTGACCGTCGACAACTTCATCACGCTGGCCCGCCAGGGGTACTTCAACGGGTTGCAGGTGCACCGGGTGGTGCAGAACTTCGTCGTGCAGGACGGCGATCCTCGTGGCGACGGCACCGGCGGCCCCGGCTATTCGATTCGCGACGAACTGCACGACCAGACCTACGACCGCGGGACGATGGGCATGGCGCTGGCGGGGCCCGACACCGGCGGCAGCCAGTGGTTCATCACGCACTCGCCGCAGCCGCACCTCGATGGGCGCTACACCCTCTTCGGCCGCGTGACGGCGGGGATGGACGTGGTGGACGCGCTGCAGGTGGGCGACACGGTGACGAGCATCCGTATCTGGGATGGCGTGGAGATGCGTTAGGGGCGTTTGACACAGGAAGGGGACCGGGCACGCGCCCGATCCCCTTCGATGTGCGGCTCAGATGGTGCGGGCCGCGGACGTGTCGGAGGCCCAGGTGGCCGCATCCGACGAGGCCGCAGGTTCTGCGGCGATTCTGGCCAATGGCGCATCCCCCTTTCGCAGGTCGTCTACGAAGCCGGCCGCTCGCGTCTCTCGCGCGCTCGCAACGCCGTCGTCCCGGGTCCCGCCGGGAGTGCCGGGGGGCGACGGCCGTTCGTTGCGGCCGGGGATGGCCGGCGGCCACCGTGCAGGACGGCAGCCGCGGCGGGTCCAACTGACGAGCGCCGCACCTGCGGCGCTCGTTCGGTGCGGCGGGAACCCGCCTTACCGCTTCTTCGCGGCCTTCTTCGCCGTGGTCTTCTTGGCGGCCGTCTTCTTCGCTGCTGGAGCCTTCTTCGCTGCGGCCTTCTTGGCTACCTTCTTCGCCATTCTTCCTCCTTGGTGGCGGTACTCAATCTGGTGTGTCGTCATTGACACATCACTACAGGTGGATTGAGCTACATCGCCTCACACAAGATGTAGATTATGGATGAGAAGAATCGCTTGTCAAGCACAAACCCGCGCCATTTGTCAAAAATTTTTGACGACCCAGAGCAAGCTACGGCACGGCTGGCTAGCGCATCCGTTCATACTTGTCAAATTTGACAAAAAAAGACGCCCTTACCTGTTCGGCTGGGGCCTGCGATCGGTCTCCGCGCAGCAATTGCACGGCCTCGCACCGAACCGCGCGCGGCATGGGTAAGTGAAGTCAGACGCGACGAAACCGTTGTCTGTTAGTGATGTCTTACGTGTAAGCAGCGCGCCACTGCGCGCGCAGGAGCTCGCAGGCCCCAATGCTCCGTCGTCGCCGTCGAAAAAAATTCTGGCGCCGTGGGACGTCAGCGGCAGGCGCGACGCGGCTGGCACCGCGTCGCCGGCAGGGTGGAAGAACGTCGCGGCGATCGCCGCGCGTCGTCAGCCCGGGAAGGCCGACACGCGCAGCGCCTGCTTCTCGGCGTGGCGCTCGAGCGCCAGCGCGACGAGGCGATCGATGAGCGTGGGATAGTCGACGCCGGTCGCGGCCCAGAGCTTCGCGTACATGCTGATCGAGGTGAAGCCGGGCATCGTGTTGATCTCGTTCACCCACACCGCGCCCGTGTCGCCGTCCATCAGGAAGTCCACACGGCTCAGGCCCGCCCCGTCGATCGCGCGAAACGCCTCGATGGCCAGCTGCTGCAGGCGCGCGGCCGTCACCTCGTCGAGCGGCGCGGGGATGCGCAGCTCGCTGCCCGCGTCGAGGTACTTCGCGTCGTAGTCGTAGAACTCTCGCGACGGCACGATCTCGCCAGGCACCGAGGCCTGCACCTCGTCGTTGCCGAGCACGGCGACCTCGATCTCCCGCGCGCGAGGCACCGCGGCCTCCACCACCACCTTGCGGTCGTAGTCGGCCGCCAGGCGCAGTGCCACCTGCAAAGACGGCATGTCGGTGGCCTTCGAGATGCCCACGCTCGACCCGAGGTTGGCGGGTTTGACAAACAGCGGCCAGCCGAGCGCCTCGCTGACGTCACGCGCCGCGTCCTCGACGTCGGCGACGATGCGCCGCCGCGAGACGAGGCGCCACGGGCACACGGGCAGACCGTGGGCCACGAAGACGACCTTCATCGCCGCCTTGTCCATGCCGAGCGCCGACGCGAGCACCCCGCACCCGACGTACGGCACGTTGCCCAGCTCCATCAGCCCCTGTACCGTGCCGTCCTCGCCGTACGGGCCGTGCAGCACCGGGAACAGGACATCGAGGCCGAGGCCGGTGACCGTCGCCCGCGGCTCGTCGCCGTTGCGCGAGACGCCGCGGTCGATGGTCAGCAGGCTCTCCTCCGAGGGCCGCGCGATGAGGTGCACTTCGCGCCCCGGCCGCAGGGCGGACGCGTCGCGCCTGGTCTGCTCGATGATCTCAGCGGCCGAGGCCGCGGTCGGCGCCTTGTCGGCCAGCACCCACCGGCCGTCGCGCTCGATGCGAATCGGCACGGGTTCGTAACGGCTCCGATCGAGATGGGCCATGAGCGCCGCCGCCGAGGCGATCGACACTTCGTGTTCACCCGACCGGCCGCCATAGATGACGCCGACGCGCAGCTTTTTCACGAGAGTAATCCGGGACAGGGAAGAGGCCGAGGTGGCGTGACGTGCCGTAGTATAGCCGAATGCCTTCGCGGCCTTTTGCGTTCGCCGTGACCCACCGCGACGGCCAGGCCCGGCGCGGGCACCTCGACACGCCGCACGGCCGCGTCGAGACGCCGGCGTTCATGCCCGTCGGCACCCGCGGCGCCGTGCGCGGCGTCACCCAGCAGGCGCTCGAGGATGCGGGCGCCCAGATCGTCCTCGCCAACACCTATCACCTCTATCTCCGGCCCGGCGACGACCTGATCGCCGAACGGGGCGGGCTGCACCGGTTCGTCGGCTGGCCCGGTCCGATGC
>JAEZDP010000341.1 GCA_023418055.1 Acidobacteriota bacterium
CTCAGCTTCGACGCGGACCGGGCCGGACAGGGGGCGGCCGCCAAGTCTGGAGATCTGCTCGTGTCCGAAGGGTTTCAGGTGGCGGTGGCCCTGTTGCCCGAGGGAGAAGATCCCGATACGTACGTCCAGCGCCACGGGGGCGCGGCCTACCAGGCTCAGGTGGACGAGGCTCGCCCGTACCTCGATTTCGTGCTCGATCGAGGCGCCGCGGCCCACAACCTTCAGGATGCCAATGGCCGGCTGGCCTTCCTGAACGACATGCTCGCCGTGGCGGCGCGGATTCCCGACGCCGCCGGGCGCGACCAGTTTGCCGACCGCCTGGCGCATCGGGCGAGGATCGGCGAAGACACCGTCCGCCAGGAGATTCGCAAGGCGGCGGTCACGCGGCAGACCAGCGTGCCGGTGGAGGTCCGGCGGACGTCGACGCCTGGGGTGTCGGCCTCGGAACGTGAGCTCATCGTCGGCGTGTTGACGCAGCCGGAGGCGGCGCAGGCCGCGTTGCTGAGCCTGGAGGACGAGGAACTCGAGGGGCTGCGCACGAGCCGGCTGTTGCGGCTGGCGCGCGACCTGCAGGTGAACGACCCCGAGGAACTGCCGGGGGCGTTCCTCGAGCGTCTGAATGAAGAGGAGCGTCGCTGGGTCACCGCCCAGGCGGCCACAGGCGCCACCGCGCCACCCGAGGCTTGCGCCCGCACGTTGCGGCTGTTGCACCTCGACCGTGAACGGGCCCGGATTGAGAGCGAAATCGTCCACCTGCAGGAACGCGGTGGCAGCGCCGAGACGGCGCGTATTCACGCACTCTGGGCCAGGAAACTTGAACTCGTACAGCAAATTGAGGCGCTGAAGTGATAATGGAAGACCGCCCGAACGTCCCGCGCACGGGCCGAGGAGGCCAAAGCGACGTGTCCATCGAAGACAAGTACGACGAAGTCAGGCACCTGATCGCGATCGGCAAGGAGAAGGGCTATCTCCTCTACGACGAGGTCAGTGAGGTGCTGCCTGCCGACATCACCTCGTCGCCCGAGGAGCTGGACGACCTGTTCAGCACCTTCGGCAGCGCGGGGATCGAGGTCGTCGAGTCTGAGCAGAAGTATCGCGAGGACAAGCTGCTCGACCGCCCCGACACGGGCGATGAGCCTGAACTCGACCTGACGCCGGGTGCGCTCGACAAGACCAACGACCCGGTGCGCATGTACCTGCGCGAGATGGGCACGGTGCCGCTGCTCACGCGCGAGGGCGAGGTGGCCATTGCCAAGCGCATCGAACGCGGCAAGCTGTCGGTCATCAAGTCGATTGCCCGCACGCCGACCATCGCCAAGAAGATCCTGGAGATGGGCGAACAGCTGAAGTCCGGGCAGCGTACCGTGCGTGAGCTGGTCATCTTCACCGACGAGGAAGTGACCGAAGACCGCCTGGAAGAGCGCGCCAAGGAAGTGCTGCGGCAGGTGGACGCCGTCAAGAAGGCCATCACCGCGTACAAGACGGCCGAGACCAAGTCGGCGTCGATCAAGAAGGGCAAGACCAAGAAGGAGTACGCGACCTGGCGGCGGGCCCGCTGGAGCATGCTGCGCAAGCGCATCCTCATCTCGAAGTACATCCGGCGCATCGAGTTCACCGAGAACGTCAAGCGCCGCATGATCGACGAGATCAAGGAGCAGGTCGAAGGCGTGCAGCGCCTGCAGCGCGAGGCCGACCAGATCGAGCGGCAGGTCAACCCGACGAAGGGACGCAAGCCCAAGCTGAAGGAAGAGGAGAAGAAGGCGCTCCTCAAGCGGCAGAAGGACCTGCGCGATCGCGTCAAGCAGATCAGCATCGAGCTCGAGGAGACGCCCGAGCGGCTTCGCCACACGCTCGAGACGATTCTGCGCGGCGAGGTGCAGGCCGAGCAGGCCAAGAAGGAACTCGTCGAGGCCAACCTCCGCCTCGTCGTCTCGATTGCGAAGAAGTACACCAACCGCGGGCTGCAGTTCCTCGACCTGATTCAGGAAGGCAACATCGGCCTGATGAAGGCGGTGGACAAGTTCGAATACCGCCGCGGTTACAAGTTCTCGACCTATGCGACGTGGTGGATTCGGCAGGCCATCACCCGCGCGATCGCCGACCAGGCGCGCACCATCCGCATTCCGGTGCACATGATCGAGACGATCAACAAGCTCATTCGCACCTCGCGCGCGCTGGTGCAGGAGCTTGGCCGCGAACCGACCTCGGAGGAGATCGCGCAGCGGATGGACATCCCGGTCGCGAAGGTGCGCAAGGTGCTGAAGATCGCCCAGGAGCCCATCTCGCTCGAGACGCCCATCGGCGAGGAAGAGGACTCACACCTCGGCGACTTCATCGAGGACCGCAACATCGTGTCGCCGGCCGAGGCCGTCATCAACCTGAACCTCAAGGAACAGACCGACGACGTGCTGAAGACGCTGACGCCGCGTGAGGAGCGTGTCATCAAGATGCGCTTCGGCGTGGGCGAAGGCAGCGAGCACACGCTCGAGGAGGTCGGCCAGAACTTCGCCGTCACCCGCGAGCGCATCCGGCAGATAGAGGCCAAGGCGCTGCGCAAGCTGCGTCACCCCTCGCGCAGCCGGAAGCTGAAGGCGTTCCTGGAGGGGCGTTCGTAGGACGCTCGTTGAACGCGACGTCATGTCTCATGCTTCATGCTTCATGCAAGGGCCGTCAAACGCGTCGGCCTCGCATGACATGAGGCATGAGTCATGAAGCATGACGAGGGCCCATAGCTCAGCGGTCAGAGCCGCCGGCTCATAACCGGTCCGTCCCAGGTTCGAATCCTGGTGGGCCCACCACTCCCTCGCTTCGCTCGGTCGTGTGGGCCCGCCACGCTTACAGGCCGGCGGCTCCGCCTGTCGGCTCGCCGCTCGGCTCGAATCCTGGTGGGCCCACCATCGCTCGCCACACGCCACACGCCATACGCCTCACGCCATACGCTTCACGCCTCACGCGGTACGCGCGGCCAGTTCGGCAGTGTGGTGACCGACGGGCCGACAGCAGGTCACGCGCCCCCTCGCCGGGGTATCCTGTCGGGCGGGGAGGACCCGAGTTGCTGCGCACGCTCCTCGCGGTGGCGGTGTTCACCGCGTCGTCCACCCAACTGCCGTCGACGTCGCGAGACGCCGTGGTCGTGGCGCCGTGTCCGCCCCTGGCGGCTGGCACGCCTGTCGTTGGTGTGGGCATCGGACCGATCCGTCGGCCGAAAGTGGCGTCCCCCACCGTGATGCCACGGACACCGGCAGGGCTCCGTCGGACCACGGGCGTCGCTCTCGTCGAGATACGCGCCACCGTCGACGTCGATGGCCGACCGTGCGATCTGGTGGTCACGTCGCAGTCGCATCCCGGCCTGGGGGCAGATACCGTGAGCCTGAGCGCAGCACGCCAGTGGCGCTTCGAGCCCGCGAGCCGAGACGGCGGGCCCGTACGCGCGACGGTCGGCTTCGCCTTCCGCTACGAGGCGCTGCCACCACAGGAAAAGGGCGAATCCCTGGAATGGCGGACGGGTATCTCGGTCCACCACGCCGACTACGACACACGCCTGTGGTCGCGGCAGGACCTCTCACCACTACCGTGAACCGGCCGATGATCGCCGAGGCTCCCCGATGACTCCCGACGACTTCCGGCGCATCGCCCTCACGCTCGAAGGTGCGGAGGAAGGCGCACACATGGGCGCCGTCGACTTCAGGGTCGGCGGCCGCATCTTCGCGACCCTGGCGTCGGTCGACAAGGGCTACGGCAACCTGATGCTCACGCCGGCGGTGCAGGCCGAGTTCGTCGCCGAAGCGCCCGAGGTCTTCCTTCCCGTGGCGGGCGGGTGGGGCCGCATGGGCGCAACGCACGTGCGGCTGTCCGAGGTGCCCGCCGACGTGCTCGAGGGCGCGCTGCGCACCGCCTGGAAGCTTCGCGTCCAACGAAATCGGACGACTCGGTCACGAAAGAAGACCAGCGGCCGAACCTACATCTGCGAGTAGGACGTGGGCACGAGGAAGCGCGCGGTGTTCTTCGACGTGTTGTCCTTGTACTGCGGCTCGTCGCGCAGCTTCATCCACCGTGGGTCGGGGCCGAACTTCTTCCAGTTGTTCAGGTGCGTCGCCAGGTCGGGCCCGGACGTGATGTAGCGCAGGTGCGGCAGGTTCGGACCGGCCAGCGCCTGTCCGAAGAAGACGGGAGACATGCCCAGGCTGCGCATGATCTCCGTCTCGCCGTTGTCGAACATCGCCATCTTGCTCAGGGCCGCGCGCTCGCTGTGGCTCTCGTAGTCGCGCATCTCGAAGACGCGGGTAGGTGTCTTCGACACAGAGAACGCGGGCAGTTCCATCCGCGGCATGCTCGCGAATGCTCGAAGAAACCAGGTGTCGATGCGGTCGAACGCCGGGCTCGCCTTCGGCACGTCGAGGTAGGCCGCTCCCGCTTTCCGTACCGCGTCGTCCTGATTGAGCTCGGTACTGACGGCAACGAACGAGTCGAGCGTCGCGTGAGGGATCAGCACCCACACCGGCGTGTCCGGCTTCGGCGCGGACGTGACGGCGGTCTTGTCGACGTCGACCTCGGTGAAGACGCCGACGTGACGCACGCCGCGGGCCTCGAGCGCCGGCAGCAACGCGCGCTCCAGGTACCCGTCGAGCAGGGTGCGGGAACTGCCGGAGGCCAGCCGGTAGGCACGCAGTTCGTAGAATTCACGACCTGCTGGCGATTGGGCCGCCGCGCCTCCTGGAGCGACCAGCGCGGAAGCACCGGCGACGAGGGAGGCGGTGAGGAACGAACGGCGGTCTGAAGACATGCGCGCATTGTACGCCCGCGCCCCCATCACCACCCGCCTGAAGCCACGCCGCCGCTCGGCGGTGCCTGGCATGAAGCATGAGGCATGAGGCATGATCCCCCCGTCATGCCTCATCTGCCCCTCGAACACATCGCCTTGAACGTGGCCGACCCCGTCGCCGTTGCCGCCTGGTACGTCGACCATCTCGGCATGGAGGTGGTCAAGCGCGGCGATCCGCCGGTGCACATGCACTTTCTCGCCGACGCCCAGCGGCGGATGATGATCGAGCTGTACTGCAACACGTCAGCGCCCACTGACGCGTACGCCGGCATGGCCCCCGCCCAGTTGCACGTCGCGTTCTCGTCGGCAGACCCCGACGCCGATGCGGCGCGCCTCGTCGCCGTTGGCGCCGTCCGTGTCGACGAGGTGCGCTACGACGATGGGTCGTATCTGGTGATGCTGCGCGACCCGTGGGGGCTGTCGATTCAGCTGGCGCGCCGGACCACGCCGATGGTGTGAGCGCGCGGCTGGCCCGGCCCGGCTACTCTTCGGTCTTCCAGTGGATCTGGGCAAACGGTATCGCCTCGGTCCGCCGGCCCGCGATGTGCGCCGCAATCTGCCGCGCGTGAAACCGGCCGTTCTCGATGAACCACCGGTTGGTCTTCAACCCGCCGCACACCGTGCCCGCCACGTACAGCCCCGGACGCGTGGTCTCGAATGTCGCCTCGTCGAACGCCGGCGTCCGCCACCCGTCGTCTTCGAACGTGACGCCCAGCCG
>JAEZDP010000289.1 GCA_023418055.1 Acidobacteriota bacterium
GTGCTGCGGCTGGCACGCGCCGCCGCCGACGTGTCGCGCGACCGCAACTACGCCGTGCGGGTCGCCAGGACGAGCGACGACGAGGTGGGCGACCTGGTGACCGGCTTCAACCAGATGCTCGAGCAGATCCAGCATCAGGACGAGCAGTTGCGCCGGCATCGCGCGACGCTCGAAGAACAGGTGGCGGCCCGGACCACCGAACTCACCACGGCCAACGAGGAGTTGGCGCGATCGCGCGACCGCGCCGAGCAGGCGAGCCTCGCCAAGAGCGAGTTCCTCGCCAACATGAGCCACGAGATCCGGACGCCGATGAACGGCGTCATCGGGATGATCGACCTCACGCTCGACTCGGCGCTGTCGCCCGAACAGCGTGAGCAGCTCAGCGTCGTGAAGACCTCCGCCGAATCGCTGCTGCACATCGTCAACGACATCCTCGACCTGTCGAAGATCGAGGCCGGGCGGTTCGAACTCGACGAGACGACCTTCGTGCTGCGCGACGTGGTCGAAGAGGCCGTGCGGACGGCGGGCGTCGGTGCCCGTCTGAAGGGCCTGGCGCTGCGGTGCGACGTCGACACCGAGCCGTCGCTGAGGGTCAGGGCCGACGCGGGCCGGCTGCGGCAGGTGCTCATCAACCTCATCGGCAACGCGGTGAAGTTCACCGATGCGGGCTACGTCGCCGTGCATGTGTGGCTCGAGCCCAGCGCCGATGGCAGCACGACGCTCCATGGGGTGGTCCGCGACACGGGCATCGGCATCCCGAAGGAGAAGCAGGCACTCATCTTTGAGGCGTTCACGCAGGCCGACGGCTCGACCACGCGCCGCTATGGCGGCACCGGTCTGGGGCTGACCATCAGCGCACGCCTGACGACGCTCATGGGCGGCACCTTGTCGGTGGAGAGCACCGAGGGCCAGGGCAGCGCGTTCCACCTCACGATGAAGGTGCGGGTGCCCGACGCAATGCTGCAGGGCGCCGTGATCCCGCTGGGCGGCAGCGAAGGCGTCACGCGCACGACCCTCGCGCGCGGGCTGCGGGTGCTGCTCGTGGAGGACAACATCGTCAACCAGCGTGTGGCACGCGGCCTGCTGGCCAAGGCCGGACACGACACGCAGGTGGCGGCCAATGGCCGCGAAGCCCTCGACGCTCTCGCCGTCTCGAACTTCGATCTCGTCCTGATGGACATGCAGATGCCCGTCATGGGCGGCCTCGACGCGATTGCCGCCATTCGCGCGCGCGAGCGTCTCACCGGGGCCCACCTGCCCATCATCGCGCTCACGGCGCATGCCCTCGAAGGCGACCGCGAGCAGTTCCTGGCAGCCGGCGCGGATGGATACGTGTCGAAGCCCATGGCCCTCGACCGGCTCACCCGTGAGATCGAACAGGTGTTGCTGGCCGTGGGCGCGTGGCCGCCGGCAGCGGCGCGGTGACGTCGATGCGACGGCGTCTGCGTCTCTGTTCCTGCGTGGCGGCCGGCTTGTCGCTGCTGCTGCTGCGCGCGGCCGCCCCGGTGGCGCAGGAGGTGACGGGCCCCGCCCTCAAGGCCGCCTTCCTCTTCAACTTCGTGAAGTTCACGCAGTGGCCCTCCGACGCGCTGCCCGATGCCGCGCCGCTCGAGATGTGCGTGGTCAACGACGCGGCGGTCGGCAGTGCGCTGCAGGACGCCGTGAGCGGGCGGGTCGTGTTGGGCCACGAGATCCGCGTGACCCAGGCGACGGCCGCCGACGCTCTCGACGCGTGCCATCTCGTGTACGTCTCGGGCGCGCGGTCGATCGCGCTCCGCGTGCTCGAGCGTGTCGGGCGGGCCTCGGTGTTCACGGTGAGCGACGTCCATGCCTTCACCGAGACCGGTGGGGTCGCGCAACTGCACGTGCAGCAGGGCCAGCTGCGTTTTGCAGTGGACGTGGAGGCCGCGCGGAAGGCGCGGCTCCAGATCAGCTCCAGGCTGCTGGTGCTTGCGAGGCAGCCATGATTGCCTCCCTCCTCGGGCCCCGCCTCTCAGGATTGCTCCGCATGGGTGCTCATCTCTCGTCCTGCCGGGTCGCGACGATCGTGTTCGTGCTCGCGGTGCCTGGTGTCGCGTACGCCCAGGCGCCGCTGCCCGAGTTGAGCATCGAGGAACTGATGACCCTCGACGCTGGCCAGGTCTACGGCGCATCCGAGCGCCTGCAGCCGGTCACCGAAGCGCCAGCCTCAGTGTCGTTCATCACCGCGGACGAGATTGCCCGCTTCGGCTACCGCACCCTGGCCGACATCCTGCGCAGCGTGCGCGGCATGTACGTGAGCGACGACCGCAACTTCAGCTTCCTCGGCGTACGCGGGTTCGGCAATCCGGGCGACTACAACAGCCGCATCCTGCTGCTCGTCAACGGCCACCGGGTGAACGACAACGTGTTCGGGCAGGCCGAGATCGGCGCGGAGTTCGGCATGGACCCGGCCACGTTCGAACGTGTCGAGATCATCAGGGGGCCGGCGTCGTCCATCTACGGCGACAGCGCGTTCTTTGCCGTCGTCAACGTGATCACCAAGAGTGGGGCGTCGCTCGACGGCGGCACGCTGGCCGTGGAAGTCGGCACGCTGGGCACGCAGATGGCCAGGGCAAGCGCAGGCCACCTGTTCGACAACGGCGCCGACCTCGCCCTCACGGCCACCGTGGAGCAGAGCGACGGCGTGCAGCGCCTCTACTTCCCCGCCTTCGATGCGCCGGACACGAACTTCGGCGTGGCCGAAGGCCTCGACGGCGAGCGGCTGCGCCAGTTCTATAGCCGCTTTGCGTTCAAGTCGCTGACGGTGACCGGCGCGTACGGCACACGCCAGCGTGACGTGCCCACCGCCTCGTTCAACACCATCTTCAACCCGCAGGACGACCCCGAGCAGACCACTGACCGGCACACGCTTCTCGATGCCGAGTGGATACGTCAGCTCGGGGACACGCGGCTGTCGCTGCGCGGGTCGTACGACAGGTTCACCTACGACGGCACCTATCCGATGGCGGGCGAGACGCCGGAGGCGCCCCCGCTCGTCGGTGTCAACAGCGTCAACGGCACGCGCTGGACGGCGGGCATCCGGGCCACCCGGCCTGTGGGCTCGCGTCAGGTGTTGACCGCGGGCGCCGAGTACATCGACAACATCAATCAGGACCAGCGATCCGAGTACCTCGATCCCCCGGACGTGTTCCTCGATCTCAATCGCCGATCGCAGCAGACGGCGGTGTACCTGCAGAACGAGGTCAAGCTGACCCGGTGGCTGATTGGCACGGGCGGCCTTCGATACGACGGGTACGAGCAGTTCATGCGCGTCACGCCGCGCGCGAGCCTCATCGCGCTGCCCTCGACGAACCAGTCGTTCAAGTACCTGTATGGCGGGGCGTTCCGCGCGCCCAACGCCTACGAGCTCAACACGGCCTACTTCGGCGAACGAGTCAACGGACTGCGGCCCGAGTCGATCGACACCCACGAGGTCGTGTGGGAGCGCTACACCGGAGACTGGCTGCGGACGGCCGTCTCGGGCTACTGGTATCGCGCGAACCGTCTCATCACGCTCGCGCCCGACGACGATGCCTTCCTCGGGATCACCTACATCAACCAGGGTGAAGTGCGTGCGCGCGGCCTCGAGGTGGAGGGTCAGATGCGCCTGTGGCGCGGGTGGCAGGCCACGAGCAGCTATGCACTGCAGCGGGCCATCGACCGCGACACCGCCCAAGAGTTGCCCAACTCGCCGCGGCACATGCTCAAGGGGCGTCTCAGCATCCCCGCCTTCGGGACCGGCAGCTACCTCGCGCTCGAGGGCCAGTACCTGGGCGCGCGCGACACGCTCGCGGGCAGCACCGTCGGTGCCTTCACGACGATGAACGTGACCATGACGCAGCCGATGGGCAGGTCGTGGGAGCTGTTTGGCACGGTCAGGAACCTCTTCGACGTCGCCTACAGCGACCCGGCGAGTTCCCAGCACGTCCAGGACGTGATCCCGCAGAACGGCCGGACGGCTCGTGTCGGTCTGCGCTGGAAGGTGGGTGGTCGACGATGATGGGCGGTTCACAGTTCTGCGCACTCGAGATCGACAGCGTGCCCGAGCTGCTCGAGGCGAGCTATCGGCTGCGGTATCAGGTGTACTGCCACGAACGGCACTTCCTGCCCGCACAGTTCTACCCCGATGGCATCGAGACCGACGTCTTCGACCAGCACGCCGTGCACCTCGGGGTGCTCAACGGCGACGAGACGCTCGTGGCCACGGCCAGGCTCGTGCCCCGGACCACCGACGGGTTGCCGATGTTCGGCCACTGCAGCCTGCATGCGGACGTGCCGGCGTTTGCCGACCCGCAGGCCACCATCGTCGAGGTATCGCGGCTGTCGGTGAGCAAGCAGTACAACCGCCGCAAGGGCGATGAACACTACGCCCTCGAGGGCGGCGGGACGCTGCCGTCCGGTGAACGACGGCGGGAGGGCGGCGAGATCGTGATGACGCTCTACCGCGCGCTGTATCAAGCCTCCAAGCGGCACGGCTTCACGCACTGGCTCGCGGCCACCGAACGGTCGCTGCAGCGGCTGGTCACCAGGTACCACTTCCCCTTCGTCCAGGTGGGTCCTGAAACCGACTACTTCGGCATGGTGGCGCCGTACCTCATGGACCTGGCATGCTTCGATGCCGAAATCCTGAGCGGTGCGGTGCCGGCCCTGCGCGACTTTCTCGTCGGGCTCGAGCCGCAGTTCCTGCCCGTGGCGGTCCGTCGTGCGTCCTGACGCCGCAGGTGTCATCGACGAGGTCGAGTCCGCTGCGGCGGCACGCCTCCTCGACGCCTGGCATCGCGTCGTCGAGACGATGCCCTGGTACCGCGAGCTGCTGGCGGAACGCGGTGTGCGACGCGCCGATGTGACCACGCTCGCCGACTTCACGCGGCTCTGCCCGGTGCTGACCAAGCAGAACACGTTCCGACGCTTTCCCATCGCGACGCTCGCCGCCACGACCGCCCTCCGCGACCTCGCCTCCGTGCTCACGAGTTCCGGACACGGAGGGCAGTTCTCGTTCGGCCTGGCCACGCGCGCCCAGGACGCCACGGGCGCCGACGACATCGACAGCGCGCTCGACGCCGCCTTTGGCGTCCGTACGCGTCCGACGCTGGCCATCAACTGCCTGCCGATGGGCGTCACGTTCGCCTCGCGATGCATGACCGTGGCCACGACGAGCGTGCGCGAGGACATGGCCGTCGCGCTCATCGAGACATTCGGGGACGCGTATGCCCAGGTGCTCGTCGTCACCGACCCGCTGTTCATGAAGCGGCTGACGGATCACGCGGCGGTGCGGGGGCTCGACTGGCGCCGGCATCGCATGCAGGTGGTGGTGGGCGAAGAGGTGTTTGGCGAGCATTTCCGCCGCTACATGAGCGAGAGGCTGGGGCTGGGCCGCGACGAGGCCCCCGACACGTTCCTGATGTCGTCGTTCGGCGTGGGCGAACTGGGGCTGCACCTCTGCTACGAGACGCGTGGCACGGTCGCACTTCGCCGGCTGGTGCATTCCCATCCCGCACTGGCGCTCGACCTGCTCGGGCCGGACTCTGCGCGTCACGGGCTTCCGGTGTTCTTCACCCACGACGCGCCCCGGACGTGGATCGAGGTGCTCGACCCGGCGGCCGACGGATTCGGCCGGCTGACCATGTCGATGCTCGACGCCAGCCTGCCCATCCCGCTCGTGCGCTACCAGACCGGAGACGTTGCGCGACGGCTGGGGGCGCGGGAGGTGACGACGGCGCTGGCGCGGCACGGGCTCCCCGTCCCTCAGGATCTCCCGGCGGCGATCATCGCGCTGCGGGGTCGCGAACGCGAAGCGCTGCCCAATGGCGTGCAGGTGGGCGCCTGCAAGGACGCGCTCTACGCAGAGGCGGGCGTGGCCGACGTGCTCACGGGCGCCATGCGCGTGCAGTTCGACGACGGCACGGCCGTCGTGCACGTGCAACTGGTGCCGGGCGAGGGCGACGCCGCGGCCTCGCAGGTCGCATCACGCCTGCGGGACCTGCTCCCGCCCGCGACGGGCCCGCAGGACGTACGCGTGTGGCGTTACGACGCGTTTCCCTTCGGCATGACGCTGGACTACGAGCGGAAGTTCGTCGGGTATCAGACGCCCTGACCGCTGAGGTCTCGGGACGCGACGCCAGCGACCGCGCGGCGCATCGCCTCTCGGGTGATCGACAGATGTGACGACTGCCACTGCACCTGGCCGTCGACCACCAGCAGCAGCTGCGGCGAGGCGTGCCGCACGCCGAGACGTTCGGCAATGGCGTTCGACACCGGCCGGCTCCGCTGCACCGACACGAGGTGCACATCGGTGGACCAGTCGGCGTCGGCCAGGGCGCTGACCACCTCTTCGTGTGCCTGCAGGCTGAGCCCACACGTCTCGCTGTGCTTGAACAGGAGCACGGGGCGGTCGGCTGTGCGGGCAAGGACGTCGGAGAGGTCGTCGAGGGAGGTGAGAGGGCGTAAGGACATACCTGCCATCCACCTTACCGCATCAGGCGTCCCGCCGGCTCGGCCGGTGTCTGGTACCATCGGGGCTCGCCATATGGGTCTCTATCTCTATCGCCTGATGGGTGCGGCCATGCTGGATGCCGCGATGTACGAAGGCATCGAAGCGGACCGCAGCACGACCCGGCAGGCCGCCCTGACCGTCGTGCTGGCCAGTCTGGCGGCCGGCATCGGGGCCGCCGGC
>JAEZDP010000347.1 GCA_023418055.1 Acidobacteriota bacterium
CTGAGCGGGTCGTCCAGGCCGCGAACGTCCAGACGGGTGGCGAGGGACGGCCCCGGAGACACCGCGACGGTGGCCGTCTTCTCGAGGCCATCAGGCGACAGCGTGGTCGTCACCTGCACCTCGGCAAGCGGATGCCCGTCGCGCGTCATCACCTCGCGCGCGATTCGCGCAAGGTCGTCGCGAAGGAAGCCGTCGAAGACCGACCCGGCCCACGCGTCGCGCATCCGCGCACGCGTGTCGTCGTCGAATGCCGTGCCTTCGACGACGAGCGTGCCGCGAGGTCCGGGCGTGACCTCGTAGCGCAGGTCCACCACCGGGCCATCGTCGCCATCGTCCACGGCACGACGTGCGGTGAGGCGGTGCTCGTAGTGACGTGCGTCGCGGAGCCACGCCTCGAGGCGGTCGCGGTCGTCCTGCCAGCGATAGAAGTCGAACCGGTCGCCCACGTCGAGGCGCAGCTCGCGCAGCAGCGCGTCGCGCATCGCGGCGTCCGGAGAGACGACGTCCACCGCACGGACTCGGGGCGGTGTCTCGCGAGTGACCGGCTCTGAGGGCGGCGCGCCGAACACGACCTCGTGCCTGAACTCGTAGGACGTGGACCGATCGTCGCGCTGCAGCAGGCGCAGTTCGATACGGCGGAACGGCGTCCAGGTCACCAGCCACGTGATCTCGCTCGCGTCGCGCAGGTTCTGCGAGTACACGACCTCCACATTGGCGCGCAGACGCTTGGCCAGCGTGAGGCGTGCGACCGGGTCGGTTTCTGCGGCCACGTCCACGTCGCCCGTCGTGGCGCGGTCGTCGAGCAGCAGGTCGCGGTCGAGCCTGAGCGCGTCGAGCCCTACGCCGCGCCCGACGACGCCGAGCAGGTCGGCCGAGAGGAGGCCGAGCGCCTGCTCGCCGGCGGCGGTGCCCGAGAGGTCGTCGAGGGTTCGGCCGCTCACGAGCAGCGACGCCAGTTCGGCCTGGCTCAAGGGCGTCGCGGCGTCGGGAGCCGACAGCGTGACGTCCAGCGTGTCGGGCGTGCCGCTGGCTTCGATGCGGATGCGCTCGCCGCGCGTCCGCGTTTCAGCCGCGAGGTCCACGATGGGCTCGACGCGCTGCGGGTTGGCGAAGTCCACGGCGCCGCGCTCGACGCGATAGGTCAAGCCGCCGAGATACAACTCGCCGCCTTCCGCGACGGTGACGCGCCCAGAGAGTGCGGGCTGGTCGAGCGTGCCAATCAGCCGCAGCGCCGCATCCGCCGACAGGCGTCCGTAGTTGTTGTCGATCCGCAGGGCGTCGCGCGTCTGCACCTGCACGTCGAAGCGGACGTCGAGCGGGGTGCCTTCGGCCTCCCCCGTGACGTCGGTGGTCGGCCCCCCGATGAGGCCGGACGACAGGGCCGCGAGCGCGATGGGCTCGCGGTAGATGCCGCGCAGGATGTCCACCTCACCTGTCACGTCCACGCGGGTGCCGGCGATGGACGCGAGGATGTCCACGTCCGACTCGGTGCGCAGGCCGGCAGGATATTCGAGCGGCACGCCGCTGGCCCGGACCCGCACCTGGCCCCCCGGGGTGTTGTCGGTGCCGAGCGCGAGCGCGGCCGAGATCGTGACGGGCGCGCCGTTCGCGACGCCGCGCAGCGACGGCATCGCCATCTGGCGGCCGGTGAACGTCGCGGTGCCGTTCAGCAGTTCCAGGGCCAACCGTGGTTCGGCGAGCCGGAGGGACGCGTCCGTCAGCAGGAGTTCGCCGGTGACCGATGGCTCGGCCACGGTGCCACGGGCGTGCAGGTTCACCTCGGCACGACCACCCGGCGCGATGTCTGACAGGAAGGGCCGCAGCACCGCGAGGTCGGTGAGGCCACGCACCTGCAGGTCGAGTACGGGCGAGGGGGCCGTGAGGTCGGCCGTACCGTCGATGGCAAGGTCCGTGTTGGGGCCCGAGAACAGGACGTCGCGCACCTCCACGCGTCCCTCGTCCAGGAGCACGACCGTCGGCCGTGCCTGGGCGAGCGGCAGGCCGGACAGGCTGAAGGCCGCCTCGTCGAGTGTGAGCTGCCCAGAAAGGCCTGGCCAGGTGATGTCGGAAGCCTCGGCAGTGAGCCGGGCCGTCACGCGACCGCTGACGTTGGCCAGTGCGTCGGCGCCGACAAACGGCTCCAGCAGGCGCGTCTCGAGGGCCGTGGTCTGAAGATTCGCTGTGGCGGGGCCCTCCGCCGACCCGAGCCAGACGTGCCACTGCGACGGCACGTGCGGCCTGGCAAGCCGCAGGGGCAGGCGGGCGGTCGCCGTCAGGCGCGCATCGTCCCACTCGGCGGTGACGGGCGGCAGGGTCACGACGCCCTGATCGAGGCCGACCGTCAACCGCGGGATGCGAAGGGGCGGCGCCGAGTTGGACGCGGCGCGTCCGGCTACCGGCTCTGGAGCGACGGCAACCGCGACGTCGGTGGCCTCCAGCATCGCAACGGGAGCGGGTGCCTCGAGCGTGCCCGCGAGGGTCGCGGTGGCGTGCACGTCGCCGGTGATGGCGGGGACCTCGAGTTGGAGCGCTTCCAGCCACGGCCGTGCCGCGGCGGCCGGCCCGGTGAGGGTCAGCGTCAGCGGCGTGAGGGTCGCGGACCGCCCGAACGCGCCCTCCGCCCGCACGGCGAGATCGCCGGACTTCAAGTGCAGCCCCTGCACCTCGACCATCTCCTTGCTCACGGCAAGGACGACTGGTGACTCGAGCGACAGCGAGGCCTCCTCGAGGGTGAGATCCAGGGCGTCGAAGCGCAGCGCCCCGGTGGCCGACGCGGGGAGGTCGTCCATCCGCCCCGTGAGGGACACGTCGGCCCGCAGGCGGCCGTCGGCCCGCTCGAAAGAGGCGGGCAGCCAGGGCCGGATCGGCTCGAGCGTCAGCTCGTCGAGCCGTGCGCGGAGGTTGAATGCCGTGGTCGCGAGGTCGATCTGGGCCGTGCCTGCTGTGCTGAGCAGCGGCGCATCGAAGGTGACCTCAGCCTGGCGGCCGTCGGACGTCGCCCGTGCGGCAAGAGTGCCGAGGGCGTGGTCCTGCCAGGTGACGTCGCGGAGGTCGAACGTGGCCGAGCCGGACGGCCGTGCCAACTGGCCGCTCGTATCGATGGTCGCATCCAGCGTGGCGGCAAGCGGCACGCCCGTCGCGGCGGTGCCGTCGTCTCCTGCGGATGGCGTCGTCTGGGCGGGGGCCGGCAGCGGCCTGATGGGCCATCCCGCCATGGCGAGCCTGGCCTCGTGACGTTCGGCGCCGAGGTCGAGCATGAGGGTGCCCGACATCCGGCCGTCGCCTGCGCGCGCCACGAGGTCAGACGCGCGGAGCTGATTGTCTCGGAAGACGAGTTCCGTCGACGCCGTGTCGATGAGCTGTCCTGCAACCCGCATGCGCGCGAGGCTGGCGTGGGCACGTACCTCCGGCGACGCCACGGTGCCGCGCAGGTCTCCTGCCAGTTCTGCGCCGCCGGCAAGCGGATAGCCCGCCACGACAGGGTCGGCCAGCAAGGCCTCTACCGCGGGCAACGCCGCGCGGAAGGTGCCGCGGAGTCTTTGTGCGCCGTCGAGCCCCACCGTGGCCTGCGCCGACAGCGTGTTGGGGCCACTCGTCGCCGTCGCCTCGTCCACGACAACCTTGACCAGCGATGCGGTGCCGGTCGCGTGCACGGCCACGGGCGCGACGAGGGAGGTGTCCGCAGTCGCGTCGAGCGTCCACTGCATGCGCGGGGCCGACACCGAGCCCTCCAGTCTGGCGTCGACCGAGGCCCGGCCCGACAGGTCTGCGAATGCGGTAGCTGCCAAGCTCGCAGAGGCCGCCCCCAGATCGTCCACGTCGAGGCGCACGTGACCGCGCAGCGTCGATGCCGCGGGGTCCTCCGCCAGTTGACCGTCAGCCTGGGCCACCAGCACGGCCGCTCCGGGCGAGGCGACGTTGGCGTCGAGCGACCAACGGCGGTTGCGCAATTCGGCGCGTGCCACGCCGTCGATCGGCAGCCACGCCGCTGCGGCGCCAGGAGACGAGCGCACCTCGAGCGACGTCGTCGTCGTCCAGTCCGCCCAGTCCAGCCCCGTGCCGCGGGCCTCCATCGCGAGGTCGAGACGTCCGCCCACCGGCGGCGCGGGCGTGACGGCCCGGAGCAGGTCGTGAAGGCGCGCGTTGGCCAGCCGAAGCGTGAGTTCGGTCGGCGTCGGCGTCTCGAAGCCCACGCGCCCGTTGGCCGAGAGTCGTCCGCCGGCGAGGCTGCCGGTGAGGGGCTCCACGAGGACGTGGGCGGTGTCGGCCGTGCCCGAGCCGTCGAGGTCGAGGGGCGGCAGCGTCCCGTCGGTCAGCTGTTCGGCGACAAGGTCCCAGGTGGCATGTGGCGCATCGGTCGTACCCTCCACGGACGCGGTGACGTGTGCCGTGCCGGTGAGCGGCAGCGCGACGAACGGACGCAGGTCGCGCGCGTCGAGCCGGAGTGCGGCGGCGACGTCGAGATCACCGGAATCGACGTTGGTGGCGCCTTCCAACTGCAGCGTACTGGCGCCGGTGCTGATGGTGACGGGCCGCAGGCCCAGCACATGGCCGTCGTAGTCGAACACGCCGTCGAGTCGCCCGTCGATTGTGGCCTGCGCCAGGCGAAGCTGCAGGGCGCCAGCCAGCGAGAATGGCCCGCCGGCCGGTGCGATGG
>JAEZDP010000360.1 GCA_023418055.1 Acidobacteriota bacterium
CGCCGTCGTGTTCGACGGCGCGGGTGCCGGGCACGGCGTCGGGCTCTGCCAGATCGGCCTCATCGGCCGCGTCCGGGCCGGTCAGCGTGCCGTGGCGATTCTCGAGACGTACTACCCCGGCGCACGCGTCATGCGCCTGTCGGGGCTGACCTGACCGGGCGTCAGAAGAGGCCGAGCAGGTCGCGAAACCGCGGTACGCGGGCCGCACGAGGGCCGGCGTCGTCGGGCAACGCGGCCACCTCGAGCGCCCAGGTCGCGGCGTGCGGCACGAACACGGTGCCGAAGCCGGCCTGCCTGGCCGGCAGGATGTCCGACTTCGGCGAGTTGCCGATCATCCACGCCCTGGCGGGCTGCACGCCCAGGCGGCGCGCGGCATCCCGGTAGGCGTCGGCGTCCTTCTCGTGGACGACGTCGACCTGGTGAAAGAGGGGGCGCAGGCCCGACCGCACCACCTTGTCCCACTGCTCGTCGTGGTTGCCTTTGGTGAAGAGCACCAGGCGGTGCCGGCGGCGCAGGACGGCCAGCGTGTCGGGCACGTCGGGCAGCAGTTCGAGGCGCTTGCGCCGCAGCGCCGCGACTTCGGTGCGGAGGAAGGGGCGCAGGTCGCCGAGCGCGTGCGGCACGCCCACCTGCTCGCAGAGCACTTCGAGCGACGCCCCGAAGTTGACCGAGCCGTAGCCGTGCGCGGCGGTGCGCTGGCGCTCGATGGCCAGCAGCGTCTCGCGCACGCGCGACGGCGAGAGCCCGTAGGCCGCCAGGCGCGACGCGGTGCGGTCGATGACCGAGTCGAAGTAGACGTTGTTCTCCCAGAGCGTGTCGTCGGCATCGACAAACAGCGTCTGGCCCTTGAGCGGCCGGCTCATGACGTCATGGCGTAGACGACGAGGTTCACGCCGAACTTCGTGTTGTCGTCGCGGCGGAACCGCTTGTTGCGCCAGTCGTAGTCCCACTCGCAGCCGTAGTCCTTGTTGCTGTAGACCACGCCGAGCCGGCCCTCGATCTCGACCCCGCGCAGATACTCGTGCACGAGATCGTCTCCCCAGCCATTGAGTTCGTGCGCGGTGGTGGGCGGCCCGGCGTCGAAGGTGAAGAAGCAGCGGTAGAGCGGATGGTCGTTGGCGATGCGCGGCATCTCGCCCGGCGCCCCGAAGACGGTGCGCATCTCCTGTTCGAACGACCGGGCATACAGGCCGTCGATGTCGTGATTGCAGTCGTCGGAGAACAGCAAGCCCCCGCCCTCGACGAAACGGCGCAGGCCGTCGCGCTCGCGCTGGCTGAAGCGCACCAGCAGGTGGCCCGTCATGAAGAGGAAGGGAAAGGCGGGCAGTTCGGCCGCGTCCGCCGGGATGATGACCTCGTCACGGTAGACCGGGATGGTGGTGTACTCCACGAGGCTGTTGAGCACGTTGGCCGCGACTTTGGGGTTGTAGTCCCAGTCGCCCGAGTCGTAGCGGAGGCGCGCGAAGACGAACTCGGAGGCCCGGGGCTGCGCGGTCGAGGCCATGGCCCGCCATTGTAAACGCCGGGCTGCACATAGTACGGTGGCTGCCACGCCTGTAATGTCGCGACCCGGGCGGGCGTAAGAACAGGAAGACTTCATGGCCCCGACCGGCAGTGCCCTCCTCGCCCCGACCAGCGATCTCGACGTGGCCGCGTCGGTGAAAGCCTGCCTGGCGGCCGGCGACGCGGTGGGCGCCCGCGAGTTGTACGGCGACCTTGTGCGCCGGCATCAGCGGCGCGCCACGCGCATCGCGCTGTATTACCTGCGCGACGGCGCCGATGCCGACGAGGTCGTGCAGGACGCTTTCGTCAAGGCGTACACGCACCTGGCGTCGTTCGAGTACGGGCGGTCGTTCGAGGTGTGGTTCACGCGCATCCTGGTCAACACGTGCCTCGATCGCGTCAAGTCGCGCACGCGCCGCGCACGCTGGATGGTGGCCGCCGAGGATCTCGGGGAGGCCAACCCCATGGAGCGCGCGGCGACGCCCCGGCAGTGGTCACCCGAGGCCCGCAGTCTCGAGCGCGAACGGGGCGATCGGCTGCTCAGCGCCATCGACCGGTTGCCCGAGCGTCAGCGCACCGTGGTGGTGCTCAGTCAACTCGAGGGGGCCAGCACGCGCGAGGTCAGCGAGATGACCGGCCTGCGCGAGACGACCATCCGCGTCCACCTGTTCCGGGCGCTGCGTCGGCTGCGGACCCTGCTGGCCGACGACCCGGTGTTTCGTCGAGACGACCCCGGCAGCACGGCCGGCGTCGCGGAGGAACTGCGGTGATGAACGAACGGACCCACGGCCTGCTGGATCGCTTGTCGGCGCGGTCTCGTCCGGACGACGCTGCGCTGGCGGCCCTCGAGGCTGAGTGGGCGCCGCTCGGCGAAGACGCCGTCGCGGCCATGGATGCGCGCATCACGCCCGACCAACTGGCCCGGCAGTTCGACGTGATCGAGCGACGCCTCGACGGCCAGCCCGCCCGGGTGCTGCAGTTTCCGCACCGGCGCCGCGATCTCCGCACGCCACGGCCCCTGCGCCGCTGGGTCGCGATGGCCGCGGCC
>JAEZDP010000470.1 GCA_023418055.1 Acidobacteriota bacterium
CGCATGTCGAGGCGCGACCACGACGTCACGCAGTGGAAGTCGCTCGTGTCGTCCACGTGGTCGAAGTCGTCCATGAAGCCGGACCACGTGAGGACGAAGGGCGCAGCCACCTCGCCGTACACGCGCAGTCTCCAACGGTCGTGGCTCACGTCGGGACGTCCGCCGAGATCGAGCACGGGCCACTTACGCGTCTCGACCTGTCCTACCGGCAGGCGGGGCATCCCGTGGCGGTTGGCAGGACCGGTGCCCTGGGGACGTCGATCGGCAAGGGCCGGCGTCTGCTCGATGTCGCGGAGGAACCGCTCACGTAGCCTGAGGCGTGCGGCGACGACCCTCGCGCGCTGGGTGGCCTGGTCCACGCGACAGTTGTCGCACATCCCGGCGCGTCAGGCGCGCGCGCCCCCCCCACACGCCAGCGGCGCTAGAAAGCCAGCCGATGACCGCCTCGCCAGATCCCGCCGCCGCTCCAGCCGCACCGCCCCGGCTCGCCGCCCGCGAACGCGCCGCCCTCAAGGCGCGAGCCCATGCGCTCGAGCCGGTGGTGCGTATCGGCGTGGCCGGGCTGTCGGACGCCGTGGTCGCCCAGGTCGACCGCGCGCTGCACGCACACGAGCTCATCAAGGTCAAGCTGGGGGACGGCGAGCGTGAGGCGCGGGCGGCCCAGGCCGACCTCCTCTGCAGCCGCACCGGTGCAGCCCTCGTCCAGCGTGTCGGGAAGGTCGTCGTCCTCTGGCGGCCCCGTCCCGCGGAACCCGACGACGCGGACTGACCGCCGGCCCGTCAGCAGACGTGCGAGCTGCGGTCAGCGAGCGCCGTAGCCGGGGGCCGGACGCCCATCGTCCTGCAGGTGGCCCGTCGCCCAGAGCAGTCCGCGCGCGACCAGGTCGAGGTAGACGGGGTTTCGCATCATCTCGTTGTTGTGGCCGAGGGACGTCACAAACACGCTGGCCTTCCCGTGCGTGTTCGTCCAGATCACCGGTGACGTCTTGTCGGTCTCGGTGCTGTGCGCCTGCGCCAGGGGCGTCATGCCGGGCCACGCCTGCTCGTGTTCGTACAACTCTTCGTCGATGGTCTCCCAGTCGGCCGGGAACCCGCGCATGACGGGATGCTGTGGCGCGACCGTGACGATACGCAGCGGGCGCTGGCGGTCGTGGCGCATGCTGAAGGCGCCCATCAGGTGTCCCCACGCCTTCGACTCGGACCGGCGATAGCTGTGCACAGCGCCGTGCAGGATCACGGCCGGCACGCCGCTCTCGCGATGTGCGCCCGCGAGTCGCTCGATCCACTCGACGTCCACCACGTGCGAGAAGGACATGTTGTAGACGACCACGTCGAACGCCTTGGTCCACTCGGTGGTGCGGTGGCGGTCGATGAGCACGTCGGTGGCCTTGCCCGCTGTGTCGTCGATCGTCCACTCGACATTGACGCGCTCGGACAGGCCTGGCGGCACGATGGTCTTCTGCGTCTCGAAGTCGTGGAAGCCGCCGCCGGTCACATACAGCGTACGGAGGGGGGCTGGCGAGGCCGAGCCCTGGGCCCGTGCGGCGGGTTGCGCGACGGCGGGGACGGAGACCGCAAGGATCGCGGCTGCGAGCAACGACGCGGAGATGAGCTGGGACATGCACGGCATTATGTGCCACGAGCCTCCGTGCCCCTTCGAAAACGTCCGGCCGCCGCTTGACACCCACGACGCGACCCCGCAGGATGCCACGCACGAGGTGACATCGATGAAGCGACGCGACATGTTGCGGACGCTGGCGAGCGCGCCCCTGCTCACGGCACCGGGGCTGCTGGCCTCCCACGAGGCGCTGGCTCAGACGGCCCCAGTGCCGCAGGCGCCCCGGGGCCTGCCGCCGATCCGCATCAAGGACATCCAGGTGGTCCTCACCGCACCCAACCGCATCAGGCTGGTGGTGGTGAAGGTCGTCACCGACCAGCCGGGCCTGCACGGCTGGGGCTGCGCCACGTTCACGCAGCGGGCGCTCGTCGTGAAGACGGCCGTGGACGAGTACCTGCGGCCCTTCCTCATCGGCCGGCGCGTGGACGAGATCGAGGACATCTGGCAATCGATGTACATGAGCTCGTATTGGCGCAACGGGCCCGTGCTGTTCAACGCGATGAGCGGCGTCGACATCGCTCTGTGGGACATCCTCGGCAAACGTGCGGGCCTGCCCCTGCACCAACTGCTCGGCGGAAAGGTGCGCCATGGCGCCGACTGCTACTACCACGCCAGCGGACGTGACTTCCAGGAGGTGGAGGCCAACGCCCGCAAGGGGATGGCAGCCGGCTTCCGTCACGTGCGTGTGCAAGGCGGCGTACCAGGCATGTCCACGTATGGCGCACGCAGCGACGCGAGCCAGGCGGGGTCGGCCGACGAGCCGATCGGGCCAACCAACCCGCGCGCGATCTGGGAATCCGCAGGTTACGTCCGCATGTTGCCGAAGCTGTTCGAGCACCTGCGGACGACACTTGGCGACGAGGTGCAGTTGCTGCACGACGTGCACGAGCGCGTGCAATTGAACGAGGCCATCAACCTCTGCAAGGCGCTCGAGCCGTATCACCTCTTCTTCCTGGAAGATCCCTTTCCGCCGGAAGACAACGCCTGGTTCCGCCAGCTGCGGCAGCACACGAGCATCCCCATCGCGATGGGCGAGCTGTTCAACACGGTGCAGGAGTACCTGCCGCTCATCTCGGAGCGCCTGATCGACTTCATCCGCATCCACATCTCGCAGATTGGCGGGCTGTCGCCGGCGCGCAAGGTCGCCGCGCTGTCCGAGTTCTTCGGGGTGCGGACGGCCTGGCATGGTCCGGGCGACGCCTCACCCGTGGCACACGCGGCGCAGCTCGCCCTCGAGCTGTCCACCTACAACTTCGGCATCCACGAAGGCGGCAACTTCCCCGCCGAGACCCGCGAGGTGTTCAAGGGCTCGCCCGAGCAGAAGGACGGCTACATGGTGGCCAGCGACGCGCCGGGGCATGGCGTCGAGGTCGACGAAGCACTCGCGGCGAAGTTCCCCTTCCCGGAAGGCCCGCCCAACTTCGACTACTCGTGGGGCACGACGCGGCGGCGTGACGGGACGGTCATCCGGCCGTGAGGGACAACCGGGTCGGATGCGTTGCGCCGCGTCGGACGGCATGCAAGGATGCGGACATGCGTTTGCCTCTCACCGGGGGCGCCCTGGTCGTTCGGGTCCTCGCGCTGCTGCTTGCCGTGGCGGCCGGCGCCGCCGCGCAACAGCCGCCGTCCCGGCCCAACGTGCTGCTCATCATGGCCGACGACCTCAGCGACGATGTCGGCACGTTCGGACATCCGCTGGTGCAGACGCCCAACCTCGATCGCGTAGCCGCCAGAGGCGTCCGGTTCTCGCGCGCCTACGTCCAGTTCCCGCTGTGCAGTCCCAGCCGCGTGTCCATGCTGACGGGCCTGCGACCCGACACGACCGGCGTCCATGATCTACAGACCGACTTCCGCACCGTCCTGCCCGACGTGGTGACGCTCCCCCAATTGTTCAGGCGCAATGGCTACGTGGCGGCGCGTGTCGGCAAGATCTACCACTACGGCAATCCCGGCCAGATCGGCACGCCTGGCCTGGACGACCCCGCCTCGTGGGACCACACCGTCAACCCGCGCGGGATCGACAAGGACGAAGAGCCGCTGCTCACCAACTACACGCCGCAGCGGCAGGGGTTCGGCAGCGCGCTGGCATACTACGCGTCGCCAGCGCCCGATGACGCCCACACCGACGGAAAGGTCGCCGCGGAAACCGTCGCGTTGCTCGAGCAGCACCGCGACCGCCCATTCTTCATCGCGGCGGGCTTCTATCGACCCCACTGCCCGTTCATCGCGCCTCGCAAGTACTTCGACCAGTTCCCGCTCGACGCGATTCCGGCACCTCCAGACCTGCCGCGCAGTAGCGACGTGCCCCTGCCGGCCTGGTTCACCAATCCCCCACACTGGGGCCTCGACACGACACAGCAACGTGAGGTGCTTCGCGCGTACTACGCCTCGATCGCGTTTCTCGACGCCAACGTCGGGCGCGTGCTCGACGGACTCGAGCGTCTGAATCTCGCCGATCGCACCATCGTCGTGTTCGTGAGCGACCACGGCTACCACCTGGGTGACCGGGGGCAATGGATGAAGCAGACCCTGTTCGAACGGTCCGCGCGTGCGCCGCTCATCGTCTCGGCCCCCGGCATCACGGCACGCGGCGTCGAGAGTACCCGCATCGTCGAGCACCTCGACATCTACCCCACGCTGGCGGCCCTCGCCGGACTCGATCTGCCGTCCACGGGCGTGCACGGCCGATCCCTCGTGCCGCTGCTCTCGGACGCCGCGGCCCCGTGGGACCACGCAGCGGTGACGCAGGTGAGGCGGGGCAGCGCGGCGGCGACCTTCATGGGCTACAGCCTTCGTACCGAACAGTGGCGGTACACCGAGTGGGACTCCGGCACGCGTGGAACCGAACTCTACGATGCCGTGAACGACCCTGGCGAACTGCACAACCTCGCAGCCTCGTCGGCGCACCGGTCCACGGTGGCTGACCTTCGGCGGCGACTCCACCGAATCGTCGTGCCGTGACCGTGCGCGGGCGGCCTTCCCTCCGAACCGGTAGGATTTGACGATGAACGCAACCGGGCCGACCCGGCCTCCGCAGGCGAACGTCCCGACGCTCGGCCTCTTCTCACTGGTCTGCCTCATCATCGCGAACATGGTGGGGGCGGGCATCTTCACGACGTCGGGGTTCGCGCTCGGCGATCTCGGCTCGGCAAACCGGGTGCTGGCCGCGTGGGTGGTCGGTGGCGTGATCGCCCTCTGCGGCGCGGTCAGCTACGGCGGGCTCGTGCGCCGCATGACCGAGTCGGGCGGCGAGTACCTCTTTCTCTCACGCATGATCCATCCGGTCGCCGGGTTCATCGCCGGATGGGTGTCGCTGCTGGCGGGGTTCACCGGCGCCATCGCCTTTGCGGCCAGGGCCTTCGAGACGTACGCCTTCCCCACTCCGCCTGATTGGATGCCGAGTGGACTGGCCGCGTGTGCCGTGGTGGTGGTCGCGGCCGCGCTGCACGGCGCACGCGTGCGCACGGGAGCCATCGCGCAGAACGTCGCCGTCGTCCTCAAGGTCACGCTGATTGTGGGCTTCCTCCTCTTTGCCGCCTACGTCGCCACGACGCAGGGCGCGGCCCCGGCGCCGCCCGTCGCCTCGCCGTTCTCTCTCACGGTGTTTGCCGGCTCGCTCGTCTGGATCTCGCTCAGCTACTCCGGCTTCAACGCCGCCGTGTACGTGGCCGGCGAAGCCAAGGACGCCCAGCGCAACGCGCCGCGCGCCTTGTGGATCGGCACCGCCGTGGTGACGGCGCTCTATGTCGCCTTGAATGCGGCATTCGTCTGCCTGCCGCCGTTCGAAGCGGTCGTCGGACGCGAAGACGTGGCGGCCGCCGCGGCCCTGGCCATTGGCGGCCAACCCGCGGCCCTCGCGGTGCGTGCCATCACGATGGTTGCCCTCGTCACGTCGGTCTTCTCGCTCGTCATGGCGGGCCCACGCGTCTACGCGCGCATGGCTGACGATGGGGTGTTTCCCAGGTTCTTCCGCTTCGGGCGCACCGGCGCCCCGACGATGGCGATCCTCGGGCAGGCCGCTCTGGCCATTGTCGTGATCCTCATGTCCGATCTGCGCGGGCTGCTCGGCTACCTCGGCTTCACGCTGTCCATCAGCGCCGCGCTGTCGGTCGCGTCGCTGTTCCTCATCGCGAAGCGGGAAGGCCGGCAGGCAGTGGCCGTGTGGGGGTACCCGTTCACGCCCCTCTTCTATGTGGCGGTCACCCTTGTGCTCGCGGCACTCGCCGGATGGCGCGACCCCCTGCAGCTCCTCGCGGCGGTCGTGACGATCGTCAGCGGGTCGGTCGTGTACTACCTGTTCGGGCTGCACAGGTCAGCGGCCCCGGCACGACCACACCCCATGAAGTAGGCGGCCTCCGCTGCACTGGCCTCGCCTCACGACGAGACAGCCGAGGGGCACCACCGTCATCCGGCGAGTACGCCCGTGTCCACGCTGGCGTCCACTTTTCTGTGGACTTCGAAGCCCGTGAGACCTGCTGCGGAGCCGTCGGCGGCCCAGGACCTCCGGCACATCGATTGCAGTCGCGTCCAGTGGCGCCGATCGCAACTCGAAAGGAAGGTCGAAGTGAACCGCATCCGCAGGACCACCGCCGCCCTCGTCCTGACCTCCATCGTGGGGCTCACCCCGCTGCCGGCGCTGGCCGACGATGACCAGCGGCGTGATCGCCGTGACAGGTACGAGGACCGGTGGGACCGCCGAGACGACCGTCGTGCGCGTCGTGCCCCCCCGCCTCGGTACAACGCCCGTCGCGACTACTGGGACGCGGCGCGCTACTACCGGCGCGACGATCGGCGCTATCGTCCGCGACGGATGGGGCGGAACGACCGCATCTACCGCGGGTCGGACAACCGCTACTACTGCCAGCGTGACGACGGCACGACCGGCCTCATCATCGGCGGCGTCGCGGGCGGTGTCCTCGGGCACGTCATCGCGCCTGGAGGCTCGAAGACGCTGGGCACCATCATCGGCGCGGGGGCCGGCGCCCTGCTGGGCCGTGCCGTGGACGACGGCGACATCGTCTGCCGATGAGGTGAGGCGAGAGACGCGGTGAGGGGCGGCCGTCGAGAGACCAGGCGCGAAGCCCTCTCTACGACGGCCGTTCCCTTTCGATCCGTGCGAGCCACGCGTCGTTGACGAAGGTGCCGAATGGCACGAACGCGGCGGCCAGCGTGCGCAGCCAGCCGCTTGCGCCTACCCTGCGTCCCGACAGCGCCGGCACCATGACCATCACGTATGCGATGAAGGCGATGCCGTGGGCCCACCCCACGGGAGGCACGAGCGCCGGCTCTCCAGCGAGGTACTTCGCGGGCATCGCGACGAAGAACAACACGAGCGTGGTGACGCCCTCGACGAGCGCCACGCGGCGGAACACTCCGAGCACTCACGACCTCCGGGGCGAGCGGTCTGACCCACGACGGGCCCCCGCGACGCGGACGGCTCCGTCAGGGGGCGCCGTCGCGCGTGTCGCACAGGGTATGACATGTGGTCCAGGGACATGACATCGCCTGCCGGCGCGCCGGCTTGCCTCGAACCGTCGTCGGCCCCACAATGTCGCAGCAGCCTCCACCATGCTCCTGGCGCACGCCCTCACCGTGCTCTGGCTCTGTCTCACGGCCGGCGACGCCGGCACGGGTGCCATGCCGCGCCACGACCGTCTTCTCATGCGTGACGGCGCGGCCGCGCGCCTCGTCGGGCAAACGTCCGACCCCTTGGTCGTCGCACGCGTGAAGCCGGTCCTGGTCGTGGACGGCCAGCGCTTCCGCGACCTCGACGCCAGCGGCACGCTGGATCCGTACGAAGACTGGCGGCGGCCCGTGGACGAGCGGGTGCGCGACCTCGTCGGTCGTATGACGCCGGCCGAAAAGGCCGGGATGATGCTCATCCAGACGCTCAATGCCGCCGAGCGGGGCGCGCTCCCGCCGACGGCGGCCACCCTCGTCCGCGACGAGCACATGACGCGCTTCATCTTCCGTAACCCTGTGGTGACGCGTCCCGAAGCGTCGGCGCGGGGCTTCCAGGGTGCGCAGGTGACCCCGGCCGAGGCCGCCCGCTTCACCAACGAGGTACAGGCGTTGGCCGAAGGCACGCGACTGGGCATCCCGGTGCTGTTCAAGTCCAACGCGCGGAGCCACTACGAGCAGGACGCCCGGCCTGGCATCAACGTCGCCGCGGGCGCCTTCTCGGTCTGGCCGAAAGAAGCGGGACTCGCGGCCACGCGCGATCTCGACCTCGTGGCCGAGTTTGCAGCCACCATTCGCCAAGAACTGGCTGCCATCGGCGTCCGCGGGCTCTACGGCTACATGGCCGACCTCGCCACCGAACCCCGCTGGTATCGGAATCACGAGACGTTCACGGAAGACGCCGATCTGGCCGTCGACATCATCCGCACGGTGGTGTCGGGGCTGCAGGGCCCGAGGCTCGG
>JAEZDP010000045.1 GCA_023418055.1 Acidobacteriota bacterium
ACGTCGGGCGGGGCGGCACCGTCGTGACGGCCGATCTCCTCGCCGCCCTGCACGAGGGGACGATCGCCGGCGCGGGCCTCGACGTCGTCGATCCGGAGCCGCTGCCGTCGGACCATCCCCTCTGGACCATGCCGAACGTGATCATCACGCCGCACTCGTCTTCCGACTCGGACGTCGACGACGAGAGCCGGTGGATCGTGGTGCGCGAGAACCTGCGTCGGTATGTAGCCGGGGAGCGGATGCTGTCGGTGGTGGATCCGTCGCGCGGGTACTGAGGACCGGATGAGCTCCGGCCCCCTTGGGGCATACGTCTCAGTCGGTGAGCCGGAACTGTACCGAGACGGTCATCACCACGTCCACGGGTTCGCCGTTGAGCAGCGTGGGCGTGAACACCCACTGACGTGCGGCCTCGGCCGCCGCAATCGCGAAGTCGGGATGCACGTGGGCCCCGAGGACGCGCAGCGAGTGCACCGCCCCGTCACGCCCGATGATGGCTTCGAGGTCCACCGTGCCCTCGCGGCCTGCATCGCGCATCGAGGCAGGATAGACGGGCTTCACGTCGTGGGTCTTGCGCGGTGCACGGATGTTGCCCCCCACGCGGATCGGCGACGGTGCAGCCGGCGCGTCGGTGGTGGCTGCCGCGGGCTTGCGTTCCGTCGAGACCGTGACGGTCTCCCGAAGAGTGCCCAGCTGGAGGGTGATTGCGCGTTCCCAGTCGGCCCGGGCCGACAGGGTGAATGTCTGCGGGAGCTTCTGGAACCCTGGCAGTTGTGCCGTCAGCGTGTATTCGCCCGCACGGACCGCGGGGAAGTCGAACTGGCCCTGCGCGTCGGTGGTCGCCGTGGCGACCGTGCCGGCGGCATCGTCGAGCGTGAACGCCACCTGGGGGACGACAGCGCCCGTGGAATCGTACACGGTGCCACGCAGGTCGTCCTGTGCCTGCGGCGATTGCATCGCGGCCACCGGCAGGCCAATGGCCAGGGTGAGGCCTGCGATGGCCGTCGCGGCGCGGCGGGTGAGAGGGCGGCGGTCGAGGGTGGGATTCAACATGGCGGTGATTCTCCTTTCGAGACCAGGCGCGTGTGCGGCGGACATGGCCAGGGACCAGGCCCGGGCCGGGCGAATGGCGCGCGCGACGGCCACCAGATGTGCAGCGTAGTGGCGCGCCGGGATGCCGCTCTCGACGACCACGTCGTCGCAGGCGCGTTCGCTCGCGTGACGCAGCCGCCGGCAGGCGATAGCGACGAGGGGATTGAACCAGTGCACACGGCGCACCATTTCGGCGACCATCTGCATCGCCCAATCCCGTCGGCGGATGTGCGCGCACTCGTGCCGCGCGACGGCCCCGACGCGCTCGGCGGGCCAGGCGGCGGCCAGCATCGGCAGCACGAGCACCGGTCCTCGGCGAAAGCCCCAGGTCGCGATCAGCCCGGCCTGCTCCGTCAGCAGGACCGTGGGCGGCCGACGGAGTCCTACCGCGGTGGACGCGTCGCTCACCGTCTTCAGCAGCGAAGCGTCGAGGCACGGCACGGCCGAGGCACGGACACGCTGAAGCTGGCGTACCCCGCGCGCCACGCGCACGACGCCGACGAGAAGACCGGCCACCCAGACGACCGCAAGTGTTCCGGCCAGCCTTGCCGCAGCCGGACCGCTGGCATCGGGTTGAGCGATCGCACGCGTTTCCTCGTCCGATACCCCTGCTGCCGAGGCGGTGCCAACGACGACGGTGTGTGACGTGGGGTCCGACCAGCGCGGCCAGGGCGTCCATGCGGGGAGCACCCACATGGCGAGGGGGGATGCAGCGACTGCCAGCACGGCGGCGGCCAGGATCGCGTGTCGCATCGCGGCCGAGGCGCGTGCCATGACCTGCGTCGCCACCAGCGCAAGGCCGGTGAGCAGGGTGGCCTGAAGCGCGGCGTCCAGCAGCAGGCTCATCGTGGGTCGCTCCTGGCGCGCTCGATGATGGCGGCGATGCGGTCGAGGTCGTCCTCCGACAGACGTGCGGCGTCGTTGCCGAGCAGCGTCGTCACGACGCTGGCAGGTGAGCCGTCGAAGAACGTGTCGACGAGGTGGCGGAGGGCAGCCCGACGGGCGGCCGACCTGGTGACGGTGGGCATGTAGACGTAGCGCAGGCCTTCTTCGGCATGCGTCACATGGCCCTTCTCCTCGAGCACCCTCAGTTGCGTGCGGACGGTGGAGTAGCTGGGCGCGTCATCGAGGCCCTCGAGAATCTGGCTGGCGGTGGCCCGGCCGAGCCGATAGAGGACGTCCATGATCTGGCGTTCGCGCCGGGTCAGGGGTGTGCTGGGCGGCATGTGCGATATTCATAACACACATGCGATAAAAATAACAGGTGCCGCCCGCGCGGCGGAGCTAGCCTGAGGCGGCGGCCGTCTCGGCGGTGAGCGTGGCCGACTCGACACCCCGCATCAGCACGCGGAGCGCGGGGCGCACCTCGTGGACGATGCGCGACACGTCGAGATCGGCATGCCGCAGGGCGCGCAGCGTGAGGCCTTCGAGCAGCGCCACGATGGCATCGGCGCGCGCGGCCAGGTCGGCGGGCGACATGCCGGCGAGGGCCGGCCGGCTGGCGAGTACTTCAAGGAAGCGCTGACGTGCGGTCGCGTCGGCCTGTTGCACCTTCTGGGCGATGCGTGGGCTCCGGGCCGCCTCGGCGAGCACCTCGAGACGCAGCAGCATGCGCTGCTGCGTCGAGCACTGCGTCAGGTTGTCGCCGAACTTCTCGAGCAGCGTCTCCTCGGCGTCGCCCGACGAGGCGAGGTGGTCGAGAAAGGCCATCGACAGCAGCAGGTCGCGCTCCACGATCGCCTCGATGATGGCTTCCTTGTTCTCGAAGTAGTGGTAGATGTGGCCGACGCTCATGCCCGCGCGCCGCGCCAGCTCGGCCATGCTGGCGCCGTGGAACCCGCGGTCCCTGAAGCAGGACGCTGCGGCGTGCAGCACTTGGTCCCGCCGTGCTTGTCCGCGGTCGTGATCCGCGGGCGTCTGTCGTTCGTCTATCACTCTCGTGCGCGCTCCCTGCGACGCCGACCTGCGCGGCCGGCGGGTTGACGATTGCTCTACGCTACCATAGAATGAACGTTCGTTCTAGATTGAACGCTCAATCCATAGGCTCTTCATGTCTCGCATCTCACTCTTCTCCGCCGCGACGCTGCTTGCGCTCGCCTCGACAGCCTGCGGTCGTTCCGATGCCGCCAACCCCGCAGCCACCGCGGCACCTCCACCTCCCGAGGTGGCCGTCCTCACGGTGCAACAGGAGCCGGTGACCCTCGTGACCGAGTTGCCCGGGCGCACGGCGCCCCACGGCATCGCCGAGGTCCGCCCGCAGGTCAACGGCATCATCCAGCGGCGGTTGTTCACCGAGGGCAGCGACGTGCGCGCGGGCACGGTGCTCTACCAGATCGATCCGGCCCCCTATCAGGCCGCGCTCGATGCCGCGCGGGCGGCGCTGGCCCGATCGGAGGCCAATCTGGTCGCGGCGCGCCTCCGCGCCGATCGCTACAAAGGCCTCGTCGCCATCAACGCCGTGAGCCAGCAGGACTACGACGATGCGGTGGCCGCCCTGGGGCAGGCTGAAGCGAGCATCGCGTCGGACAAGGCCGCCATTCGCTCCGCGGAGATCAACCTCGGGTACACGCGGCTGGCCGCGCCGATTGCCGGACGCATCGGCCGCTCAGCGGTGACCCCGGGCGCTCTCGTCACCGCCAACCAGACCGAACCGCTGGCCATCGTCCAGCAACTCGATCCCATCTACGTGGACGTGACTCAGTCGAGCACCGACATGCTGCGTCTCCGTCGCGACCTCGCCGAAGGACGCCTGAAGAGCGACGGCGGCAAGGCCGTCGTGCGCCTGCTGCTCGAAGACGGCACCTCCTACCAGCAGACCGGACGGCTGCAGTTCTCGGAGGTGTCGGTGGACGAACGCACCGGGGCGGTGACGCTGCGAGCCGTCTTCCCCAATCCGGATCGGGTCCTGCTGCCGGGCATGTATGTGCGGGCCATCGTCGAGGAGGGCAGCAAGGCCGACGGGCTGCTGGTGCCGCAGCAGGCGGTGACGCGCGATCCCAAGGGCAATGCGACCGCGATGGTGGTCAATGCCGAGGACAAGGCGGAGATGCGCGCGCTCGAGGCCCCGAGGGCCATCGGCGATCGCTGGCTCGTGACCGGGGGCCTCGCGCCGGGTGACCGGGTGATCGTCGAAGGTCTGCAGAAGATCCGGCCCGGGGCCGAGGTGCGCGTCACGCCGTATGTGACGGCCAGCTCGCAGCCGGCCGCGGGCGAGGTGCGCTGATGGCCAGATTCTTCATCGACCGGCCCATCTTCGCGTGGGTCATCGCCATCGTCATCATGCTCGCCGGGGCCCTGTCGGTGGTGACGCTGCCCGTGGCGCAGTATCCCGCCATCGCGCCGCCGGCCATCACCATCACGGCGACCTATCCGGGCGCGTCCGCGCGGACGCTCGAGGACACCGTGACGCAGGTCATCGAGCAGCGCATGAAGGGGCTCGACTACCTGCAGTACGTGGCCGCCAACAGCGACGCGTCGGGCATGATGACCATGACGCTGACGTTCGACCCGGCCGCCGATCCCGACATCGCCCAGGTGCAGGTGCAGAACAAGCTGCAGCTGGCCTTGCCGTTGCTGCCGCAGGAAGTGCAGCGGCAGGGCGTCCAGGTGTCCAAGGCGCGCTCGAACATCCTGATGGTGCTCGGCTTCGTCTCGACCGACGGCCGCATGACGGCCACCGACATCAGCGACTACGTCGCGGCCAACGTGCAGGACCGCGTGAGCCGCGTGCAGGGCGTCGGCAGCGTCATCGCGTTCGGCTCGCAGTACGCGATGCGCATCTGGCTCGACCCCACGAAGCTGCAGAACTACCGCATGACGCCCAGCGACGTGCGCGCCGCCATCGTCGCGCAGAACGCGCAGGTGTCGGCCGGCCAGCTCGGCGCGGCGCCCTCGGTCGAGGGGCAGCGCCTGAACGCCACCATCACCGCGCAGACACGCCTGCAGCGGCCCGAGCAGTTCGAGCAGATTGTGCTGCGCAGCGACGACCGCGGCGCGGTCGTGCGCCTCGAAGACGTGGCGCGCGTCGAACTCGGCAGCGAGATGTACGACGTCTTCTCGCGCTTCAACGGGAATCCCTCGTCGGGCATCGCCGTGCAGCTGGCCACCGGCGCCAACGCCCTGCAGACCGCCGAGCAGGTGCGCGCGGTGGTGAACGAGATGTCGGGTTTCTTCCCGCCCGGCCTCGAGTCGGTGGTGGCCTTCGACACGACGCCCTTCGTGCGCATCTCGATCGAGGAGGTCGTCAAGACCCTCATCGAGGCCATCGTGCTCGTCTTCCTCGTGATGTACCTGTTCCTGCAGAACTTCAGGGCCACGCTGATTCCCACGCTCGCCGTGCCCGTGGTGCTGCTCGGCACCTTCGGCGTGCTGGCCGCCATCGGCTACAGCATCACCACCTTGACGATGTTCGGCATGGTGCTGGCCATCGGGCTGCTCGTTGACGACGCGATCGTGGTGGTCGAGAACGTCGAGCGCGTGATGCACGAGGACGGCCTGCCGCCGAGAGAGGCCACCCGCAAGAGCATGGATCAGATCACCGGGGCGCTCATCGGCATCGCGCTCGTGCTGTCGGCGGTCTTCGTGCCCATGGCGTTCTTCGGCGGATCGACAGGGGTCATCTACCGGCAGTTCTCGATCACGATCGTCTCGTCGATGGTGCTCTCGGTCGTCGTGGCCCTCGTGCTCACGCCAGCGCTGTGCGCCACCATCCTGAAGCCGGTGGCACCCGGGCACACCATGAGCCGCCGAGGGTTCTTCGGCTGGTTCAACCGCAGCTTCGACCGCGGCAGCCGTGTCTATCAGTCGATCATCGGGCGCCTCGTCGTGCGTACCCTGCCGACCATGGTGGTGTATGTGCTGCTGGTGGTGGCCATGGGCCTGCTCTTCACGCGCCTGCCCACCGCGTTCCTGCCCGACGAGGACCAGGGCGTGATGTACACACAGGTGCAGTTGCCGGCAGGCAGCACGCAGGAGCAGACGCTCGAGGTGATGAAGAAGGTCGAGCAGCACTACCTCGAGAACGAGAAGGACGCGGTGCAGTCGCTCTTCGCGGTGACGGGCTTCAGCTTTGCGGGTCGTGGCCAGAACATGGGCATGGCCTTCGTCCGCCTCAAGCCGTGGGACGAGCGCGAGGGCGACACCCTGCGCGTGCAGGCCGTGGTGGGACGGGCGATGGCGTCGTTCTCGCAGATTCGTGAGGCGATGGTCTTTGCGTTTGCTCCGCCGGCGGTCTCGGAACTCGGCAACGCCTCGGGCTTCACGGTGCAGTTGCAGGACCGCACGGGCCAGGGGCACGAGGCGCTGATGGCCGCGCGCAACCAGTTCCTGGGGCTGGCGGCCCAGCACCCGGCGCTGGTCGGCGTGCGCCCCAACGGCCTCGAGGACACCCCGCAGTACGAGATCAACGTGGACACCGAGCGGGCCGGCGCGCTCGGCCTCACGGTGGCCGACATCAACGACACGCTGTCGAGTGCGTGGGGCAGCGCGTACGTGAACGACTTCATCGATCGCGGACGTGTGAAGCGCGTGTTCATGCAGGCGGATGCGCCCTTCCGCATGCAGCCCGAGGACCTCGGCCTGTGGTATGCCCGCAACCGCGTGGGCGAGATGGTGCCGTTCTCGTCGTTTGCGACCACCGAGTGGTCGTACGGATCGCCACGGCTCGAGCGGTTCAACGATCTGTCGTCCACCGAGCTGCTCGGGGCCCCGGCGCCGGGCCGAAGTTCCGGCGAGGCCATGGCCGTGGTGGAGGAACTGATGGCGCAACTGCCGGCCGGCTTCGGCTACGAATGGTCGGGCCTGTCGTTCCAGGAGCGGCTGTCGGGCTCGCAGGCGCCGGCCCTCTATGCCATCTCGCTGCTCGTGGTCTTCCTCAGCCTCGCGGCGCTCTACGAGAGCTGGTCGGTGCCCTTCTCGGTGATGCTCGTGGTGCCGCTCGGCGTGCTGGGCGCCGTGATGGCCGCGGGCATGCGGGGGCTGTCCAACGACGTGTACTTCCAGGTCGGGTTGCTCACGACGATCGGCCTGGCGTCGAAGAACGCGATCCTCATCGTCGAGTTCGCCAAGGACCTGCAGGAGCGCGGGCAGGGCCTGGTCGAGGCGACGCTCGAGGCGTCACGCCAGCGGCTGCGGCCGATCCTGATGACGTCGTTGGCGTTCGGGCTCGGCGTGCTGCCGCTCGTGGTCAGCACGGGGGCCGGGTCGGGCAGCCAGAACGCCATCGGCACCGGCGTGCTCGGCGGCGTCATCGCGGCCACGTTCCTCGGGGTGCTGCTGATTCCCGTGTTCTTCGTCGTCATCAGACAGCTGTTCACCCGCACGCCGACGCCATCGACTGCCGATGCGCCGGTCGCGTCACACGACACGCTGTCATTGCAGGAGGGGCACTGACCATGTGCCGCAACATCGCGATGATCGGCGTGGCGCTTGCGAGCGTCGCGCTTGCCGGCTGCCGCACGATGGCGCCCGAGTACTCACGGCCGGAGGCCCCCGTGCCCGCGCAGTTCCCGGCGGATGCGAAGGCCGACGCCGGGGGCACACCGGCCGCGGACATCCCGTGGCAGGACTTCTTCAGCGACGAGCGCCTGCGGGCGATCGTCGAGCAGGCGCTGCAGAACAACCGCGACCTGCGGACGGCCGTACTCAACATCGACAGGGCCCGGGCGCTGTACCGCATCCAGCGGTCGGCACTGATTCCGTCGGTGAACGTCACGGCCGGCGGCGTACGCCAGCGGATTCCCGAGGGCCTCTTCGGCGGCGCCGGTGGCGCGTTCAACGCCGAGCAGTATTCGGCCAACGTCGGCGTCAGCGGCTACGAACTCGACATCTTCGGCCGCATCCGCAGCCTCAACGACCGTGCGGTGCAGACCTATCTCGCGACCACCGAGGCTCGCAAGGCCGTGCAGATTGGCCTGGTGTCGGAAGTGGCGCAGGCGTATCTCACCTACGCGGCCGACCACGAACGGTTGGCGCTTGCACGCGAGACGCTCGCCAGTCAGCAGGCCTCGCTCGACCTCACGCGGCAGCGGCTGGAGGGCGGTGTCGCCTCGGCGCTCGACGTGCGCCAGGCCGAGACCACCGTGGAGACCGCGCGCAGCGACGTGGCGAGGTTCACCGCCCTCGTGGCCCAGGACCGCAATGCGCTCGATCTCGTCGTCGGCGCCTCGGTGCCGGCGGATCTGCTGCCTGACGCGCCGCTCGATCCCGTGACGGCGCTGGACGACCTGCCGGCAGGCGTGCCCTCCGACGTGCTGCTGCGCCGGCCCGACATCGTGGCGGCCGAGCACCAGTTGCGTGCGATGTATGCCAACATCGGCGCCGCCCGGGCCAACTTCTTTCCGACCATCAGCCTCACCGGATCCGTGGGGGTGGCGAGTCGCGCGCTGACCAGCCTCTTCACGGCCGGCTCGGGCGCCTGGGCGTTCCTGCCCCAGATGGTGGTGCCCGTCTTCAACGCGGGCCGGAACCGCGCAACGCTCGAGGTCGCCGAAGTGGACCGCGAACTGGCGGTGGCCTCGTACGAACAGGCCGTGCAGCGGGCGTTTCGCGAAGTGGCCGATGCCCTGGCGGTGCGCGGCACCATTGACGAACAGATCGCAGCACAACAGGCGCTGGTGACTGCCGCGGAAGACGGCTTGCGCCTGGCCGACGCTCGATTCCGCGGCGGCGTCGACAGCTACCTCCCCGTGCTCGATGCGCAACGGGGGCTCTACCAGTCGCAGCAGGGACTCATCGCCGCCCGGCTGGCACGTGCCGCGAACCTCGTCAGCCTGTACCGGTCGCTTGGCGGCGGCTGGACCGAACCTGTCGCAGCCGAGACGGTGGGCGTCTCCACCGGGACCGCACCGACGAGGTAGGTGGACGCGCTTCGGGGGTAGGATGGAAGTGAAGACACATCGCGCGCCGGATGCTCCGGCGCCGTCCATTCCGCGTCCGCCTGGCGGATGCGCCCATACAGGAGACTAGACATGCGACGACTCGGACTCGCGTTTGGATGTGCGGCACTCATGACGATGGCGACCGTGGGCCATGCGCAACAGACCGTGCACGTGTCCCTCAAGGACAACAAGGGGCAGGATGTGGGCCATGCCATGATCTCGGGCGCGAAGGAGGGCGGGGTGTCCATCGCCCTGTCGCTGAAGAACCTGCCCGCGGGCGAACATGCCCTGCACTTCCATCAGGTGGCCAAGTGCGAGGGCGACTTCACCTCGGCCGGCCCGCACTTCAATCCGACCAAGAAGCAGCACGGTCTCGAGAACCCCCAGGGACACCACGCCGGGGACATGCCGAACATCACGGTGACCGCCAAGGGCACGCTCGAGCAGACCGTGGCCAACAAGAACGTCTCGCTCGGTGACGGTGCCAACTCGCTCTTCGCCAATGGCGGCACGGCCCTCGTGATTCACGCCTCGGCCGACGACATGAAGAGCGACCCGGCCGGCAACGCGGGCGCCCGCATCGCCTGCGGCACCATCACGAAGGGTGGGGGCACGAGGTAGTTCACGGGCCCAGACCTAACGGTCTACGGTCCACGGTCCACGGTCTACGGTCCACTCGGAACTGCGGCGTG
>JAEZDP010000065.1 GCA_023418055.1 Acidobacteriota bacterium
AGAGGAGCGCCTGGTCGAACCGGTCGGCCAGCGTGGCGGCCAGTCGCGCGGCGCCCGAGACGCGGACGTCCCAGGCACGGGCGTCGGCAGGAATGTCTTCGAGATGTCCGTACCGTGCGAGGACCGCTGCGGTGGACTTGGCGCCCCAGCCCGGCAGACCTGGGTAGCCGTCGGCCGAGTCGCCGACGAGCGCCAGGTAGTCGGCCATCGACGTCGGCGGCACGCCGAACTTCTCGACGATGTCGTCCTCGTCGAGCACCACGCGGGCGCGTCGGTGCCACTGCACGACGCGCGTGCCGCGCACACACTGGGCGAGGTCCTTGTCTGGCGAGCAGATGACCACCTGCTCCACCCGGCTGTCGCGCAGCGCGGCCGCGGCCCCGGCCGCCAGCGCATCGTCGGCCTCGAACTCGACCATGGGCCACACCACGAAGCCGGCGTCGCGCAAGGCGTCCTCGAGCAAAGGGAATTGCGCCAGCAGATCGGCCGGCACCCCCTCGCCGGTCTTGTACCCCGGCCACAGTTGGTTGCGGAACGACTCGATCACGTGGTCGGTTGCCACGGCCACGTGCGTGGCCCCGCCTTGGACCAGGCCGGCCATCGAGGCCACCACGCCCCGCACCGCCGCCACGTTCACACCCGCGGCGTCGAACGCCGGGGGCATGGCGAAGTAGTGACGGAACAACTCGTAGGTCCCATCGACCAGATGCACGCGCATCTGCCGATTGTCACCGATGTGCCGCCGCGCAACGGCCGTGGACCGAAGACCGTGAGCCGTGGACCGTAGACTGTGGACTGTAGACCGTGGACTGCTACGCCCTCACGTACCGCCCCTGACGACGCCGGAGAAACCCCTCGGCCACGAGCGCCTCGAGGGCACGGGTGATCAGGGGGCGATCGACGTTCCAGAGCACGCACGCCTGCGGCACCGAGAGCGCCATGTCTGGCATCTCGCCGAACTCGCCGCGCACCAGCGTGACGAGAGCGGCGAGCTGGGGCACGTCCTCGATGAGTTTCATGCCCGCTGCGGCGACCGTCCGCCCGGAGTCATGACGACCTTGATGCACTGGTCTTCCTTCTCTCGGAACGTGTGGTACATGTCGGGCGCGTCCTCCAGACTCACGCGGTGGGTGATGAGGAACGTGGGGTCGATCTCGCCTCGTTCGATGTGGGCCAGCAACCGGGGCAGGTACTTGTGGACGTGCGTCTGCCCCATCTTCAGGGTGAGCCCCTTGGCGAAGGCCGCGCCGAGCGGGAACTTGTCCAGGAACCCTCCGTAGACGCCCGGGATCGACACCGTGCCGCCCTTGCGGCAGGCCGTGATGGCCTGGCGGAGGGCATGGACCCGGTCGGTGGCCATGTAGGTCGAGGTCTTCACGCGGTCGTACCACGCATCGAGCGTGGTGCCGTGGGCCTCGAGCCCGACGGCGTCGATGCAGCCGTCGGGACCCTGTCCGCCGGTCATCACACGCAGCGCCTCGAAGACATCGACCTCGCTGTAGTCGAGCACCTCGGCGCCCGCCTGATCGCGGGCCATGGCGAGCCGCTCGGGCACGCGGTCGATGGCAATCACGCGCTCGGCGCCGAGCAGATACGCGCTCTTGATGGCGAAGAGCCCCACCGGCCCACAGCCCCACACCGCGATGGTGTCGCCCACGGTGATGTTGCAGTTCTCAGCGGCCATGTAGCCGGTCGGGAAGATGTCCGACAGGAACAGCACCTGCTCGTCGGTGAGCGACTCGGGCACCTTGATGGGTCCGACGTCGGCAAATGGGACGCGGGCGTATTCGGCCTGCCCGCCCGGGTAGCCTCCGTACATGTGTGAGTAGCCGAACAGGGCCGAGCCGGCAAAGCCTGTTACCTTCTCGGCCATCCAAGCGTTCGGGTTGGAGTTGTCGCAGAGCGACCACAGGTCGCGGCTGCAGAAGAAGCAATGGCCGCACGCGATGGTGAACGGCACGACGACGCGGTCGCCGACGGACAGGCGCGTGTTGCCTCGGCCGACCTCCACGACCTCGCCCATGAACTCATGCCCCAGGATGTCGCCCTTGGCCATCGTCGGGATGTAGCCGCCGTAGATGTGAAGGTCCGACCCGCAGATGGCCGTCGAGGTGACCTTCACGATGGCGTCGCGCGGGTTGAGGATGGTCGGGTCGGGCACGCGTTCAACGCGCACGTCCTCCTTGCCGTAGTAGCGGACCGCCTTCATCGCCTGTCTCCTGCGTTGGGGGGATTGCCGTTGTCGGCGAGTTCGCCGGCTTCGAGCGTCTGTTTGAGCCGGCGCAGGTCTTCGCGCACCGTTTGGCCAGGCTCTCGCCCGAAGAGCTTCGACAGCATCGCGCCGGCGCGACCGGCCGGCGGGGCGTACTGCAGATGCACGGTCACCTGCGTGGCCCGACCATCGCGCACCCGGGCGAACCGCACGGAGCCTGCGCTCACGACGTCAGCGCCCGGAAGCGACCGCCACGCGATGAGTTCGTTCTCGACCTCGTTGATGATCTCGGCGTCCCATTCGTAACGCAGGCCGCCTGGGCCGACCGCCACCCAGTGTGAGTGCGTCGCGTCCTGCTGGGTCACCTCCTCGAGGTGCGCCATGAAGCGCGGCAGGTTCTCGAGATGGCGCCAGAAGCGGAAGACGTCCTCGATGGGCTTCTCGAGGCGCACGGCGTCGTGGACGTGCTCGCCGCGGTCCCCCGACAACGCGACCCTGGTGTCATCGGAACGCGTGACCGCAGCCAGCGGCCACTCGTCGGCTACGGCCCGGTAGATGAGCGGCGCCGCTGCCACCATGAGGCCAGACGCGGAGATCCCGCGGCCGCGCGCTCCATACGCGAGCAGCAAGCCGCCCGCCGCGAGGCAAAGGGCACGCTCGAGGTTGAACTCGGGCGAGCGTGTCGGATGGAAGTCGTGTGCTGTGGCAACCCGGGACATGAAACCTCCATGAGCGCAACCGTCAGCGCTGGTGGGTCTGTTTCACGATCCGTACCAGCGCGCCACGCCACGCGCATCGCTCTCCCGCGGACTCAAGGCCCTGCATGCCGCCATCCACATCAGCGGCGCCGTGCCGCCGACCGGGCGAAGGTAGGCATGTGCGGCACCAAGGAATGGCAAGGCATGGGTTGTTCGAACCCTCTTCGGCTCGCGTTGTGCTGGCTGTAGCCCCTCCCGTCGTTCGAACTCGACACCCGCACGCGCGGCGCGCGCTCGACGAGTGCACGTGCGCGCATGCCAGCGAGGCGTGCCATGAAGAACAAGTACGTGATCCTGCTCGAGCCGCCCACCTCCACCACCCGCGGCGGCCCGTCGGCCCAGCCCGCGGCCACGCCCGTCCGCGTCGAGGTCGACGAGCTCGACGGCCAGGCCAGTCGCGCCCTCCGCCATCGTCACGACGTCGCTGCCGTCGCACCGGTGATGCCCATGAAGCTCATCGAACCGGTCAGCATCGACGCACAGATGCAACCGTCGGCAGGGGCCACCTGGGGCGTCGAGGCCGTCGGCGCGCACACCTCGCCCTTCGACGGCAGCGGCATGGTGGTCGGCGTGCTCGACACGGGGATCGACGAGACCCACCCGGCGTTTGCGGGCGTGACGCTGACCCGGCGGAACTTCACCTCCGAAGCCGACACCGACCTGCACGGCCACGGCACGCACTGCGCGGGCACGATTTTCGGTCGCGACGTCGACGGCACCCGCATCGGGGTGGCCCGAGGGGTGCAGCGCGCCGTCATCGGCAAGGTGCTCGGCCAGGGCGGCGGCGGCAGCGACGATGTGGCCTCGGCCATCCAGTGGGCGGTCGGCGAGGGCGCGCAGATCGTGTCGATGTCACTCGGCATCGACTTCCCCGGCTTCGTCAAGCTGCTCGTGGACACCCACGGCTACCCCGTGGAGCGCGCCACCACGATCGCCCTCGAAGGCTACCGCCACAACGTCAGGCTCTTCGAACGCCTCACGTCGTTCATCGTGGCGCAGGGCGACTTCGGCGTACAGGCGGTGCTCGTGGCCGCGGCGGGCAACGAGAGCGAGCGCGAGGGCACGCCAGCCTACGAGGTGGCGTGTGCGCCGCCGGCGGTGGCCGAGGGGATGATCTCGGTGGCGGCGCTCGGTCAATCCGGCAGCGCGATGAGCGTAGCGTCCTTCTCGAACACCAACGCCACTGTCGCCGCTCCGGGCGTGGGCGTCATTTCAGCGCGGCGTGGCGGCGGGCTGGTCGCGATGAATGGCACGAGCATGGCCACCCCCCATGTGGCAGGCGTGGCGGCGCTATGGGCGCAGAAGCTGTCGGCCGCCGGCCCGCTCAAGGCCTCGCAACTCGTGGCCCGGCTGATTGCCTCGGGTGTCACCGGGACGCTGGCGCCGGGCTTCGATCCCGACGACGTCGGAACGGGACTGGTGCAGGCGCCGCAGAGCTGACACGACGCGCCCATCGGCTGCATCCTCGCGGCCGCTGGGCCCCAACGCCCCGGTCACCACCCCATGGTCTTGGTCTGGGTGAAGTCGCGGTTGTGGACCTTCACCTTCACCTGTTCGAACTCGTGCACCGCGTCGATGAGGTGGTTGGAGAACCGGTTGAACGCGATCTCGCCCTTGTAGGCCGCGCCGCGGAACGGGTTGCCCATCACGCCCGAGTCGGTGAACTCGTCGTGTTCGAACGGCATGTTGAAGTACTGGTAGCCCTGGAATTCGAGGTCAGGCATCCCGTCGCTCTTCTTCCAGGCCTTGGTCATGTATTTGGGGGCGTGGGCGCGGTCCATGACGGCCCGGTCCATGCGCACGAGATCGGGGTTGTGGCAGAGACACTGTGACGTCTCGAGTTCGCCGGCGTGCCATCCCGGGGTCTCTTCGGTGGGTCCTTCGAGCACGTCCTTGATCATGCCGAGGTACCGCTCGGCGTACGGCTTGTAGTACGCGATCAGGGCGCCGGTCTCGTTGCGCAATTTTCGCAGCACCGGGTCCACCACCTTGACGTTCGACCCGTGTCCGTTGACGAAGATGACGCGGTTGAACCCGTGATGGATGAGGCTGCGGCCGATGTCGTAGATCAGGTTGAGATAGGTCTCGACCCGCAGCGTGACCGTGCCCGCGCCCATCCCCGGCGCCTTCATGTGCTGGGGGCTGTAGCCGAGCCACAGGGTGGGCGTGTAGAGGATGCCCGCCTTCTCGCCGGCGCGCCGCGCGACCTCCAGCGACGTGATGGTGTCGCAATAGAGCGGCAGGTGGGGCCCGTGCTGCTCGAGCGACGCCTTCGGCACGAGAATCGTGTCGCTGTACTTGAGATACTCGCGCACGTCGACCGGTGACAGGTCGCCCAGGCAGTAGGACGGCAGCTTCAGCTTGTCGAGCGTCTTGCGGCGCGGGGCGTGCGAGATGTCCTGATAGGCGGGCTTGACGTGCGCGGCCGCCCCGCTGGCCCGCTGGTCGTCGTCGAATGCCACGACGCCGGGCGCCCCGGACGAACTGCCGGTCGCCCCGCCGCCGCCGTAGTTGTCCACCTCCGCCTGCGCGGCCTTCTGCGCTCGCGCGGCGGCTTTCGCCCTGGCCTTTGCTTTCGGTTTCGCCATCGTTGTCTCCTGAGTGGGCAGCAGCATAACGCGCTTTGTGGCGGCGCGCCTGCCGCGGGTCAGCCGACCACGGGGGTCGGTGTCGTCAGCGCCGCGAACACTTCGCGATAGAGATACTTCGCGCCCTCCACGCCGTTGAGGGGTCCCTGCTCGTACTCGAGCGCGAACGCGCCGCGGAAGCCCGCCGCCAGCATGATGCGCGTCGAACGCTGCACGTCGTTCTTGTCGCCCCAGCGATCCCAGTACTTGGCGTGTGCCGTCGTGTGGGCGTAGGGCGCCAGCGCCTTCAGGCCGTTGAAGAGCATGTGTTCGTGCTCCCAGTTGGCAAAGTCGGGCGAGGCCTCGCAATACGGGTGGTTGACCTCGTCGATGATGGTGCGGATGCAGAGCGGATCGGCCGCGAGGCCCCAGTGGTTCTCGATGGTCACCTTGATGCCGAGCTTGCCGCCGAAGTCGGCCATCTCCTTGTGCGACTCGATCGCCGCATCGAGCAGCGGCCCGAGGTCGATGTTGCGGGGGTAGCCGTCACCCGGCCCACGGGCGATGGCATTGGGACGGATGCTGGGCCCGAGGGCCTGCGGCGAGTTCATGCGCATCGAGCGCACGCCGAGAGAGGCACACCCTTCGAGCCAGCGCTTGGCCATCGCGACGCCGGCCTTGCGCTTCTCGTCCTCCTCGGGTGAGCCGTACGCCGCCAGGTTGGTCGGGGCGTTGTTCGAGATGTGGTGCACCTGGGTGCCTGTCTTCACCGTGATGTTGGCCAGCGTGTCGAGCCACTTGCGGCCGGAGGGGCTGAGCGGGTCGAACCCGCGGGGCCTTCCGTCCACCATGAAGAACATCGAGTCGTCGGTGACGTCGCCGAAGAGCCCCGAGAAGAGATCCATCTTCGTGACGCCCGGGAACGTGTCCTTCGTGAACTGCGGGAAGTCGAGCATGGTGATCTCGCCATACTGCTTCTTCATCGCGGCGGCGTCGGGCAGGTTGGCCCTGGCCGCACGGGCCGCATCCGACACCTCGAGGGCACGACGCGCGTTCGGGTTGCTTCGCAGGGCCTCCTGCTCGGCCGCCGCAGCCGCGGCGCGCCCGCCTCCCCCACCGCCCGGGGCGCCTGTCGCGCCGGCGGGACGCGGACGCTGCTTGAAGAGCGGACGAATGGGATACGTGTTGGCCGCGATGCGGTCGTACGCCGCCTGATGGGCCTGCTGCTGCGCCAGCGCGGCCTCGCGCGGCGTCAGCACGACAGCCGCAGCGGCCATGCCGGCTCCTGCGGTCTTGAAGAAGTTGCGGCGATCGAGCGCGGGCGTCTGGTGGTCTGAGGTCACGGGGGGAGGTCCAGGAAGAGGCAGGCTGGCGGCGGAGCCTCTGTGCTCACGCCATCAGCACACGCGCCGGTGGATGATGCGCGCGATTGTGCCATACCCGCGTGCCGACACGAACCGCCGCGCTCCCGCCCCTCACCCCACGCGGCGACGGTCGGCCGCCTCGCGCACGTGGTCGCACACCTCCGCCGCCAGGCGATCGACGCGCACCGGCTTCGAGATGTAGCCGTCCATGCCGGCGTCGCGGCAACGCTGCGCGTCGCCGTCGAGGCTGTGGGCGGTCAACGCGATGATGGGCAGCCGATCGCGGCCCAGGCCGGCCTCCCGCGCCCGGATCGCCGCGGTGGCCTCGAGCCCGCACATCCGCGGCATCTGCACGTCCATGAGGACGATGTCGACGGATTCGCGCGAGGCGATCTCCACGGCTTCATGACCGTCGTTGGCGACGAGCACCGTGTGCCCCGCTCGCTCGAGGGCCGCCACCGCGACCCGCTGGTTGACGGGGTTGTCCTCGGCAAGCAGCACGCGCAGCGCACGTGCCCGGTCCCCTGCCGCACCGACGGCCACACCGCCAGGGGTGGACGCATCCGCCCCGCCCGCCGCCTGATACGCCGACGTGGCAGCGTCGATGTCATCCAGCGCCCGTCCGAGCACCGCCGTGAACGCGAACGTCGTGCCGACACCGGGCGTGCTCGTCACGGTCAACTCGCCGCCCATCAGTTCCACCAGGCGCGTGGAGATCGAGAGGCCGAGGCCCGTCCCTCCGTACCTGCGAGTCGTCGACCCGTCGGCCTGCGTGAAGGCCTCGAAGATGGCCTGCTGCTTGTCCTCCGGAATGCCCACGCCGGTGTCGGTGACCGCGATGTGCACGGGCAGACTTGGCCCGTCGGCCGGGCCGTCGAGCCGCACATGCACCGTCACGCCGCCCGTATCGGTGAACTTGACGGCGTTGTCCACGAGGTTGATGAGCACCTGGCGCAGGCGGTCGGGGTCGCCGTGCACGAGGTCGGGCACATCGCCGGCGACCTCGTAGTGGAGGGTGAGCCCCTTCACGCGGGCCTTCAACTGCACGACGCCCACCGCGGCCGCCAGGCTCTCGCGCAGACGGAAGTCGATGGGCGACAACTCGAGGTGCCCAGCCTCCACCTTCGAGAAGTCGAGGATGTCGTTGATCACGCGCAGCAGCGTGGTGGACGAGTGCCGCACGACTTCGAGTTGTTCGCGGTGCGCCGGGGACGGCCCGTCGGCCAGCACGAGATCGGTCATGCCGATGATGCCGTTCATCGGCGTCCGAATCTCGTGGCTCATGTTGGCGAGGAACTGGCTCTTGGCGCGGCTGGCTTCCTCGGCGCGCTCCTTGGCCTCGAGCAGATCGTGCGTCCGCGCGTCGACAAGCTGCTGCAGCACCAGATGCCTGGCCTCGAGATGCCGGGTGCGCCACCGCAGGAGGCCGACGACGGCGGCGAGGCCTGCCAGGGCGCAGGCCACGAGGAACCCCCACGTCTGGTGCACGAACGGGGGCACCTCCAGCAGCAGGACGGCGGGCTGGGCGCTCCGGCGTCCCTCGCCGTCGCGGCTGCGGACATGGAACTGGAGCGGGCCGGGCGGCAGACTCGTGTAGTACGCCACGCGACGGTTTCCGGCGTCGACCCAGGCGTCGTCCACGCCGTCGAGGCGATATTCGAACGTGGTGCGGTGGGCTTCGGCCAGCGACAGCGCGGTGAACGCGACCGTCAGGTTGCGGACGCCCGCAGGGAGTGTGAGGCCACCGGCGTCGAAGGGCGCATGGGCGACGATCTCGGGATTGCCGTAGGCGACGCGCTCGATGCGCACGGCACCCGCCGCCTCGTCACCGCGAAGGTGACGGGGGTCCACCCACGCCGCCCCTTTCAGCGTGGCGAACCAGAGGCGACCATCGCGCGTCGCGAGCGCCGTGCCCTGCGACCCGCTGCTGGCCTGGTCGCTGCGGAGGCCGTCGAGCACGCGGTAGTGCGTCGGCTCGAGCGCGAGGCGCTCGCCAGCGGCGGCTTCCTCGAGGCGCGCGAGATCGACGCGGAAGATGCCGAGGGCACTGCTCATCCAGAGACGGTCGAAGCCGTCGGTGACCAGCCCGATGATCATCTCGTCGGGCAGGCCATCGGCCGAATGGAACGAGGCGACCTGTCCGTCGCGCACGCGCGACAGCCCGCCGCGGGTGCCCACCCACAAGGCGCCGTGCCGGTCTTCGTGCAGGGCCAGCACGTGGTTGCTGGCCAGGCCGTCGGCCTCGGCGAGGACCTCGAACGGGCCATCGGGTGGGCCGTGCACGAGCCCGTCGTGGTTGGTGGCGAACCACACGTGCCCGGTGCGGTCCTGGTGAATCCAGCGCACGCCGCCCTTGAACGGCGTGGCCGGCGCCACGGGCGTCAGGCGCTCGTCGTGCAGGAGGTGCAAGCCTCCCAGCGAGCCGACGAGCACCCGGCCGTCCTGCAGGCAGCGCAAGGCCCAGACGCGCGGCTCGTCGAGGCCATCGCCCTTGCCGTACACCCTCCAGCCGTCGCCCTGACGACGTGCGATGCCGTTCTCGGTGCCGACCCACAGCGCGCCGTCGGGACACGTGTCGATGGCCCACACGCTGTTGCTCGGCAGACCGTCCTCGGTGGTGAAGACCGAGATGGTGCCATGGGCGACGCGGTTGAGCCCGCCGCCGTCGAGCCCCATCCAGAGAACGCCGTCCGGATCTTCGTGCAGTGGGAAGACACGGTTGCCCGAGAGTCCCTCCTGTTTGCCGAATGGCGTGAGGACGCCGTCGCGCAGGCGCGTGAGGCCGCTGCCGTGCGTGCCCACCCACAAGGCCCCCTCGCGATCTTCCAGCAGGCTCCACACCGACTCGCCGTCGGAGGCGTCCTTGTGCGCGAGGTGGTCGAAAGTGCCCTGGCGAAACCGTGAGAGCCCTCCCGCCGAACCAATCCAGAGGGTGCCGTCGCGGTCTTCGAGCAACGACCAGATGCTGTCGGACGGCAGACCGTCCGCCGTGCCGAACCGCCGCACCTCGCCGTCCTTCCATCGGAAGAGACCGTCGGCATACGTGCCGACCCACACGGCGCCGTCGCGATCCTCGACCATGGGCCAGGCCACCATCCCCTGCAGTTCGGGCATCGGCGTCCCTGGCACCACCCGGTCGCCAGCGACGCGACTGACCCCGCCGCCGTCGGTGCCCACCCACAGCGTTCCCGTGCGGTCTTCCATCAGGGACCGGACATGGTCGTGGGCCAGTCCGTCGCGCGTCGTCAGCACCTCGAAGCTCGTGCCCGTCCAGCGCGCCAGGCCGCCGCCGAAGGTGCCCGCCCAGATGACGCCGCGGCGGTCGCGCAGCAGCGCGAACACGGCGTCATGCGGCAATCCGGCCTCACGGCCCAGGCGCGAGAACGTCCCGCCTGCCAGGCGGACGATGCCGCCGGCGTGGGTGCCGATCCAGAGGGTGCCCTCGTCGTCCTCGACGAGCGCACGGATGCTGTGGTTGTGGAACGCGGGGGTGTTGTGACGGTCGAAGACGACGAAGTTGACGCCGTCGAACCTGATGAGCCCAGACTGGGTGCCCAGCCACAGGTAGCCGTCGGAGGTCTGGAGAATCGCCTGCACCGAGTTCTGCGGCAGCCCGTCGGCCGCGTGCCAGGTCTGCCGGACGTATTGCGACAGCTGTTTGGCCGGGTCGAGCGCCGCCGCCGGCGATCCCACGAGGGCCGCCAGCCCGCTGACGAGCCCCAGGCAGATCGCCCCCATGCGCATCAGCACCGATCCGCGGGAACCACACGAGCCGACCACAGACGTCACGGGCATGGGTCTCGAGAGGTAATCGGCGCCTGACGCAACACACTGCAGTGCCCGTCCGTCTCCAATCCTCCCGTCCTCCGTGCCGCCTTTCTCCTTTCCTTCGTTCCTTGTACCCTCGCAGGATGTTCAGGCGACAGACCGAGGGCTCGGTGGTGTGCAGCAGTTGCGGGACGCTGGTGGGGGTGCGCGACCCGCAATGCCTGAACTGCGGGCGCCGAAACCCAGGGATGTGGGGGTTTGCGCCGGTGCTGCGGCGGCTCGGCAACGACCTCGGGTTCGTGCCGCTCGTGACAATCGCGTGCGCCGCGCTCTACGTCCTGTCGCTGCTCGCCTCGGGATCGCAGATCGGGATGGGCGGCCTGTTCAACCTGCTGTCACCGAGCGGTGCGAGCCTCTTTCTGTTCGGCGCCAGCGGCGCGATACCGGTGTTCGGCGTCGGGCGGTGGTGGACGGTGCTGAGTGCGGGCTGGCTGCACGGCAGCCTCCTGCACATCGTGTTCAACATGATGTGGGTACGCCAGCTGGCGCCGGCCACAGCAGACATCTACGGGCCCGGCCGTACGGTCATCCTCTACACCGTCGCCGGCGTGACCGGCTTCGCGGCGAGTTCTCTGGCCGGTGCCTACCTGGCCTGGCTGCCCATCCCCATGCTGCGGGGGGCACAGTTCACCGTGGGCGCCTCGGCGGCCATCTTCGGGCTGCTTGGCGCGCTCGTGTACTACGGCCGTCGCGGAGGGAGCAGTGCCATCCGATCACAAGCCATCGGCTACGCCATCATGCTCGGGTTCTTCGGCCTGGTGATGCCGGG
>JAEZDP010000068.1 GCA_023418055.1 Acidobacteriota bacterium
GGCCGGGGGCGGCCGCCGGTCTGCGCGGCATGCGAACTTGATCCCCATGAATCGCCCCGCACGACCGCCGCGTCGACGGCTCTTCAGCCGCCGCACCTTTCTCGCCACCGGGGTCGCCGCTGGCGTCGGGGGCACCGGCTACGTGAGTACCTCGTCGTCCTGGGGCGCGCGGTTCATTCGTGAGCGCTTCGGCGAGTTCGGCCGCGACGTCCCAGCCGCGCCGCACCGGCCCGACCCCGCCTCCTGGTCCGACAACGCCATCACCCTCGCGTGGCTCGGGCATGCCACGGTGCTCGTGAACTTCTACGGGGTCCACATCCTCACCGACCCTGCGCTGTTCTCGCGGGTGGGCGCCGACCTCGGGCTCGGCACGCTCGGGCCCCTGCGGCTCGTGCAGTGTGCACTCGACGTCGGCGACCTGCCCGACATCGACCTCGTGCTCGTGACCCACGCGCACTTCGACCACCTGGATCGGCCGTCGCTGGCTGCGGTGCCCGGCCGTCCGGCGGCGGTGATGGCCGCTGCCACCTCCGACCTGCTGCCGCGCGGGCCGTACTCATCGGTGGAGGAGTTGCGGTGGAGTGACACCACCCGCGTCCGCACGGCAAAGGGTGACGTGGACGTCCGCGCGCTCGAAGTGAAGCATTGGGGCGCCCGCGTGCGCACCGACACGCACCGCGGCTACACGGGCTTTGCCATCGAGCGCGAAGGCCGCCGGCTGCTGATTGGCGGCGACACCGCGCAGACCCCGGCCTTCCGCAGCCACAAGACGCACGGCCCGTACGAGGCCGCCATCATGCCGATTGGCGCCTACAATCCCTGGATCACCAATCACTGCACGCCCGAGCAAGCCGTGGCGATGGCGGATGCCGCAGGTGCCCGCCTGTTCGTGCCCGTGCACCACCTGTCGTTCAAGCTGAGTCGCGAGCCCGTGGGCGAGCCGATAGAACGGGCGCAGACGGCGCTGGCCGGCGAAGCGGACCGCCTGGCTCTGCGCGACATCGGCGAGACCCTGGTGCTGCCGGCCTGACATGGACTTCACGCTCGACTCGGGCACGACCATGCTGGCGCGCACGCCCGTGGTGCTCCGTGCACTGCTCGACGGGCTGCCCGCCGCCTGGCTGGAGGCCACCGAGGGCCCGGACACCTGGAGCCCCTACATCGTGCTGGGCCACCTGATACATGGCGAGCGCGCCGACTGGATTCCACGCGCGCGGATCATCCTCGAGCAGGGTCCGTCGACGCCCTTTCCGCCCGTCGACAGGTTTGCGCAATTCCATGAGAGCGAGGGCAAGTCGCCAGGCGACTTGCTCGACGAGTTCGCGCGCCTGCGATCCGACAACCTGGCGACGCTGGCGAGTTGGAACCTCGATGCGACGCACCTTGCGCTGCACGGTGAACACCCGGCGTTCGGGCCGGTCACCCTCGAGCAACTGCTGGCGACGTGGGTCGCGCACGACCTCGCGCATCTCGGCCAGATCGCGCGTGTGATGGCGAGGCAGTACCGCGACGCCGTCGGGCCCTGGCGCGCCTACCTGAGCATCATGGACCGCTGACGCACGCGCCGCTCAGCCCTTGCGTCGTCTCAATAGAACATTTAGAGTATCTCGAATGAGACATTCCGGGAGTGCGACCGCGGCAGTCACGTCCTACGACGAGCCGTGGGGCGCGCTCGACGACGGCGGGGACGTGGTGAGTGACGTCGTGTACCGGGCCGATCCCCTGATCCGCATCGGGTGGGTGCGAGATGGCCTGCCAGCGGAGGTCCTGCCCGCGATGTCGGCGGCGATGGCCGTGCCGCGCGAGGTGCTCTACACCACGCTGGGGCTGGCGCGCGCCACGGTCAGCCGTAAGCTGCAGGCGGGCCAGCGCCTCAGTTCCGACGAGAGCGAACGGGTGCTGGGACTGTTGCGGCTGATTGGCCAGGCCAACGCGCTCGTCGCCGAGTCAGGGCGCCCCGAGGGGTTCGACGCCGCGCGCTGGGTGGCCCGGTGGCTCGATCGCCCGGTGCCGGCCCTCGGAGGCCTGCGCCCGGCCGACCTGATGGACACCGGCGAAGGCCGAGAGCTGGTGTCGAACCTGCTCGCCCGCATGCAGTCCGGCGCGTACGCATGAGCGACGCGGTCGTGGTCTACCGCATCGCGACCGATACCCCCCACTACGAAGCGGACGACCTCACCGGACGGGGGGCATGGCTCACGGGTGGCCGGTGGAACCGCCCGGGGATTGCCTTGATCTACACCTCCACCAGCCGATCGCTGGCGTGCCTCGAGACCATCGTCCATCTCGGCGACGAGCCGTTGCCGCTCAACCGCTATCTGGTCGAGATCACGGTGCCCCTGGACTGCTGGCGCACTCGCACGACGTTCGATCCTGCGGCGCACGTCGGATGGGACGCCTTGCCTGCCGGCCGCCGGTCCATCGACTGGGGAACGCTGTGGGCCGCCGCGGGGCAGACACTCCTCGCCCAGGTGCCGTCGGCCATCGTTGCCGAGGAAGCCAACGTCCTCGTGAACCCGACCCATCCGGACGCCGCACGGCTCCGGGCGAATAAGGTCCGCCGGTGGACCTACGACGGTCGGCTGGCGCCCGAGCCGCGATCCGGGCGGCGGGTTGTAGAGTGAGGGGAATGCCCCTCGATCTGCTGGCCTTCGGAGCCCACCCCGACGACATCGAAATCGGCCTTGGCGGCTGTGTGGCGCGACATGCCGCGGACGGCCGCCAGGTGGGGCTGTGCGACCTGACGGCGGGCGAACTCGGCAGCAACGGCACGCCCGCAGAACGCCGCGCCGAAGCTGACGCGGCCGCGGCCGTCCTCGGTGTGGAGGTCCGCGAGAACCTGGCACTCCCCGACGGCGGACTCACAGGCAGCCCCGAGCAACTGCACGCGCTGGTCGGGTGCATCCGCCGCCATCGTCCGCGTACGGTAGCGATTCCTTACTGGAGCGACAGGCACCCTGACCATGTGGCGGCCAGCAGCCTGGTGGCGACGGCCTGTCATCGCAGCGGGCTGCGGCGCTACGACACCGGACATGAGGCCTGGCGGCCCGAATGGGTCTGCTACTACTTCATCAACGACAGCGCGCCGCCATCGTTTGTCGTGGACGTCTCCGCCTGGTACGAGGCCAAGCGTGAAGCGCTGGCGTGTCACCGCAGCCAGTTCGCCCCGTCCGAGACCGGCGCCGTGACGACACGGCTGGTCGGAGCGGGCTTCCAGCAACTCGTCGAGAGCCGCGATGCGCAGTTCGGTGCCCTCGTCGGCGTGCCCTACGCGGAGGGCCTCGTCGTGCGCGAGCCGGTCGTCCGGTCGAGCCTCCTGAAGGACGTGCCATGAACATCGGCATGGTGTGCTACGCGTCGGTGGGCGGCAGCGGCGTGGTCGCGACGGAACTCGGACGTGCGCTCGCACGCCGGGGGCACGACGTGCATCTCATCAGCCACGATCCGCCGTTCCGCTGGCGGGAGGGAGAGCCACGCTTCTCGTTCGCGCCGGTGACCGTGCCGCCCTACCCGTTGTTCCTCGAGCCGCAGTACCTGCTGGCCATGGTCAATACGATCGTGCGCGTCGCGCAGGAGCGCCGTCTCGACATCGTGCATGCGCACTACGCCGTGCCGCATGCCACCGCGGCCTATCTCGCCGACCAGATGCTGCTGGCTTCGCCGGGTGCGGTCACGCCGCGGACGGTCACCACCCTGCACGGCACCGACATCACGCTGGTCGGCAGCGACCCGTCGTATTCGTCGGTCGTCGCGTTTTCGATCGAGCAGTCGCACGGGGTCACGGCGGTGTCAGAGAGCCTCGCGCGCGACACGGTGCGGACGCTCGGCATCTCGCGCGACATCCGCGTGATCCCGAACTTTCTCGATCTGTCGCTGCACGGCGGCCGGCCCGACGCGGCGTTGCGCGCGCGCCTCGAGGGCTCGACGCCAGGGGCCGCCATCCTGCTGCACATGTCGAACTTCCGCCCCGTCAAGCGTCTCGACGCGGTGGTGGACGTGTTCAGGCGCGTCCACGCGTCGCATCCGTCGCGACTCGTGCTCGTGGGGGATGGTCCGGTGCGCCCGCACATCGAGCAGCTCGTCGCGGACGCCGGGCTGGCGGACGCCGTGGTGTTTGCCGGTGAACAGCCGGACGCCACGCCGTGGCTCGCCTCGGCCGACCTGTTCCTGCTGCCGTCGGCGCAGGAGAGCTTCGGGCTGTCGGCCCTCGAAGCCATGGCCTGCGAGGTGCCGGTGATCGCCTCGCGTGTGGGTGGGCTGCCGGAGGTGGTGCGCGAAGGGGTGACGGGGTATCTGCGCGCGCCCGACGACACCGCCGGGATGGCGGAGGCGGCCCTGGCCCTGCTGCGCGACCCCGCGGCGCACGCCGCGATGGGCGCCGCCGCCACGGCCGACGTGCGCGAGCGGTTCAGGCACGACGCGATCGTCCCGCTGTACGAGCAGTACTACGAGGAGATCGTCGGGCAGGGCCGCGCCTGACGCCGTACAATCGCTGCACATGTCCCTGGCACGTTCCCGCGTTCTCACGCCGGCCGCCGAGCAACGCCTAGCCGACGCCCGGCAGGTGCTGGGCGATCTTCGCGACGTGCTGGGCACCGTGCCTGCCACGCCCGAGGACGTGGCCACGCTCGCCGGGTCCATCCGCCAGCTCGACGATCTGTTCCTGCTGGTGGTGGTGGGCGAGTTCAACGCCGGCAAGAGCGCGTTCGTCAACGCGCTGCTCGGGCAGCGCGTGCTCGAAGAGGGCGTCACGCCGACGACCGCGCGGATTCAGCTCGTCAGGCACGGCGAGACGGTCGCCACCGAGCTCGACGCCTCCGGCGGGCAGATCGTCACCGCCCCCGTCGAGTTGCTGCGCGACCTGCACATCGTGGACACCCCGGGCACCAACGCGATCATCCGTGAGCACGAACGGCTGACGCGCGACTTCGTGCCGCGTGCCGACCTGGTGCTCTTCGTGACGTCGGCCGACCATCCGTTCACCGAGACGGAGCGCACCTTTCTCGAGACCATCCGCGACTGGGGCAAGAAGGTGGTCATCGTCGTGAACAAGTGGGACATCCTCGATCACGACGACCAGCGGGCCCAGGTGCTCGCGTTCGTCCGGGAGGCGGCCACGCAGCAGCTCGGCGCGGCCCCAGAGATCTTCCCCGCCAGCGCGCGGCTCGCGTGGCGTGCGAGGCACGGCGAGCCCGAGGTGTGGGAGCAGAGCGGGTTCGTGCCGCTCGAGCGATTCGTGCAGGACACGCTCGATGATGAGCAGCGGTTCGAGCTGAAGTTGGCCAATCCGCTCGGCGTGGGGCAGGCGCTGGCGCGACGGTACGAGGCGGCGGCCACCGAGCGGCTGGCCCTGCTCTCCGACGACATCGAGGCGGTGGACGACACCGAGCGGCAACTGGCGCTGTATGCCGAAGACCTCTCGCGCGGGTTCGACCTGCGGATGCACGCTGTCGAGAAGGTGCTGCTGGAGATGGAAGCCCGTGGTCACGCGTTCATCGAGGACACGTTGCGCATGGGACGCGTGTTCGACCTGCTCAACCGGGCGCGCGTGCAGCACGAGTTCGAGGACCGCGTCATCGCCGACGCGGCCACCCAGGTGGACCGCCGGGTGTCGGAGCTCATCGACTGGTTGGTCGACCAGGACTTCCGGCAGTGGCAGGCGTTGTCGGCGCGCCTCGCGGTGCGCCAGCGTGCGCACGGCGACCGAGTGCTCGGGGGCGGCGACGTCTCGGGGTTCCACGCGGATCGCGCGCACCTGCTCGAGTCGGTGGGTCGCGAAGCGCAGCGTGTGGTGGAGACCTACGACCAGCGCGAGGAGTCGCGGGCCCTGGCCGACAGCGCGCGGACGGCGGTAGCCGCGACGGCCGCCATGGGCGCCAGTGCCATCGGCCTGGGCGCGGTCGTCGCCGCGGTCGCGAGCACGGCCGCAGTGGACATCACCGGCGTGGTGGCGGCCGGCGTGCTGGGTGCGGTGGGGCTGCTCATCATCCCGGCCAAGCGCCGTCGTGCGCGTGAGGAACTGCGCGAGAAGGTGTCGGCGCTGCGGCTGCGGTTGTCCGAAGCATTGCGCAAGGAGTTCGAGGCCGCCCGTGACCGCAGCACGCTGCGTCTCGCGGACGGCCTCGCGCCCTACAGCCGGTTCGTCCGCGCCGAGCAGACGCGATGGGGCAACATCCGGACGGCCCTCGAGATGTGGCGCGCACGCGCCGATGCCGTCACGAGGTCAACGGACGCCTGACGCCGTACGCCGTACGCCGTACGCCTGAAGCCTGAAGACCGTGGACCGTGGACCGTGGACTGAGGACCGTTCAGTACTTCACATACACGGTCTTGATCTGCGTGTAGAAATCGATGGCCTCCGGTCCCTGCTCGCGGGGGCCGAGCGAACTGGCCTTGGTGCCGCCGAAGGGCACCTGGAACTCGACCCCGGCCGACGGCAGGTTGACCATCACGAGACCGGCTTCGATGCGGTGGGCGAAGCTCAGCGCCGTCGAGACCGACGTCGTGCAGATGGTGGCCGACAGGCCGAAGCGCACGTCGTTGGCTATCCGCAGCGCGTCCTCGAAGTCGTCGGCAGGCATCACGGCGACCACCGGCCCGAACACTTCCTCCTGCGCAATCTTCATGGCCGGCGTGACGTTCATCATCACCGTCGGCGCCACGAAGTGGCCTCCGGCCAGGGCCGCGTCGGTGAGCCGATGCCCACCCGCCAGCACGTATGCCCCGTCCTTCACGGCGCCATCCACGGCCTCCACCACCTTGTCGGCATGTGCCGCGTTGATGCTCGGGCCCACGTCCACGCCTTCATCGGCCCCGTTGCCCACGCGCATCGCCGCGGCCTTGCGCACGAGCAGCGACGTGAACTCTTCGACCACGCGCCGTTCGACGATGGCCCGCGACGTGGCCGTGCAGCGCTGCCCGGTGGAGCCGAACGCGGCGTTGAGCACGATGGACGCCGCTTCCTCCAGGTTGGCGTCGGCCATGACGATGGTCGGGTTCTTACCGCCCATCTCGAGTTGCACGCGCACCTGCCGTGCGCCACACGTCGCGGCCACCTTTGCGCCGGTGGCTTCCGATCCGGTGAACGAGACGGCGCGGATGCCCGGGTGTTCGACGACAGCAGCACCGGCCTCGCCGGAGCCGAACACCACGTTGAGCACCCCGGCCGGCAGGCCCGCCTCGATGAGCGCCTCAGCCAGGCGCACCGTGCAGAGCGGCGCCAGCTCCGAGGGCTTCAGCACCACCGCATTGCCGGCGACGATGGCCGGGCAGGCCTTCCAGGCCGGGATGGCGATGGGGAAGTTCCACGGCGTGATGGCGCCCACCACGCCGAGCGGTGTGCGAAGCGTGTGCACGAACACGCGGTCGCGCTCCGACGGCACGACCCGTCCGAACAGCCGCGACCCTTCGCCGCCGTAGTAGCGCAGGATGTTCACCGCCCGGCCGACCTCGCCCTTTGCCTCGGGTAAGGTCTTGCCTTCGTCTCGCGTCATGTCGCGGGCCACGTCGGCGGCCCTGGCCTCGAGGATGTTCGCGGCGCGGAACAACACGTCGCCGCGTTTCGGCGCGGGAAGGGCAGCCCATGCCGGCTGTGCGGCCTGCGCTGCCGCCACCGCCGCCTCGACATCCTCTGCGCCCGACTGGGGGAACTGGCCCACCACGTCGGAGATGTCTGCCGGGTTGATGCTGTCGAAGGTCTGACCGCTCTGCGCAGGTACCCAGTCGCCGCCGATGAGATTGTGGAAGGTCACGTGGGAAGTCTACCCGCGTTCCCGCACGCACGCGACCGCGCGTCCAGGGTGCCGTCAGCCGGGTGGGGTGGTGGCGGCGCCGGCGCCTGATGCGTCGAGCCAGGCGAGTGCCGCGGCATTCCAGCCGCGCGGGCCGGGCAGCGGCGCCACGATCGCGTCTGGCAGAGCGGCGACCAGTTCCGGGTGTGGCGTGCCGTCAGGCCGGGGCACGATGACGCCGGTGTCCACGGCCTGCAGCAGCGGAAGGTCGTTCGGCGCGTCGCCGAATCCCAGCGTGGTCCCGACACGAGAGGGTCCGATCCAACCGCTCACGATGCGCACCGCGCGGCCTTTGTCCGAGGGCCCGATGAGGTGAAAGAACCGGCCGCCCTGCGTCACCTGCAGGCCGTGATGGCTGGCAGCGGCGTCGAGGTCACGCAGCGGCACCGGCGGGTCCGCGACGAACGGTTCGCTGAACTCACGCCTGGCCGCGAGTGCGGCCGTGGCAGGCGCCAGGCCAGTCCGGCGCGCCACCTCGTCGACGTCCATGTCGCCAAAGCCTCGCAGCGACGTGCCGACAGACGCCGCGATGCGCTGCAGCGCCGGGCGCAGCGTGTCCACCGACGCGCCCAGCACCACGATCCACCCATCGTCGGCCGGCATGGCTCCCTCCGGCAGATGGCTGGCCCACGACGGCGGGAGCCACACCCCGCCGCCGTTTTCGACGATGAGCGGCGCGTGGAGGTGCATGGCGGCCGCCAGCGCCCGCATCTCCGCCCGGGTCTTGCTGCTGCAGAGAACCACCTGCACCCGTCGCGCCGAAAGCGCCGCCAGCGCCGGACGCGCGGGCGTCCAGTCGTAGGTGTCGTGGTCGAGCAGCGTGCCGTCGAGGTCGGAGAAGATCACTTATCGGTCCACGGTCCACGGTCTACCGGTCCACGGTCCACGGTCCACAGTCTACGGTCTACGGTCTGCCGGTCCACGGGGCGTGGTCTTCGGCGGGGGCGCGGCTCGAGCGCGTACGCGGCGAGACATCGAAGCATGAGGCATGAGGCATTGGGCATCAGGCATCAAGCATCAACCCGCATTGTCGGCTCGCACGGCGTCGCGCAGCTGGTCGAGGAAGCCCGGCGTGGCCGACACCACACGGTTCCAGTTGGGAATCAGCGGGATGCCGAGCGGGTCGTCGAGAAACTGCCGGCTGGCAATCTGTACACCACGCGCGAAGGCGCCCACGGCGATCTCTTCGGCGTGCCGATCGAACTGCAGGCCGTTCAACATGGCGTCGTGGTGAAAGCGCCGCAGCGTGTCCTCCGCCGTGCGGACGTATGCCGCCTCGAGCGTCCTGAACGTGCCCGACGACAACTCCACGCCTTCGGCCGCCATCGTACGGAACAGCGACTTGCAGATGTCCACGGTCATCTTCATCAGCCCCTGGGTGGGGTCCTGGGCCGAGACCGCCTGGTGCTTGTGGTCGTAGCGATCGGTAATGCCCACCTGACAGATGCGGCGCAGTGAGGTGTTGCGGTAGACCTCGGCGAGCATGCCGACCTCGAGCCCCCAGTCGCCAGGAATACGTACGGCGCGCACCAGGTCGGTGTGCATCGCGAACTCACCGGCGAGGATGTACCGGTAGCTGTCCATGTAGCTGAGGAGCGGATGCGCCCCGAGGATGCGGATCAGGCTGCGGATGAGCGGCGTCATGAGCAGCCGCGTGACCCGCCCGTGCATCCGGTTTCCGCCGACGCGCGGGTAGTAGCCCTTGGAGAAGTCGTAGCCGAGGTTCGGGTTGGTCACCGGATAGCAGAGCCGGGCCAGCATCGACCTCCGGTAGGTGACGATGTCGGTGTCGTGCAGCGCGATGACGTCGCAGTCGGCCTCGCCGAGCACGTAGCCGTACGACATCCAGCACGATCGGCCCTTGCCCTGTTCGCCGATCGGCAGCGACGACTCCTGCAGCACCCGGTAGAGCTCCTGCATGCGAGGGCCGTCGTGCCAGACGATGGTCACCGGGGTGCGCAGCACGCTGAAGGCACGTCGCGCGTGATCGAACTGCGACGCGTCCGCGCGATCGAGCGAGAGCACGATGCGCTTCAGGTAGGGAACGCTTCTCAACTCCTCGATGATCTTCGGCAGCGCCGGGCCTTCGAATTCCGAGAACAGCGCCGGCAGCACCAGCGCGGTGGGGCGGGAGCGTCCGTGTGTCACCAACTCCTGCTCGAGCCGCTCGAGGTCGTCGTCGCTGCCCAGCTGATGGAACGTGGTGAAAACGCCTACCTGATAGAAGTCGCCCATCAATCCCCCGACCTTGCGAGATGGTCACGATAGTGAGAGTCGAGCGCGCCGGATCGACGCCCGTGCCCTGGGGACCTGCGAGGCACGGGACAGGCCCTCGGCCTGATCGCCATGTACTGCGGGACGTGCCGCTGTGCCGCGATTATAGCCTCATGCCGGCAGGCGGCCGACCGCGATACGATGGCGGCGGCATGCCGTTCCTCCACCGTCTCGCCGCGCACGCCCCCCGGTTCCGTGCCTCGATGGGGCTGGCCCTCCTGCTTGCCCTCCTGCCCGCCCTCGTGGCGTGCGGCGGCAGTCCCGACTCGTCGTCCGGCCAGCGGTTCGTGGCCTCGCTTGAGGCGCGGCGCTACCCGCTGACGGGGGTCGTCCGAGCCGTGCACGCCGACGACCAGACGCTGTCGGTGGCCCACGAGCCCATCGCCGGCCTCATGGACGCCATGACGATGGACTTTCACGTGCAGGACCCATGGGTGCTGCAGGCGGCCGGTCCCGGCGATCGGATCTCGGCCACGCTGGTGCTCGACGGCGCGCGCTCGTGGATCGAAGGCGTGGTGATTGCCCAGGGTGGCGATCCGCTGCCGGGCAGCCGGACGGCCCTCCCCGGCATGCCGGCGGTCGCGGTGCCCGACGTGCCGTTCATCAACCAGGACGGCGCCGCTGTCCGCCCCACTGCCTATCAGGGCCACCCGGTGGTCTACACGTTCATCTACACGCGGTGCCCCCTGCCCGACTACTGCCCGCTGATGATGCAGCGGCTGAACGAGGTGGCCGCGGCCCTCGAGCGTCAGGGCCGCGCGGACGACGTGTGGCTGGTGGCCGTGACGCTCGACCCTGCCTACGACACCCCGGACGTGCTGAAGGCATTTGGCGACCGGTACATTCCCGCGCCGACCAAGGGCGGACGCTACGACCGCCGGGCGCTGCTCACGGGCGATCCCGACGCCATCCGGGCCTTCGCCTCGACCTTCCAGCTGACCTACGAGGCCGAGGGCGACGAGATCGTGCACGGCCTTCGCACGGTCGTCGTGGACGCCGACGGCCACATCGTGCAGGTGTTCCGGGGGAACGACTGGAGCGCGGCCGATCTCCTTGCCGCGTTGCCGCACGACGCCGAGTCCTGACCGGCGAGAGACCGTGGCGAGAGCGCGGACGGCGGGCCCGTGGTGGCGCTGCGCGGCTGGGCAGGGAACCCGGGGGAACGCTCGGGAGTACTATCCCGGCATGGTCGGACTGCACCTGCGTCATCTCCTCGCTGCCACGTCCCTTTCGCTGCTGCTGCTGGCGCCGGCCAGTGCACTCGACGTGGCCGACACCCGTTTGCTGCAGCAACCCGCGGTGAGCGCATCGCACATCGCGTTCATCTATGCGGGCGACCTCTACATCTGCGATCTCGAGGGGCGTAACGTCCGACGCCTGACGAGCGACGCGGGCGTCGAGCGCAGTCCGGTGTTCTCGCCAGACGGCGCGACGATTGCCTTCAGCGCCGAGTACGACGGCAACGTGGACGTCTTCGTGGTGCCCGCCACGGGCGGCGTGCCGCAGCGGCTGACCTGGCACCCCGGCGCCGACATCGCCCAGGGCTTCACGCCCGACGGGGCCTCCGTCCTCTTCACGTCGCCGCGTGCGGTGTTCAACAACCGCTACACGCAGCTGTTCACCGTACCGGCCGCGGGCGGCGTCGAAACAGCGCTGCCGATCCCGCATGCCGCGCGCGCGGCCTACGCGCCGGACGGGCGGCAGATTGCCTACAACCCGCTCGGGCCGTCGCACCTGCAGTGGAAGCGCTACCGCGGC